>JBBQJY010000064.1:0-1930 GCA_038326365.1 Candidatus Curtissbacteria bacterium | reverse complement strand
CCATCGTCGCGCTCGCAATTTTAGCGCTGCTTGCCGCGCTGTGGGCGGGTTTGATCCGCTTGGGCTGGATGTTTCCGCCGCTAGTTACGGGCATCGGAACGCTGCACGGACCCTTGATGGTATGCGGCTTTCTCGGCACGCTTGTCAGTCTCGAACGCTCGGTTGCCCTGGGACACCGTTGGGCATACCTCGCGCCGCTTTTTAGTGCGGTGGGCGCGCTTGTCTTGCTTACAACGTTAGCGCCATTCGTGGGCGCTCTCTTGCTCACGCTCGGCAGTCTCGGCATGGTCGCCATTTTTTACTATATCGTCCGTCGTGTGCCCGCGCTTTATACCTATACAATGGCGCTCGGGGCGTTGGCATGGTTCATCGGCAATGGGTTGTGGCTTGTTGGGTTGGGATTTTCGACAGTGGCATTGTGGTGGACTGCGTTTCTGGTGCTCACAATTGTCGGCGAACGGTTGGAACTAAGCCGACTGCTTCGCTTATCCAAGATAACCGAGCGATTGTTTTTCAGTGCCGCTGCATTGTTTCTGGCAGGGGTTGTGCTAAACACATTTGAAAGCGTATGGTTTGCAGAGTTCGGATGGTCCGTGGGCAGTCGCGTCGCGGGAGTGGGTATGATTGCGCTGGCAGCGTGGCTGTTGCGTTTTGATATTGCCCGGCGAACGGTGCGGCAGCGCGGGCTCACGCGTTACATCGCCTGTTGTTTACTGCTGGGCTATGTGTGGCTCGGGGTGGGCGGCGCGTTACGCGTAGTTTACGCCGGCGCATCCGCGGGTCCGTTTTACGATGCGATGCTGCACACTGTTTTTGTCGGTTTTGTGTTTTCGATGATTTTCGGACACGCGCCGATTATTCTGCCTGCGGTAATCGCTCGTCCCGTTCTGTACTCGCCGTTGATGTATGTACCGTTGCTCTTGCTGCACGGGTCGCTCGCGCTGCGGCTCACAGGTGATTTGATTTTCGGTCTGTCCGTGCGGCAGTGGGGTGGCATGTTGAATGTGATTGCCATTCTGCTTTTTCTCGTGATGACAGCGCGCGGGGTTCTATCGTCGGTACTCTCCCCAACCGTAATTCCTCGCTCGGGAGACCCTCTATGACTCTGTGCGCGTGAAGCGTTGGTAGCAGCACGAAATTTTCTATGGAGGCATTCTTTTGCGCGTTCTATTAATCATTCCCCGTTTTCAATTGCCCATCGAGACGCGGACGACGCCACAGCTGGGGATTGCGTATCTCGCCGCGTTGAGCGAACGCAATGGCGATGAGGTGCGCGTGTATGATCAAGATATCGAAGACATCGCGCTCGAAGATGTGGTACGCGAGTATCAGCCGGACGTAGTCGGAATCACATCGAATACACCGCAAGTCAAACAGGGGTGGCTCGCCGCGCGCCAAGTAAAAAGTATTTTACCCAATACGGTCGTAATCCAGGGGGGTCCGCACGTGAGCGCACTGCCCGAAGAAGCAGCCGCGCGTGCGGAAATTGATTTGGTTGCGCGTGGCGAAGGCGAAAGGACCTGGCTGGAAGTATGCAATACGGTTGCGCGAGTCAAAGCCGGTAACCCGCAATTCCGCGTGGGTGATTTGAGCGACCCGCAGAACCATCTCCTCGACGGCGTGCTGGGGATTACTTTTCAGACGCCGCAGGGCAGAATCAAACATAACGGCGAGCGTCCTGCCATCGATAGTCTGGAGGAGCTGCCGTTTCCTGCCTACAAATATTTCAAACTGGAGCGCTATACGTCACTGCAACCCGCAGTGGATACGGTCGAACGCGGCAAATCGTTTTCAATGATGACGTCACGCGGCTGTCCCTATCGCTGTACCTTTTGCTCGCAGTCCGTAATGGCAGAAAAATGGCGCGGGCGTACACCGGAAAGCGTCGCTGCCGAATTCGATCATTTGATTCACCACTGGGGGGCGCAAG
>JBBQJY010000063.1:0-2053 GCA_038326365.1 Candidatus Curtissbacteria bacterium | reverse complement strand
AGGTCGCTGCCCAGAACGGCACTGTCGCCCCGCATCCGACTGCCACAAGTTTCACGCTCGGGTTTTCACCCGAGCAACTCCACTTCTCGTATCCCATCGGGTATCATCGTCCCATCCTCCCCAAATCCCGCACGGGTCGCCCGATGTTCGGCTTTTTGAAATGCGTTGCAGAAGCGGCCGTCGAGAACGGCCTCGCGGGCTTGCTCGCTCTCGTTCCCGGTGGCCCCTACGCCTACGCGGTAGGCGGTGCGGCTCTCAAGAAATACCGGGAACGGAAGAAGGACGCCGAGCAACGGGCCGAGATTCAACAGCTTGCTGAGGCCACATTCGAGCAAGCCCGTGGTGAGGCGGTCGAGGCCGTGCGTCAGGTCTTGAGCGAGAAGAATCTCACCCCACCGCCCGAAGAAGTCATCGCCCTCGAACTCTGGCTCGCCAGCGTTCCCGAAGCAACTCGCGTGTCTCTCAAGCGGAAGGACGACCCGAGCGGTCGGTCGATTCCAGACGGGTTCGTTTTGCGGGATGCGGATGATGTGGTGAAGCTGCTGCCGCCGCGACCGCCGAAGTTCACGCCCGGTGCGGCCTTGCCGGGCAAGCCCGGCTGGGTGCTGGATCGTTTGCTCGGCGTCGGCGGTTTCGGCGAAGTCTGGTTTGCTCGGAACGCGAAGATGGCGAGCCTCACCGGGGCAGTGAAGTTTTGCCACGGCGAGCAGGCCCGCGATCTTCAGCATGAGGCCGGCGTCATCGACCGTTTGATGGCAACGGGTCGGCATCCGAACATCGTTCCGCTGACCGACGTGAACCTGGAAGGCGATACGCCCTGGCTGATGTACGAGTACGTCGCCGGCGGCACGCTCGCCGACTGGGTTCACACGTTGCAAGGGATGAAGCCCGATCAACGCCAGACCCAGATTCTTGCAGCCCTGAAGCAACTCGTTGACGCCGTGGGCTACTTCCACAAGTTAGACCCACCGATTGTTCACCGCGATTTGAAACCAGCGAACATCTTGCTGAACAAGGCGAGCAAGAAGCTCCAGATCACGGACTTCGGGATCGGGGCCGTCGCGGCGAAGGCAACGCTTGTTGCGGAATCGCGGGGTCAGTCCACGCATGGTGGTCGCTTGCTGACGTACATGCGTGGTTCGCACACACCGCTGTATGCAAGTCCGCAACAGAAGGTCGGTGCCGATCCCGACCCGCGAGACGACGTTCACGCACTGGGTGTGATCGCCTACCAACTCTTCATCGGCAACCTGGCGACGGGTCCGGGTCGGGACATGGACGACGACCTCCGAGACAACGGAGCGAGCGAAGGGCTGATCGAGTTACTCGGCAAGTGCGTGGCCCAGAAAGCGGATCGTCGGCCGAAGGATGCAAGCGAACTGGGCGTGCGGCTCAATGCCCTGGGTCGAGCGGAGATCGTGAGTCCTCCGGTGGTGCCTCCGGTGAGCGTTGCGAGTCCGCCCGTTGTTACGGCCACGGCCAAGGCTCCTGAGATTGTTCGTCCCCCGTTACCCGCAGTTCGCAAGCCTGGGGAGGAAGTTCATTTCCCACTTCCGGGTGGGCTGAAGATGACGTTCTGCTGGATTCCGCCGGGTACTGCGATGCTTGGTTCGCCAAAGGCGGAACGAGATGCAGCGATCAAGGCCGGTGCAACGCCCGGGTGGGTGGCGGAAGAGGGTGAAGAGAAACGCGGGCAGTACACCACGAAAGGGTTCTGGCTGGGGAAGAATCCGGTGACGCAAGCCGAGTGGCAGGCTCTGATGGGCAACAACCCAAGTCACTTCACAAAAGGATCAGGTGGAGCCGACAAGGTCAAGGGACTCGACACCACCCGTTTCCCGGTCGAGCAGGTGTCGTGGGACATGATCTGCGGTAGCGGCGGGTTGCTGGAGAAGTTGAACGCGGTGGGTGGTGTGGAGAAGGTGTTCGGCAAGGTGGGGAAGTTTGGCTTGCCGCATGAGGATGCGTGGGAATATGCGTGTCGCGGCGGGTTGGGTAACAAGCGGCCGTTCTATTGGGGCAATGAACTGAACGGGACGCAGGCGAACATGAG
>JBBQJY010000062.1:0-1547 GCA_038326365.1 Candidatus Curtissbacteria bacterium | reverse complement strand
GACGCCCCCCAAATCACCAATTTTACCATCACCACCGAAAACGGCCAACTACTCCCTGCCACCACAACAATTCAATAAATATAGCTAAAATTAGTAATTATTTAAACTTGTTTCTTTGCACTTGCTCCTTGAGCCTTAATTTACGCCAATATTTGACAAATTTTCCAATATATTATAACATAAAAACGCTAAAAACCTGAACTCCTACGAGTTCTTATTTTAATCATATGAGTACAAAATTACCAGTTTACAAAGAAGGCCTGAGTCTAGAAGAAATTAAAGACATCTTAGCTCCAGGCATGAGCGTGAGAATCTATCAAAAGATTAAAGAATTAAGCGCCAAAGGAGTAGAAAAAGAACGCTTACAATATTTTGACGGCATCATTATTTCTCGCCATCACGGCAAAGAAATTGGTGCTACTATTACTGTTAGCAAAATTACCGATGGTATTACCATTGAAAAAATCTTCCCTATCAATCTGCCAACTATCACTAAGATTGAAATCAAAAAGGAAGCCATGGTTCGCCGCGCTAAACTTTATTTCTTAAAAGATTACACCAAGAAATTAAAAACCAAAAAAACACCAAAAGTAGCCAAAGCTAGTTAACCAAAGTTTTTTTAATTAATATTTTTTCTACCATAATTGATAATTATTAATTGACTTGCAGACGTGGTGAAACTGGTAGACACGTCCCGACTTATGTCGGGATGGCCGCAAGCCAGTGCTACGAAAACAAACAACGAGGATCTAGCGGACGTGGTGAAACTGGTAGACACGCAAGCTTGAGGGGCTTGTGGCCGCAAGGCTGTGGAGGTTCAAGTCCTCTCGTCCGCACCACATGAGTTAGACGTTTATAAACTTTTAACTCATTCGGATGCTTAGCTCAGTTGGTTAGAGCACCTCGTTTACACCGAGGGGGTCGAGGGTTCGAATCCTTCAGCATCCACAAAAAAACCACCAAGAAAAACACTTCTGAAATTAATTTTGCAGAAGTGTTTTTTAATAAATATTCTTAAATCTAAAATCTATCTTCTTGAATCTACCATCTTTCCTTTCAAACAAAAATCCTCTACAATAACCACATGTTTATCTTCCTAATAAATTTTCTAACTTTCCCCGGCGTCATGTTGCACGAATGGTCACATGCTCATTATTGTCGCCTTTTTAAAATTCCAGTTATGAAAGTTGTTTATTTTCGCTTCGGTAATCCCCTTGGCTACGTTGTTCATGGCGAACCCACAAGTCTCCGCAGTGCTTTTTGGATTAGCATCGGCCCACTAGTTATCAATACATTTTTTTGTTTAGTAGCTAGTTTCGTTACTCGCTATACGGACATCATGTGGTTAAAAATTGTTTTACTCTGGCTTAGTTTTGCTTTTGCCTTTCACGCCCTACCCAGTTGTCAGGATGCCAGAAATCTTTTTCAAGAAAATAACAGGTTACTAAAACAAGGCAAAATCTGGTACATCTTTTTTTGGCCCATCGTAGCTCTAATTTATCTCAGCTTGCTGATCGCTAACAAACTCAAATACTTCTCTTTTGACC
>JBBQJY010000061.1:0-1794 GCA_038326365.1 Candidatus Curtissbacteria bacterium | reverse complement strand
TCGGAGAGGCGGACCTCGAACGTCAGGGCGCAACTGCTGTTGGCACCCATCGTGCCGCTGCTCAAGCGGATGCCGGCGGCGCCATCGGCAAGTGCCGCGCCCAGGTTGTCTGTCACCGCGCCGCCACAGGTGTTGGACAGCAGGCCGCCTCCAATCGACACGCGCAACGCGGCATTCAGGGTGTCGGTGTAACCCACGCCCGACAGTGGAATCGCGTTGGGATTGTTCAGGGTAATCGTGTAGCTGCGCGTTCCGCCGCCGTGAATCACGGCTCCCGACACTGTCTTGCTGCCGGAGATCGCCGCGAACGATCCGTTCGCGGTCACCGTGGCACTTGCGGTAGAGAATCCGGACACCGTCGCCGTCCCGACGAATCCCAAAACATTGGCAGGCGGAATGGTGTTGACCCATGTGCCTGAGCTATACGGCGTCACGGTCGCTGTGATTGTGCAGGTGGATGCTGGCGGAATGATGCCGCCACTCCAGTTCAATCTGGCCCCGGCCGAGAACAGCGCGCTCGCCACGCTTGCAATGGAACAGGTGCCTACCCCGTTGTTCACAAGTGCGAGCCCCGCTGGCAAAGTGTCCGTTCCGGCGATCGCGGTCGCCGACGTTCCCGGGCTCGTGTTGGCAAACGTGATGACCATGCTCGACGTCTGCCCGATGCTCAGGTTGATCGGGTTGAAGGACTTGTTGACGTTCAGAAACAGCTGCGCATGGGCCACGCCCTGCAGCATGAACAATAGGAGGAAGGCGGCTAAGGTCCGGCCGGCCAGCGTCATCGCGCGGCCTTGGGATTTTTTAATTTGGTACAAGGCAAGAAGCGGATTCCACCGCATACTAACCAACCTTTAGTGATGTCGTCTTGCTCGAAAATCAACCAAGCTGCAGGAGGGCTTTCGATGTTGCCTGTCGCGGGCTCATTGTGGTCGAGAATACCATCTGATTCAACGCTGCAACGCGCCGTATAGAGAATTCTCTGTGAGATCGGCTACGCTTCGCCCTGCCCGGCATTGACAGTCTGGAAGTGCCAAGGCGGCTGCGCCGCACAGGCCCGCAACCCGCCACAACTCTGCTGGTCGCAATCGCCGGTTACTGCGCCCCGCAAGACCACGCACGCAGCCGCGAGTCCGGCTTTGACCTGCACTTGGTCAAACCCGTCAATGGCGTTGGCTTGCTCACCCAGGTGCACCGTCTGCTGCTACAGGCGCGTTAGTCGCCCGATTGCACAAGCCGCCACTCACCTGTAGCGCGCCTGCGCAATTTTGTCGTCGGTTTTTCTCGGTGGGCTGCGGGCGGCAAAGTCCTACGGCAGGAACAGGTTGGCGGCGCGCAGAAATCCTTAAAGCATCCCAAACACATCTTCCCCCTCTTTCGCAAAGCCGGCTCAGCGTGGATGAACGACTTTACGCCCAGCATGCTTGCTACGGGCCAAGCGCGATCACGCCGCAGCACGAGCATTCTTCGAGCGAGCCATCGACCTGCACGGCATGCCCGAGAAGATCACCATCGACAAGAGCGGCGCCAACACGGCCGCCATTGTGAGTATTCAGGCCGACAGCGGCTTGCCCATCGATATGCGCCAATCGAAGTACCTCAACAACGTCGTCGAGCAAGACCATCAATCCATCGAACGAATCACGCGTCCGATGCTCGGATTCAAGACCTTCCGCTGCGCACGCATCCTGATCGCCGGTATCGAGATCATGCACATTCGCAAGGGCCAACTCGCCGGCATCAAAGACCAAGCCTCGTCACCAGCGAATCAGTTCTACTCGCTGGCTTTCTGATCGG
>JBBQJY010000060.1:0-1893 GCA_038326365.1 Candidatus Curtissbacteria bacterium | reverse complement strand
AAAGATAAATAAGTCCCCAAATAGCAAAGGTAATACCGGCGGGTGTAAAGAGATTGGCATAAGCATCAGAGGCTTCGCCGGTGGTTACTCCACCAATGGGTAGGGCGTTGGCCAAATAATTGACTCCAACCATAGCGACATAAGCCACGGCCACAGAAATCTTGAGAAGAAGATTGTTTTTGTTCATACTTTTTAAATTATTATTTATGCCAAACCATGTTTACTAATAGATGAGTATACCTATAACTTTATCAAAATTTAATCATTTTGTAAATTATGGTTAAAAATTAAAGAAATAATAAAAATAAAGGTTAATATAAATATTTATATTAACCTTCGGATTCAATTATGCCATCAAAATTTTAAGCTTAATTATTTTAGTATTTTAAATGATAAAACGACAATTACTTTTACCTGATTAAAAGACTTAAACATTATTTTATGGACAGCTTATCTTTAATAAAGATTTAACATGTTTAATTTATTTTATACATTAACTTCGCTACTAATATATGATTTCAATAAATCAGATATACATTTAATGCTGAACTTAGCATTTACACCAGATGTTGAAGGTATTATGCAAATAGTTACTCCCTGTAACTGCTGAACTTCTTTTTGAAAAGCAAAGGTTAAGTTTTTAGTCTTAATTTTTAAAAATTTAGACGCTGGTTTCTTCCTATTAAATACTAATAATTTCAAATTTTTACTATTCCTAACTAAATTTTTTAATCTTTCCACATCCTTATCTTTCACATTAATAATCTTATTCATACCGCACTGATCTTTAACTAAATCAGTTAATCCAACCCTTGCTTCTATTAACTTATTATAGTTTAACTCTCTTTCCAATTTACTTATTGATGGAATAATAATACTTTTAACTAATCCGGCCTCACGTAAAACAGGCCAAAACCTAAAAAATATGAAGCGACAAGAGAACCATAAATCTTGTATCCCCGTAGGGAGTTAATTAGTTAGCTCTTTATGTAAAAACGGCCTAGTGCTTCTTTTTGATATTCGCGTACCGAAAAAGCCGGATTGAGATTTTTTAAAATATCCGTTTTTTCAGTTGCCTTGGTTTTGAAAACATCAGCGCCGGCAAAGTTTTTATATGAGTTGAATTCGTCGTATAGCATATTATTCCTTTAATAAGTCAAGAAATTTTTGAACCCGCCCGAACAGTTCATCAAATGTTATAAGCTCGACATCCTTAGAAGAAGACCTATATAGTTCAAAAGATTTTTTTTCGTCATCATTCTTCAATTTGTCCACCCTACCAATAACTAAAATACATTTTGCATTGTGCAAAAACTTTCCATTATTATCTCCGTGAGTATTCAAATATATTTTTCTTTGGTTCAAAACCTGATTTACGCCACCCGTCAACTCATCACCCATACTATAAACTACATTATCTTTTCCATCTTCGTTTCCACGGTATTGTTTGCCAATTATTTCTGTTTCTGGTGTTTTTATTTCAACAAAGGCTAAATTTCCCGTGAGATCATTTTTGTAAAGTAAATCTCCTTTCACACCTCCTCTATCATCGTCCTCCTTGCCACCGCAATAAAATTTCTTTCCGATTAAGATAAACGGACATGAAAATATTTGTGACAATATCCATGTATGATTTTGGAACAACTGTTGCCAGAATTCCTCGCTACCATTATTTTTATTTTCGTTCCAAATTTTTGAAATATTTTCTAAACGAGTAGTACTAACAAGAGAATCAATATCTTTCAGCTTCTTCAGATTAAGATGTTTTATAAAAGAAAAATCAAAATCTTCAGGACTATCAATGATTATTTTTTTCTTTTCAATTTTCTGACCAATAGCTTCATATTGTGCGTTTAGAAATTCTGTTAACTTCTTTACAGCTTCTCCATTACC
>JBBQJY010000059.1:0-2040 GCA_038326365.1 Candidatus Curtissbacteria bacterium | reverse complement strand
GTGTGACCTATGACTTCTGTGTCGGCCGCGCAGCAAAGTACCCGATCGCGTTCCTGGGCGAGTGGAGCGGCACGCTGGTGCGTGACGAGTACAGCGCCTACGACAGCGTCGTGAAGCTGCACGAGCGCAAGGCCGCAGGCTGCCTTGCGCATGCGAGGCGCAAGTTCGACGAGCTGATCAAGGACAGCCGCAGCCCTGTAGCGACGCAGGCTGTTGAAGGCAACAATCGCTGCTAGCGAGGGCAACAATCGCTGCTAGCGAGATTCGCTGCTAAGTTGTTGATTCAAATTGAGAATTTAGTATATTGACGATCTGGACAACGGTTGCACAGAAGCAACAAAGTGCGATTCAAGGGCATTTCACTTGCTACCGCGCCTGCTGAGGCGTTAAATCATGCTAGCGCGTTGCAGGAGTTCTGCTGATGACGACGTTACCAGAGATCACCGAGCGGGAGATCAAGATTGCAAGCGTGATGCGTCCGCTCGGCACGGGGCCGCTTTCTCGAAAACAGGCTGTCGCCGCCGGCAAGCTGCTGAAGCTTCATTGGACGAATGTTTATCGTCTGCGTCGCCGGTTTCTAGCCAATCCCGTGGCAAGCTCGGTCGCTCCAAGAAGGCACGGTCCCAAGCCCGGAAACCGGATCGATCCCCAAGTGGAGTCGATTCTGCAGGCGGCGCTTCATTTTTGGCTGCCCAAGCAGAAGCAGTTGGCGCACCCGCTGCTGGACCTGTGCAAGGAAATCGGCAAGCAGTGCAAATTCGCCCGCCTCGAAGCGCCCGCGCGCAATACAGTCAAGAGCCGCTGGGTTGCCTACCGCGACGAGCAGGCCGCGCTGCTGGCCGAGGACCCACGGGCCAAGAAGGCCCCGGGTCACTTCAATGCGAAGGCTGTGCTGGACATTGTTCAGATCGACCATACGCAGTCGGATGCCTTCGTTGTCGATCCTTGGTTCCGCCTTAGCCTGGGCCGCCCGTGGTTGACGCTGGCCATCGACATTGCGTCGCGTTGCGTAGTTGGGTTCTATGTTGGCATGGAGCGGCCTAACGCTGGTACCGTGGCACTTTTGCTGAGTCGCATCGCGCTGCCCAAAGCGCCTTGGCTTGCGACGTTGGGCGTGGACGCTTTGTGGCCGATGCAAGGCATCCCCAAGGTCCTTCATATGGACAACGCCACCGAATTCAAAAGCAGGGCCCTGCGCGCGGGTTGTGCGCAGTACGGCATCGAGCTCATGTACAGGCCGGTGGGTCGACCTCACTTCGGCGGCCACATCGAGCGCCTTAACCGCACCTTGATGCAACGCCTCAAAGGCTTGCCAGGTGCGACCGGAAATTCGGTCAAAGGCCGCAAGGCCGGGACGGTCCAGAATCCCGAGGAGGGCGCCGTGCTCACACTGCGCGACTTCGAACGCTGGCTTGCCGCAGAAATTGGCATGCGTTACCACCACAGCCCGCACCGTGGACTGATGGGAGCGACCCCAGCCAGCGCGTGGGAAAAGATGGCCAGCGTGCAGCCACCCCGTCAACTCCCAGCCGGGCCGCAGGCTGCCTGGGACTGGCTGGTGCACTTCATGCCCTTGACTGATCGCACCGTGCAGGCGGACGGCGTGACCATCTTTCACATCCGGTACTGGCACCCCATGTTCGCGGCCTGGCGCGTCGAGCGAAAGAAAGTGCTGGTGCGCTATCACCCGGAAGACCTCTCGCGCATCTTCGTTTCGACCAATGGCAAGCAGTATCTGGAGGCGCGCTGCGCCGATCTGCGTCGCCCAGCCATCTCACTGTGGGAGCAGCGCGCCATTTGCCGCATCCTGCGTGGCCAGAATCAACCGGTATCGGAAGCCTCTATCTTCGCCGCCATCGAGCTGCAGCGAAGGATCATCGCCAACGCGCGCGCTGAAACCCGGCGAGAGCGCCGACAGGCATCCCGAAAGCCCAGATCGAAGGTGCGATCGCATCCATGGGTGCCACCCCCAGAAACGGTACCGGCCACAGAGGTCGATTACGACCAGCCACTCACACCGTTTGACGTGGAAGTCTGGCC
>JBBQJY010000058.1:0-2686 GCA_038326365.1 Candidatus Curtissbacteria bacterium | reverse complement strand
GATTTCGTGGGCGATCGCTTCTTTGGTGTTCATAATAAATCTCCTTATTTAAGTCTTGAGAGCCAAGTTTCAATATGTCCTGTGAGTTCTTCGGTGGTTTGTTCTCCTGTGAATAGATTGATTTGGATTGGGTTTAGGTCGCCGCAGAGTTTCCCAATTGTTGGATTTTCTTCGCGACAATAAAGGGTAATTATGAATAAATACCTAAATCAGTTTCGTAGAGATATACTGCTTATAAATCTCTTTAAAGTTGGCGCAATGCATCTAGAGACGAGTTAGTTCTTTTTAGATAGATACTTTTAAAGATATTTGACGATCTTTTCCCCGTGACTAATTTTACCCAATCATAAATGGATAATTGCTGAGATTCAAATTCAACTGTCTTGTGGTCTAATATTTTTGCTGTTTTTTCTGGGCTTTTAGACGTATAAATCAAATCATTTTCTTGAACTAATCCTGAAGAAATCAAGTTTTTTAGTGAGCTTGTAGGTAAAACTCTAAGAGGATTATTAGATAAAACTCCAAACTTTTCATTCATTTCATCGGCAGGTTGAACAGCATACTTCTGTATTATTAAGAAAATGCGTTTTGATCTCTCGTCAAGAAATTTCTTGAATGACCTACTCAAGTGAGGATCATTTATCATCTCTTTCGGTATATAGTGCTTTTCTAGACAAGATGCAAGTTCAGGATTGTTTTGACTAACCTCAGAGAGATAAATATGAGGAGGCTTTTTCCCTATCTTGACATTCAGCCCTTCTGCTATGAGTGTTCGATTAACAACACTATCCATAAGTTGTTCAGCTTCATCGTTGTCAACGTCAAGAAGAGGTTTACTTGTAATATAGGCACGAGGATATATATGATGGTCTTCAAGTTTACCAGTTGATGCTTGCGTATTATTCCAATTGACTGTTCCACCAGCAGAATAGTTTATTAGATTATGAACTCCCTTATAAATAGCACTAGATTTTTTACTGTAACTGAATAAGTCTTCAGCTTCAGTTACTAAAGATCTCAACTTATTGAAGTAACTTAAACTATTGATACGGTCTTTCGTCGCTATATTATTTAAAGCCTTGCAATCATTAATAATGACTTCATTAGATGATGTGCTGTAGCGATTGGCAAAGGTAGAAGACCAGTACCAATATTCTAAAAATCTTTTTTGATCTTGATTCATATTGTCAAACTCTTTGATTTGTCTAAGAAAAATCATTAGAGGAATCAACATATTTTCAGATGGTAGCCAGTCCTGCGATAAAATCCAGTGATTCTTATTCAAATATGCGATGGTTTTAACATACAGAGGACACACTACTTGCCAATACCGAGTAAAATCATCATGTTCAAGGTTTTTAAGAATAAATTCTTTCTCAATAGAAATATAGCTTTGTTTTTCAATGCAACAAATATAAGCAATTGTTCTTATTAACACTTCACGATTTACTTTTAATCCAAGATTCTGGTTCTCAAATTCATCTACTTCTTTTCTAAGATTAAATCCTTGGTATAATTTTGCAGCTAAAATGTCAGTAAAATTTAGCTGGATACCACGACTATTACTTCTTTCAAAGAATGTGCAAAATTTTTCTAACCCCATATCTAAAAGATAATATGAAACCATTTTAGACTCTTTAAACAAGTCCATTATTTTTCTAACTGCTATACGATAAATACGTTGGCATTTTCCAATAGCCTCTACGTTGTCATGAAGCAAGGATTTTCCATAGTGAGAGTCAATAAATTGTTTATTTAAGTCTTCATCCTCAAGACTATTAATTTCATATTCGTATACATCAGACAATCTGACTGATATAGCATCCCTACTTTCTTCTGAGGTAACTGAACTATATATTTCTTCTAAAGACAGATCACTTGGCTTAGCTATCTCTCTTTCGTGTAAATCATTTTGTAAAACAACATAAATCTTATCTTCCCCTTCACCTGTAACTGCTCGATAAATAGATGTAAGTCTTTGTTGACCATCAAGAACTATTCTTAAATTCTCTACTTCTCTTTTTTGATTGATCTCTTGTTCGGAATATGACTCGATTTTTAGTTGTTGGCGGCTTCCTTTACCTTTTCGTTTTCGTTTATCTACTTCTCTCAGACTCATTGCAAATGAAGGTTTTCCATAGATAATTGCGCCAATGAATATATCTTGAATTAAAGAATCAAATAAATCACAGGTTTGATTGAGTTCCCATCGAAAGTCTCTTTGGAATTCTGGAAGCATGACTGTCTTTGAGTCAATCCCTTTGATAATATCCAGAATTGATTCTGTCTTGCCTGCAACATCACCTGACATATACCGATCTCCTATTTACTTTGATTAGTAACGTTAATGATTACACAAATAGTTGTGATTTCTTATAAATGGCGGCGAATAATTTTCAATGGTACGATATCTCCCCTCTCGATTTCCTGCATCGCCTCTTCATAATCTTCCCTAAAGTTAGGAATACTCAATAACTCCTCAGTTGCCTCATTGCTTTCCCTTTCTTCCAGATAAGCCAAAAAATCAGCCGCCACACGCAACCGCTCAGGCGGCAAACGTCGCAAGATATTTTCAATATGTTGCATAGAGTAGATATTTTCAGTTACAGCTTCCATGTAAATCACCTGAATACATGTATTTTTATATTCTACAAGAAAAATCAAACAGTCGGCTTCACCGTCACCG
>JBBQJY010000057.1:0-1619 GCA_038326365.1 Candidatus Curtissbacteria bacterium | reverse complement strand
AGGACCTGGACGGCATCGCTGCCGCCAACACGCGCAACCGCAAGCTGATCGGCCAGGTGTCCTGCTGCCCGCTGACGATGGACTTCACCATGCAGTCGCCCTACCCCGTCGAAGGCCTGGCGAGTTGGAAGCCGGCGTTGGGACTGCAGGGTGATGCGCTCAAGGCGATGCTTGCCGACAAAGCCTTCCGCAACAGCGTGCGCGCCGAGCTGGCCTCAAGCGCCACCTTCCGCCTCTTCAACAATGAGTGGGACAAGGTCCAGGTGGTGGAGGTCACATCACCGACGCACGCCGCCTATGAGCAAATGACGGTGGCAGACATCGCTCGCAACGAAGGCCGCGACCCGCTGGACGTGATGCTGGATCTTGCCATCTCCGAAGACCTGATGACGGTGTTCACTGCACAACTGCTCAACAGCGATGAAGAAGCCGTGGGCCGCATGCTCACGCATCCGAACAGCGTCGTGTCACTCAGCGACGCGGGCGCCCACCTGACCTTCTTCAACGACGCGGGCTTCGGACTGCATCTGCTGGGCCACTGGGCCCGCGATCTTGGCACGATGACGATGGCGCAAGCCGTGCGGCGATTGACGTTGCAGCCCGCGCAGATCTTCGGCATGAAGGACCGCGGCTTCATCCGGGCAGGCCTCGCGGCCGACCTGTTGCTGTTCGATCCGCAAACCGTCGGACGCGGCCCCAAACGACGCGTGTTCGACCTGCCCGGCGGGGCGGCGCGGCTTACGACCGACGCGACGGGCGTGCACGGCGTGTGGGTCAATGGCGTACAGGTCGCCAATGCGCGAGGCTTGCTTGAAAATGCGCCGCGTGCAGGCCAGTTGCTCACTGAATTTGCGGCATAATCGCCGCTTCGCTTTCAACTCACCCGGTGCATGGTTTAGACTAGCAGCTGTTGTGGGGGGGGGTAGCTCAGCTGGGAGAGCGTCGCGTTCGCAATGCGAAGGTCGTGAGTTCGATCCTCATCCTCTCCACCACAGCAAATTCAGGTTTCAAAGTGGGTTCTTAGCTCAGTTGGTAGAGCAGCGGACTCTTAATCCGTAGGTCGAGTGTTCGAGTCACTCAGGACCCACCACTTAAAAGAAAAGCCCGTCAGCGTAAGCTGACGGGCTTTTTTCATTGGGCCTCAAGTAACTCTGAACGCAGGGGTCAAGCCCCTGCTTCACCGCATCAGCGAGCCGGTTTGGCCGTGCGCTTCTTGGCCGCATCACGCGGCACAAACGACTTGCCAGCACTGCCAGGCGCAGCCTTGGAGAAGGTCGGCTTGCGCGGCGCGAAGTCACCGCGCGGTGCGAAGCCTTCATTGCGGGGCGCGAAGCCTTCCTTGCGTGGCGCAAAACCTTCGTTACGCGGAGCAAAACCTTCAGTGCGCGGTGCAAAGCCACCTTCGTTGCGCGGCTGGCCTGCAAAGCGCTCGTTGAAGCCGCCCTTGCGTTCATAGCTGAAACCTTCGCTGCGGTCACCGCCCCGGTCATCGCGCTGGCCACCGAAGCCGACGCGTGCGGGAGGCGGACCATTGCGGTCGCCGAAGCTGTTCTGGCCAAAGCCGCTGAAACCACTGCGGTCAAAACCGCCCTTGTTTCCACCGCCAAACTTGCGGGCAG
>JBBQJY010000056.1:0-2286 GCA_038326365.1 Candidatus Curtissbacteria bacterium | reverse complement strand
ATCTAATTCAAATCTTTTGCTGGTCTACATTTATAGATGACTTGCCTTTTGGTCAGTTCCTCGATCCTTATCACCAAGACCACGATGATTTTTACAAAAGAGAACAGACCCCTGATTGGGTAACTGGAGCTGCACTTCTTGTACCAAAATCTGTTGCAGAAAAAGTAGGCACGCTAGATGAAAAGATATTTATGTATGGTGAGGAAGTCGAATGGTGCTATCGAATTAAAAAGGCTGGATTTGATGTCAGATTTACACCTAGTACCAAAATAGTTCACATCGGCCGCGGTTCCTCAGGAAAAATTTCATCTCGCGCTTTTGTTGGCGAATATAAAGGCCTAATTTACTTCTACAAAAAGCATAAAAGTAAAATTGCTTTGCAAATATTGTTTTTCTTCCTTAAAATAGGAGCACTGGCAAGAATAATTATCTTCACTATTTTGGGAAGAAATGAGCTTGCACGAGTATATGTTGAAAGCTTTAAAGTGGCTAGATGATCACGTATTAGAGTATCTTTCGTTCGCTCTGATCGTAATTATTCCTTTATATCCCAAAATTCCCCTTTTTGATATTTTGCCCGGTTATATTGTTCGTATAAGACTAGACGATTTTTTAATCGCCTTCACATTTCTTGTTTGGCTCGTCTGGCTTATAAGGAAAAAAGTAACCCTAAAAGATAATCCGCTTTTAATTCCTATCCTTATATATATTGCCGTTGGATTGCTATCTTCTCTTTCTGCGATTTTTATAACTCAAACAGTACCTTTGCAATTTATACACATCGCTAAACTCTTTCTTAACTGGGCAAGAAGGATCGAGTATTTTAGCGTTTTCTTTGTTTTCTTCTCGTCAATTAAAAGTCTAAGTCAGATTAAAAAATACATTTACACAATGGCGGTTGTCTTGCTGTGCGTTTCTATTTATGGTTTCGGGCAGAAATATTTATATTGGCCAGCATATTCCACCATGAACAGAGAATTTTCCAAAGGCATAAAGTTGTATCTAACCGAAAATGCTCGAGTTTTGTCCACGTTCGGGGGCCATTACGACTTAGCTGCTTATCTAATGATGGTTCTTTCTATTTTTATACCTTTGATCTTCGTAGTTAAAAAACTATTCATAAAAATTTTCTTAGCTCTCGTTTCCGCGCTTGGTTTTTGGCTATTAATACTCACAGTTTCGCGCACTTCATTTATCGCTTATTTGGTCGCATTGACAATTGTCTTTGGCATGCTCTCGTTGAAAAAAAGTATTTTATGGGCGGGAACGAGATGGGTAGTTGTAGTAGGCATCTCGATATTTATTATGTTGTCTTTTGGCGATTTGTCCGACAGATTCGCACATTTATTAAAAGTCCAAAATTTAAAAGCTCTTGTTGTTAATCCCTTTAAGAGAGAACCACCCAAAGGCCCGAACGTAGCATTTTTGGACGTTGGCTCCAAGTCGGATACGCCACCGTCTACGCAAAGACCAGATTCAGGTATTGTCGTACAACAAGAAGCAACCCGGCCAGCTGATGTAACTACCGATGTGTCAGAAGATGGGCCTAAAACTGCAAACTCAAAAGCTAGGACTTATTCGCAATGCGCGCTTAAATATGACTTATCAACTTGTATTCGGTTGGACTACATTTGGCCCCACGCAGTCCAAGGCTTTGTAAGAAATCCGCTTTTAGGTTCTGGATATTCGACACTGACAAAATCAAGCGTAAACGTTTTTACAGAAGCAGAATCGACAGACAACGACTTTCTAAGATCACTTGGCGAAACAGGTATTTTGGGGTTTATTACTTTCTATGGAATATTGTCTATTGCAAGTTATCAAGCAATCATCTCATTTAAAAAAATAAACGATTTGTTTTACGCAAGCTTAGTAGCTTCATTATTTGCCGCCACAATTGGTTTACTTGTCAATTCTTTTTACATAGATGTTCTGGAGTCATCGAAGGTTGCTTATACGTACTGGGCACTGATTGCAATTCTGTTTGCCACAATAAAATTATCCCAGTCGAAAAAAAGTGAAAAAGCTTGAAGTTTTAGTAATTTTAGCCATCTTGATGGTTGGACTTGTCGCGCGTATGTACAAGATAAATAGGCCCATTGCTGATTGGCATTCGTGGCGCCAGGCAGACACGGCGGCTGTCGCCAGAAACTTTATCAAAGAAGGCTATACACCATTTGTTCCAACTTTTGACGACATGTCGACCCAGACTAATGGAATCGACAACCCAAATCGTTATCGCTTTGTGGAGTTTCCAATTTACAACTCGATAATCGCTCTGATTTG
>JBBQJY010000055.1:0-2403 GCA_038326365.1 Candidatus Curtissbacteria bacterium | reverse complement strand
CGTTACTACCTATTCCATCTATTTGTGCACCCATTTTGATAAGAAACTGGCAAAGGTCAATTACATGTGGCTCAGAAGCTGCTCTTTTGATGACAGAATTGCCCTCCGCAAAACAGGCAGCAATTATCGCATTTTCGGTAGCAGTTACAGACGCTTCTTGCAGAAATATTTCCGCCCCCCTTAATTTTTCTGCAGAAACTTCAAAATGATTTTCGCTTTTTTTTACTTTGGCTCCAAATGCTTCCATCACCTGGAAGTGAGTGTCTAGTGGTCGTCGGCCTATGACGTCTCCACCCGGATAACCCATACGGACTTGACCAAGGCGCGCAACAAAAGGAGCAATGAGGACAACCGATGCCCTAAGTCTCTCTGTTAATTCTGCAGGAAATTCTACTCTTTTTAAACTGGCGGGGTTGATCGAGATTTTGGAACCTTCATGAATTATTTGAACTCCGGCAAGTTCCAACAAATCAGCCATAACAAAGACGTCCGAGATGTTGGGAATATTTTCTATTACACTTTTTTCCTCCGTTAAGAGGCTGGCTGCCATGATCGGTAACACTGAATTCTTATTGCCAGCAACTTTGATTTCGCCAGCCAGTTTGGACGCTTTTTCGATTATGTATTTTGACATTACTTAAAATTTCCAATCAAAAAAATCTCTTCTTTTAAGTCTAAGCCGTAAGTATTCTTCGCCTTGTCTTTAATTAAGTTTATCAAATTGTAGACGTCTTGCGCTGAAGCCTCATTGCTGTTAATTAGATAATTTGCGTGTTTATTGGAAACTTGAGCGCCACCTATTTCAGCGCCCTTAAGACCAAGGCTTTCTATTATGTAGCCAGTTGATGTCGTCATGTTGGGAGTTGCCAGCCGCATAGCATCCTGGTGGGATATATTTTGAAAAACACATCCGGAACAGGCAACGCCCAGGGGTTGTTCCTCGTTTCTTCTTTTAACATCATCGGTTGCCTTTTTCCACAGAGCGTCTTTATCTTTTGAGGCTCGACCGATGAAAGTTGCGTCTATGACAATTTCGTCTGTTTGCTTAATTTTTGAAGAGTCATAGGCAAATTCAAAATAAGAGACGTCTACTTTCTTAATCTTGCCGGTTTTTGGGTCAAAGAGAGTAGCTGCCGCCAGTAAATTACCTATAAACTCGTTTTTCTCCACTTCGTAGTGAGAATTGATTTTTAGCCCTCCTCCGACTGTTCCCGGGACGGATAGCAGAAACTCAAACCCCTCTAGGCCTTGGTCTATCGTGAAGCGAGCTAAACGATTCATAAGTGTGCCCGATGCAACCCAGATTAAAGCACTTTCTATTCCCTTTACTTCTTTGTTAAATGTGCCTTTAATTCCGACTAGCTTTACGCCGTCTACCCTGTTTTTGATAACAAGACCATCGAAGCCTTGGTCGGAAATCAGCACGTTGGCACCGCCCCCTAAAACGATAGTAGGGATTTCTAATCTATGGGCGGTTTCTAGGGCCAAAATAAAGTCTTCTGTGTTCTTTGCTTCAAAAAAAAGTTTTGCTGGCCCGCCGATTCTAAAATAAGTATGTTTGGCTAGTGGCTCGTTTTCGTAAACCCGCAGAGGGCCAATGATGTCTTTAAACTGATCTACCGCTTTATTGTCCATTTTTTACTAAATCATAAAGTTTATAAACATCGCCTGCTCCCATCGACAAAACTATGTCGTATTTGCCCAGGTTTCTCCTAACGAGTTCGGCTGAATCGTTTATTGTACCTGTATATGCAGCTTTATTGCCAATTTGCCCCGCGAGTTTTTCCGACAAATTAACCGCGTGGTCCTTCTCGCGAGCTGCGTATACGTCTGTTACATAGATTTGATTAACTTTTGTGTTCGTCAAAGAAGATGCAAAATACTTGAAGTATATTTTTACCCTACTATAAGTATGAGGTTCTAAAACGAGTAATATTGTTTTACCATTGTACTTTTCCGCCAGCGCATTAGCGGTTTTTTCAATTGTATAGGGCTGTACCGCATAATCGTCATAAAAACTTATATTTTTTATTTTTCCTTTGTACTCAAGTCTTCTACCCAGCCCAGGGAAATCAGAAAGAGATTTTGCTGATCTTTCAATATTGAGATTTAAGGCTTGGGCAAGTGTCAGCGCCGCCGAGGCGTTTTCTTTTCGAAAATTGCCAATGAGAGACAACTCAAGTGTTTGTTGGTCTTTAATTGTTATATTTTGGATATCTTTTCTAATTTTTCCCCCTAAAGCGCTGGCTACTTCTTCGGTTGTTATTAATTTCCCTTTTTCTTTAATGTTGTTTATAAAGTTTGCATAAGAATCTAGAAGCTTTTTGTGCGTTGAGAAAAAATCA
The DNA here is from genome assembly GCA_038326365.1 of Candidatus Curtissbacteria bacterium. GTDB lineage: Bacteria > Patescibacteriota > Microgenomatia > Curtissbacterales > GWA2-41-24 > JBBQJY01. The sequence goes on along the minus strand of JBBQJY010000055.1, from coordinate 58 downwards.
GGATGATCCCAGGCAAGGTTAAGGACTATAGCTATATCCGGGAAATAGTTAAGAAAGT
>JBBQJY010000054.1:0-2472 GCA_038326365.1 Candidatus Curtissbacteria bacterium | reverse complement strand
AGATTTCTTTAAGACCCCACCACGCGACAACATCAAAAACCCCAGCCCAGATGGCAACAATGGGCGCCCACACGGTAAAGACAGGGCCCCGACCACTGAATTGAACTAAGGCCGCGAGAAGAAAATACATGCTTGCATGGGCAAATAAATGAGCGTGGCTTAGAGAAAATAAACGTCCAACACCCATATTTTGAAAATATTGCTCGGTTCCAGGATTTGCTACTTTGGTGTTGAAGTAAACCGATGCAGCCGAAAACACGTGAGTCAAAGCAAAAGAAATTAAGAGCGGAACAAGGGCCAATCGTAATCCTAGGGGCCAATTTGGAATAAGGGTACTTTTGGGCAGTGAATTTGGTCTCTGTTTTTTACCCAAAACCACTAGCGCGACTATCGAAAAAATAAATAAAAAAACCGAAAGGCTTGGGAGCACACCGTCTCTCATCAGATTAAATACCCGGCTCGCTCCCTTAGAAATATTTTCAAGAGTTGCAGCGTCTAGATTTATTTCAACATTTTTATCCATCTTTACCCTTATTTTGCTCCACCAAATACCGCTTGTATGAGGTAAAGGCTGCGTTCAACACTTGTGCGAATTAGCTTAGCAGATGCATCGCTAGGCGAAGGTGGCAGATTGGCAATATTTTTATCTTTTAGAGAATCCATAAAAGCCGTGCTTTGGCCCGCGGCCTTAGCTTCTGTTCCACCAAGTATCTCGACCCTCATGATCTTTCCATTGGTTGCCACTGCAACCCCAGTATTGAGACTTTTCCCTTGGCCCAGTTGCTGCGCAATAAACTGACCGACGGCAGAACGTTTTCCGTCTTTTTCTGCAAAGTAGAATGTCGGGACTTTATCGTCGTCCACTAGGTCTTTAGCAAGTTTTGATTTTAAGAATTCTATTTGTTTTGGATTTAATGAGCCCTCAATAGCTGAAAATTTGCTAAAGCCCGGGAAGAGTTTCTCTAATTCTTTTTGTGGAATAAACACTGCTCCGGCATTTACAAGCCAATCGCCCACACTTGTGGGAGTACTTTGCTTATCGCCAGGGTTAGACTTAGCAAGAATTTCTTTGAGGTTTAAAATGCCATCGTCGTCAGAATCTGCACTGTCAATTTTTTTAAAGGCGCTAGAGTTTGCGCCCGCTCTAAGAAAAGCCTTACCGTAGTTATTTGGCGACGTACCACCACCATTCGAATGGCAAAGTGTGCAACTTACCTTATAACCATAAGCCTGTTGAAAAAGCCGAGCACTGGCAGGCAGGGCAAAACTTTCTCTAGAATATGAAATAAAAAAGATTGAAATTGAAAATAACGCTAAAATTAAAAGTCGCATTGATTTCCTAAAGTCTTTTTCTAGAATTCGACGACTTTAAAACATCCTTTAGCTTAATACTCTGCGGGCTTGTAGAGCTCACCTCACCCTTGATTGGAGTTATTCTTGAAGCACTAATTTCTAAACTTGCATTAGCGCTATGCCCGAGAGAAAGGTCTACTAGTACCTTTGACTTAAGATCTTTTGACTGTTCAAATTTTAGCGGGGTTTTAATCGCGCCATCTACTAAGACTACTTTGAGATCAAAAAGATTTGCATCTACAGGGTCTCTGACTCGATCCGAGGTAAACAGTTCGAGAGTGTTTGCTTTTTTTGTGGCCTTAATCTCTACATGATAATCCCCAAGCATTAAGACGCTGCCCCCAGCCATCGACGCGTGATTGTGAGGGATTTTTAGCTTTTTGTGTTTAGTGACGACTCCCTCTGAAAAACTCATCTGCGAAATGCTAAGGATTCCAAAGCCTATCCAGACCATCTTTAAAAATTTCATCACAAATATCCCCTCCTAAATTACTTGCCAGATTCTACGAGTGCTTTCCTAATGGCTTCAACGAATGGAAGTTCTTTCCACTCGCTTTCGCTAAGGGCAGTGCCGGACTTTACAACACTTGTTATGGACTTAGACGAGGCATTGACAGCGACAACGTGAATTTCTTCTTGGTATTCAATCTGAGCAACGTAGCCTACGACTTTTTGATCTTTCTTTGCTTCAAAAACTTGTGCCGTACCGCCCGCTACTTTTAGAGATTTTTTGCCCTTAAAAACGTTTGAAGGAAGTTGCGCATCGAGTGTTTTAAAGGCAGCCGCCATAGACCTTCTAATTGTCGCAGGTGCTTGGTTGTGCGCTCGAGAACTATTAGAGGCAAAAAAGCCGAGAATTAACGCTAGCGACATAGCAACTGTATTTGCGAGTGTATTTTTTTTCATGTGAGTTTAAAATTACTCTGGTGTGGGTTATCTTGTCAAAAATATGAACAATTCAAAGCGTGTCTGGGGAATGGTTGTATGCAGTTCGATTTGCTTTTCTCAAGCCTACGCTGCTAGCGACAATTTAACATTTGGAAAGAATTACAAAGGCGGCCTTCTTCAAAAGTGGGTTCTTGCAAAAAACGAGACGAAAATAATTGCGCCAGAGTCTAC
>JBBQJY010000053.1:0-2647 GCA_038326365.1 Candidatus Curtissbacteria bacterium | reverse complement strand
TTTTTAATTGGCAAGAAAAAGAAACCTGATGTTCAAAGTTTCAGCACGTCTTTGACTAATAACATATTACAGCTTCACGAAGACCTTGCCAACTTTAACTATATTCACGGATTTTACGAAGCTTTTAACATCTCTGACCCGAAGCCAAGAAACATTCATAAGGCCATAGTTCGGGATAGGATAGTGCATCACGCTATATACCAAAAACTATATCCATTTTTCGACACGATATTTATTCCTAACTCTTACTCGTGTCGAAATAACAAAGGCACTCATAAGGCTCTTTCACGCTTTAAGCAGTTTGTTCTAAAGGTGAGCAAAAATAATACCAAAACTGCTTGGGTTTTGAAGTGCGACATCCAAAAGTTTTTTGCAAGCATTGACCATAGTATATTATTGGAGATTTTAAGCAGCTATATTCCTGATGAAGATATTCTCGGATTATTGCGAATAGTTGTTAAGAGTTTCAACTCTCCAATTATTGGTAAAGGTTTGCCGTTAGGCAACTTAACCTCACAGCTATTTTGCAACATTTATATGAACGAGCTTGACCAATTTGTTAAGCACAAATTCAAAGCAAAGTATTATATTCGTTATGCTGATGACTTTGTTTTTTCTCTAATGACAGACAATGGTTGCTACCTGTAATTTCAGAAGTAATTATTTTTTTGGAACGTCGCTTACAATTACGATTGCACCCAAATAAGATTTTTATTAAATCTTTAGCCTCTGGTATGGATTTTCTTGGATGGGTCAATTTTCCAAAACACAAAGTTTTGCGTAGCGTCACAAAACGAAGGGCGATAAAGCGAATGTTAGCCCACCCTGCTAATGAGACTTTGCAGTCTTATTTAGGGTTAGCCAGTCACGGCAATGCGTTTGGCTTTCAGCAAGAACTTTTAAATGGGTATGGTTTATTGAGTGATAAATCGCAAACTACTATTTTATAAGCTGCTGACATCGCCTCTTGACAAGCCCCTTGAATAGGAGGTATAATATAAACATAAAAGTCACCTGCGCCTACTCTGTAGTGTGCAGGTATTTTAATATAACAACAATGGAAAAAGTTTGTATTTTAATTGATGCTGGTAATTTTTATCATTTAGTTTTGAAAAAGCTCAAAATTAAAGATTTTGATTATGAAGCCTTTGCACAATACATAGCCAATGGCCGTCAAATAATTCCGAAAGGGAAAAGATTTTATACAGGCACGGTCAGAGAAATAGTAGGCGATAAAAGAACCGTAGCCGCAATGGCTAATCAGAATAAATTGTTTTCTAAACTGCAATCGGCAGGGAATTGGGAAATTAAAACCAGTAAGCTTCGGAACAGAACTGAACGCATAAATGTTGACGACAGAGTGCAAGATTATCAAAAGCTGCATAAAGCAGGGTTTCAGGAAATTGTTTATCACAGAACCAGAGAAAAAGGTATTGATGTAAAGTTAGCTACTGATTTGATTGTAGGCGCAATAGATAACCAATACGACACTGCGATAGTAGTAAGTTCGGATACTGACCTCGTTCCAGCTATCGACTGGGTGAGAAACAGAATGAAAAAGTCAGTAGAATACATTGGCTTCTCTGTGCCTGTTGCTAATCATCCTGAAGCGAGTACTAAGCCTACTTCCTCGCTGATTGCCCGAAGTGATGTGCAAAGAGTATTAGTTGAAGCTGATATTAGAAAATTCGTAACACCAACCTTGATTTAACAAAAAGCTCCCGTATGGGAGTTTTTTGCTTCCTTATCTAACTAATTGGCACAGAGTGCATTATCTGCCCATTATGTTTGTTTCTCTCCACTATGCGCCGTTTATACTGTGGCGGTGGCAATTTAATCGTAAAGTGAAATGGTATGAGTTTGGCTACTTCGTCTATTATAGTATGTCTGGTAGTGTTCACTCCATACCGATTTTAAATGACATTATGTTCTTTTATTAATTCGATCATACACAACTGAGCGATGCTGGATAGCTAGAATTTTAACAGCGCGCTTTTCCAATAAGAAAATTATACGGTAATCTCCAACTCGCAGTTTACGATATCCTTTTAGAGAGCGGCGCAATGGTTTACCGTAAGTTTCTGGATTGGTTGATAACCGTTCTTCAATAGCTTTTTGGATTTTACCTTTCCATGTTTTAGAGAGTCTAGGAATATCTGCTCGTGCCACTAGGGGATAGTACAGAATATTAAAACTCATTTCCAGACTTGATTATGAGATAGGTATTTAGTATTTTTTGTTTTTTCGCGAGTTAATGCGATTTTATCCCAAACTTCATCTTCTTCTATTTCCAAAGCTACTTCCAACAACCGCTCAGCTTTAGTGGCGGTGGGAACTTGATCTCGAGTGGCTAATTTTTTTAGGGCAAAGCCTACTTCGTCGGATACGCTGACGTTGATTCGAGTTTTAGTGGTTGGCATATATTGGGCAGTTAATTTTTTAGTGTGTCAAAAGTGTATCACTTAAAAATAGAGTTGTCAAAATATTCTCGAGTCTGTTTTGCTATGCTTAGATTCTAATCCAAAGTGCAACACTCGTTAAAGACTTCATCTGGAGTTCGGTAACGGTGGCGCTTCCTCGGCCGGGTATTGATTAACTTCACCACCCGGTCAAGTTGTTTCTGGGTAATGGTAGCAAAGGGGCTGCC
>JBBQJY010000052.1:0-3299 GCA_038326365.1 Candidatus Curtissbacteria bacterium | reverse complement strand
CGAATATGGCAGCATAAAGGATTACGGTTCTGTTAGTAATTGGAAAATAACTGGCAAATAATCTTAACAGTAGCGTATGACAAAGATATACGATATAAGATTTTTTTCCGAAGTCGACCAGCAGAGCAAACAATTGATCCGGGATTTTTAACAACCAATCTTTAAATAAAATAAACAAAGTTACAGCTGAAGATGCATAAAGAAGCACTGGTATTCTTGTAAAACGAGTTGCAATAATTAAGTCGAGTGCTTTTGATGCGTTTAAGCAATCGTTGACGACCCAAATACCTAAGGCAATAGTAAGTGGGATTAGCAGATATCTCCACTTAGATATTAAAGACTCTTTTGGGTCCAACTTTGAAAGTGCTATACCGAACACAAAGTAGAAAATCCATGAGGTGAAAAATAAATATTGTTCTTGATCGCTAATTAAACCGTGCATAGCGAGCGGGGCAATTTGTCGCAAATAAATTAACTGAAACAGGAATGTTATAAGGACCAACTTGTAATTTAATTTTTTGAGAAGAAAAATAATTACCGGGAAAACCAGATACAGCTGAAATATCATTGGTACAAAATAAAGGTGATAATCGATTCTGCCTAAGATGAACCTGGGGAAAAAACTTAATAAGCCTCCGCTGGCATCTACAAGAAGAAAAATTGTCAGCGACCAAAAAATATACCAAGGAAATATTCTTAAAATTCTTTTTTTGAAAAAATTTAGAAAATTAAATGTTTCATCTAAGTGATTTTTAGCCAAAGTGTATCCAGACAGAGCAATAAAAAGTGGAACGGAAAATCTTAATATTTGGTCTAGTGTGAGATAAAATTTTAGATTTTTAGGATCTGCCGCAATGGCTGGGCTCACGATATGAAGAACGATAACGGCAATTATAGAAATTGCTTTTAAAACATCAAGCTCAGGCAAGTATTTGCGCTCTTTTTGATCCATAGAAGAAATGTTAGCATTTTATACAATTTTAGAATAGAAATAATTTTGAATTACTTAGAGTATTTTTCTTTTGAAAGACGGGTCAAAATGTCTAATTGCTTCTTCATTTCGATATCTTGCTCGTTGAGGTGATTCAAAATTTCCTCTATGTCTTTGTAGCTGGACTGCGTTGTATTGTATTCTTCTTCCGTCCTTATTTCGGCATGACGACCCTGAAGGTTTTGGCCAACCATGATAAGCGGCATTAAAAGAAGCTGGACGATGTTGCCCATGAATAGTAAAAAGGCAAATGGATATGGATCAAAAGGCTTTTGAGTTACGGCAGTTTGCCACAGCATCCAACCCGCCATGAAGACGGCAAAAAAATAAACGGCGTACATTGTACCGACAATTTTGGTGACGTTTAAGGCGAGATGATCTTGAAAGGTGAGAGTCTCTTTGTGTTTTTTGTTGACATTGATTGGCTCGTGTCTTTGTTTTAAATAATCTGAATGCATTGCCATTTTGATTATATCAAGCTGAGGTGTGGAAAATGCTTGCAATTAAATAGCCAACCAAAGCTGCTCCTAGGCCGATCAAAACTAAACGTGTGCCACTTTTGAACCAGTTACCCACAAGAGAATATGCCTGGAAAGCACCAACAGCAAAAAGCGAAAGGCCACTGACAATAATGGACAAAATAATACTTGAAGCGTGGGCAAAGAAGAAAAATGGCAGCAGGGGGATTAAATGACCAATGACTGTGGCCACAGTGACAATTACAGATGTTTTTAAAACAGCCCTTGTGTTAACCTGGGTGATATTGAGCTCTTCGGCCATCATGACGTCCAGCCAAATTTTTTTATCTGAAGTGATTTTTTCAACCACCTCTTCTAAGACTTTGCCGCTAAAACCTTTTTCCTCATAGATTTGGCGTATTTCTTCGCGTTCCATTTGCGGTGCGCTTTCTATTTCTTTCATTTCTTTTTCTCGCTCGGCATCGTAGTAATCTTTTTGAGCAAGCGAGGACGTATAAGCAACAGCTCCCATTGACACTGATTCGGCAAATGTTGCTGCCAGGACTGTCGCAATAAGAATTTTCATGTCTCCGCCTGCGGCTGATATACCCAATATTATTCCTAGAGCGTTTACGAGTCCGTCCTGGCCCCCAAGAATAACGTCGCGCAGAGAATTTTCTCTCTTGTGTCTTTTTTTGTGGCGATGTTTTAGGAGCTCTTCTGGAGTTGGTCGATCTGACATATTAAATATTATAGATTATGTAGGTAGCGGGCTGAGAATAGGCGAGAAAAGAGGGCTTGGGGATAAAGACGGACTGGGGCTAGGCGATGTCTGAGGTGCAGGACTCGGAGCTGGAGTTGGCGCCGAGCTTGGTGCGGATGTCTCCGTCGGGTCTGGAACAGCAATCGGGGAGGGACAATCCTGCGGTTCTGTGCCTTTTAGAAAAAATTCTGTCATCCTCGTTACAATCGGAGTCACAGATGCTTGCGGTGATGGTGTCGGTGTAGGCGTCTGAGCTTGTGTACAAGTTATAGTTTTTTTAACGACAGCGCCGGGCTGAATGAACCTGTCATCAGGTAAGTCTTTGAAAAATGTATTCATGAGGGTTGTCCAAATTGGCGCGGCACCTAGCGCGCCGGCGATATTGTCCATGGGTGTATTGTCGTTATTGCCAACCCAGACGCCGATTGCGATGTCTGGTGTGTAACCTAATGTAAGGGCGTCTTTGTACTCCTCAGTTGTGCCGGTTTTGGCCGCCGCCGGACGTGAAACAGTAAGCGCATTGCCAAAAACCTCTGCACGGGTAGCGTTGTCGGATAAAATGGAAGAGATCAAGAATGCCGGCCCCTCTGCAACAACTCTTTTTGCCTGACCTTTGTACTCAAAGATGGTTTTGTCGCGCTTGTCTTTTATTTCTAAAATATAATTTGGCTCATGATAAACCCCAGCATTGGCAAAAGTTGCATAAACGTTGGTGAGTTCAAGAAGTTTTACTTCTCCTGCTCCCAAAACTAGCGCCAGACCGTAATTTGTTTGATCGGAAAGTGTGGTTATTCCTAGTTTTTTAGCGTTATCCAAGCCATCGGCAACTCCCACCTTCTCCATAACTTTAACAGCAGGGATGTTTAAAGAATTAACCAACGCACGACGAACAGTGACAGGACCCCTAAATTTTCCGTCGAAATTTTTTGGTTTGTACGAACCGAAAGAAACTGGCTTATCGTCGATAAGCGTGGCGGGCGTAATTAACTTGTCTTCCAGCGCCCTTTCATAAATTATCGGTTTGAAAGAAGAGCCTGGCTGACGAGGTGTAATAGCCATGTTTACTTTGCCAAAATCGTTGTTATCC
>JBBQJY010000051.1:0-3346 GCA_038326365.1 Candidatus Curtissbacteria bacterium | reverse complement strand
GAAGTCGATGAATTATTTTTTAACGATTTATTGTTATTTAATTTTCTTTTGAAAAAGGGCATTCCCGATTTGACTGCCCTAAGTCGATTCCCTATTAACTTTCCCGTATACTCCCGTTACGGGAAAACACCTCTACTTCTATTTATATATATAATACGGTTTCTGTCAATTGGCAACATGTGATATAGTTGAGGTAGATTTGAGTAGGTGAAAAAGTATCTCCCGGAGCCATTTGCCCAATTCTGCCTATATTTGATAGCTTCGAATTAGCACTCTTTATATATTATTGCTAATAGCATATTATCTGATGTTTAGCCTGTTTAGATTGTCTAAAGGTATACCTTTAGCTTCAACTTTTTTAGTCACCCCGTATTTTTTCTTTAAGCCTGTGCCAAACAATTCAGAATGGAATTTCTTTTAATTTGACAATTGGACAGTAAAAAAAGAAAATTGTCACAATAAAAATTAATTAGGGCCGGTGGCGCAACGGTAGCGTACCTCCATGGCATGGAGGGGGTTGGGAGTTCGAATCTCCTCCGGTCCACAAATTGATCATGAATTCTTGATTATTAGACTATTTAATTTTGACAAGTAGCCTTGAAGGGCCAGTAGTTCACCTGGTAGAACACTGCATTCGCATTGCAGAGGTAAGCGGTTCGAGTCCGCTCTGGTCCACAATAAATCAATTAAGATTATCGGTTCACTTAGGGCTGTGGAAATTTTCGCAGAAAGAAGATCTAAATATATCACTACTTGACAGTTGGCGGATCTTCTCTCTTGTTGCTAAACATTTAGAGCCTTTAAAAGGGTCTGCCAGATAGGCTAACTTCGACAATATTCCATTCGGCATAAAGCTGGGCTTTAGATACGCATTTATAGTCTCTCAAACCAATAAAAGCTGAGAAAATTAATTATGGGTTCATCTTCAAAAATTTTCCTCCTATTTTTGTTCTAGAAACGTACATTTTATGTACTCAATAAGCATCATATTATATCTAAATGTATCCATATTTTTGCATTTTGAGATTTTATTTGACATACTATAGCCATGAACAAGCCTGACGTTGACTTTAATCATGCTGAAATCGAAGCTAAATGGCAAAAAGTTTGGCAGGACGAAGGGACTTACGAACCAGAGCTGTCAAAATCCAAAAATCCTTACTACAACTTGATGATGTTCCCTTATCCTTCGGCTGAGGGTCTCCATGTGGGGAACATGTATGCCTTTTGTGGCAGTGACATCTATGGCAGATACAAACGGATGCTTGGAAGAGATGTGTTTGAGCCAATAGGCCTGGACGGCTTTGGTATTCACAGTGAAAACTATGCTATGAAAATAAATGAGCATCCGGTTAAGGTCGCAGAGAGAACTCAGGATAATTTTTACAACCAGTTGAAAATAATCGGTAATGGTTTCGCTTGGCGTCAGAAACTGGAAACATACGATCCTGATTACTATAAATGGACTCAATGGATCTTTGTGCAGTTATTTAAAGCTGGTTTGGCCTATCGAAAAAGTGCTCCCGTGAATTGGTGTCCTTCTTGTCAAACTGTTCTGGCAGACGAGCAAGTAATTAAGGAGCAGGTATCCAGCATAAACAAGCAAGAAGAAAAGTTTAGCTGTGAAAGATGCGGCACCGAGGTTGTTAAGCGTGATTTAACCCAATGGTATTTTAAGATCACTCACTACGCTCAAAGCCTACTCGATGGTCTAGAAAAAATAGATTGGAGTGAAAAAGTGAAGCTAGCCCAACTTAATTGGCTGGGTAAGTCCGAAGGAGCAAAAATCATGTTCCCTTTAGATATAGAAAAGGACTCTTCTGTTGTGGTTTTTACGACACGGGCAGATACCCTGATGGGTACAAGCTATCTAGCTTTAGCGGCCGATCACCCCTTAGTGATAACTATCCTTAACAAGGCGAAAGGACAATTAAGAGAGGATATTCAGGAATTTTTAGACTATAGTCATAAGATTTTTGAGAGGGGAGAGCCAGCCGGTGAAAAGGAAGGAATTTACACAGGTTTTAATGCGCGGCATCCAATTAACGGGGATGAAATTCCAATTTATATTGCTAATTATGTTTTGACTGGATATGGCACAGGTGCTGTCATGGGTGTTCCCGCTCATGATGAGCGCGACTTTGAGTTTGCGAATAAGTATCAAATTAGAATAAAACAAGTAATTATTCCTGACGAACATCATGACTTTTCACAGTCGGCTTACACGGGTTTTGGCAGGCTGATTAATAGCGGAGCATTTGACAATCTTTCATCTTTGGAGGCGAAAGAAAAAATATTAGCAGAATTGGTAATCAAGGGACTGGGCAGTGTTGACGTCAATTGGCATTTGAGAGACTGGATAATTTCTCGGCAGCGTTATTGGGGTGCTCCTATTCCCATGATTTTCTGCCAGAGGTGTGCTAAAGAAGGCATGAGTTGGTTTACACATAAAGATGCTGATTCAGCCAAGAATTCAAAGTGGGATTCGGCTGGATGGTATCCAGTTGAAGAAAGTAATCTACCAGTTGTGTTGCCCTACATTGAGAATTTTCGGCCGACGGGAACGGGAGTTTCTCCACTTGCTCAGGACGCGAATTTTGTAAATGTAAAATGCCCAGCTTGCGGAGCTGAAGCTAAGCGGGAAACTGACGTCTCTGATACTTTTTTAGATTCAGCTTGGTATTTTTTGAGGTATCCGAGCCTAGGAACTAAAAAGAAAGCTTGGGATAGCTCGATAACCGCAAAGTGGTTGCCGGTAGATATGTATATCGGAGGAGCTGAGCATTCTGTTCTGCATCTTCTTTACAGCAGATTTATAACAAAAGTTTTCAAGGATTTGAAATTAATCAACTTCGACGAACCTTTTGTAAAGTTCCGAGCGCATGGGCTTCTCATTAAAGACGGTGCGAAGATGAGTAAGAGTCGTGGCAATGTGGTAAATCCGGACGATTATGTCGCTAAATTTGGTGCGGACACACTTAGAGCTTATTTGATGTTTTGCGGGCGCTATAGCGAGGGTGGTGACTTCAGAGACGAAGGAATTCTTGGCATGCAGCGATTTTTAAAACGTGTTTGGAAAATAGTTGTTGAGAGCTGTAAACAAAGTGATCAGAGTTCTACTGCTAAAAAAATCGAAATTGATAGAAATAGTTCATATATGATGCATAAGACAATCAAGAAAGTGACAGTAGACATTGAAAATTTGTCTTATAACACAGCAATTGCCGCTATCATGGAGTGGATGAATTTTCTGGAGGCCAGCAGTAAAGAGAAAGGGGTAACGATAACTGAGATAGAGGTGCTTTTAAAGTTGCTGGCACCATTTGCTCCTCACATGACTGAGGAT
>JBBQJY010000050.1:0-3363 GCA_038326365.1 Candidatus Curtissbacteria bacterium | reverse complement strand
CTTAACGGGCAAATTTACCTCTTCCTGTTGGCAAAAAGAATTTGACCCAACCCTGCGGATTTTCTCGACCCTAGGCCAACCAAACTGGTTGGCATCTTACCTGGTTTTACTTCTCCCCCTTTCACTTTACAAGACAATTACCTCAAAAAGCCCAGAAGCGAAATACATTTTTTTTGCCTCATCAATAATAATTTTCCTGGCGCTCGTACTTACAAATTCCAGAGCCGGCGCAATCGGCGCAGGGACAGCTATTATCCTCAGTTTGTTTTTTACAGGTCTTGGTAATCTCAAAGAAAATAGATTAATTTCCACTTCGCTCGCCATCATTTTCATCATAATAATCGTTATTTTTGGTACTAAATTAACCTCAAGAATCAAAGAAGGCGTATACGCCCAAAGCCAAAACACCTCCGCAGCAAAACCAGTCCAAACCTCGCTGACATCAGGTGGAACAGAATCCGGACAAATTCGCTTAATCGTTTGGAAAGGTGCCGGGGATATTTTCACCCATTGGCCGATTCTAGGTTCAGGCCCCGAAACCTTCGTAAGTTCTTATTATCTATTTAGACCAGCTGCACATAACCAAACATCTGAATGGGAATTTTTTTACAACAAAGCTCACAATGAATTTCTAAACTACTTAGCCAATATAGGCATTTTAGGTTTCCTATCGTATCTTGCCTTTTTGGCCTCTGTGGCATTTCTTTCTCTTAAAAGCAAAGATGGCGTAAATAAAATTATTTTCGCCTCAATTTTTGGTTATCTAATAACTATCTTTTTTGGCTTTTCGGTAGTTGCCACATCAACAATATTTACTTTGTTTGCTGCAATGTCAGTTTTTGTCGCCAATCAAAATACAATTAAAATATATAGACTGAAACTTCTTGACAATTCATCGGTGGTTTTTGCATCCCTGGCCCTTATCATTTTGTCAGGCGTCTATTTTTCGACAGTAATCGCTCGCATGTATTTTGCTGAAACCTTAATTAAAAACGCTCAAAGCTCTTCTACATTTTCTTCTTTAATTACTTATAGAAACGCCATTACTACAGATCCTGTAAAAAACCCTTATCTACTTGCCGATTTTGCCTACAACCTAGCCACCAGCCTACCAGACGTCGAGATTCCTGATAGTAAACATCGCATTGGCACACAAGCGCTAGAGTCAGCAAACGAGGCCATAAAAATTGCACCTAATAATTTTCTAATCAACCAAAAAGTTGCCAAAACTTTTCTACTGCTTATCGACCAAGAAACCCAAATCACTTCACGAGCCCAAGAGCTTGGCAGCAAACTTACGAGGCAAGCTCCTACTTATCCCGGAGCCTATATCACCTACGCCAAAATCCAAATTGCAACCAACGATAAAGATGGTGCAAAAAAAACACTCGAGAAGTCACTGATGCTTAAACCTGATTTACCAGAAGCCCAAGATCTTCTGGGCCAATTGACAATTAACAAGTAACAATCGACAATATAGGTGAATCTGCCTCAAACGGATGCCAATTCTAAACCAAGTCGATCCACAAATAGCAAAATTAATAAAAGCCGAAGACCGCCGCGAGCAAGAGGATATAATCCTTATTCCTTCGGAAAATTACGCCTCAGCAGCAGTCCGCGAAACCTTAGGCACTCGCTTAAGCAATAAATACTCCGAAGGCTATTCCCATAAACGATATTATTCCGGCAACCAAGTAGTCGACTCAATAGAAGATATTGCCAAGGAAAGGGCGACAAAAGTTTTTGGCTGTAAGTTTGCCAACGTCCAGGCTTACTCCGGTTCACCGGCAAACCAGGCAATATATCTTGCGCTTTTAAAACCCGGGGACACAGTCATGGGGCTTTCGCTTCCTCACGGCGGCCACTTAACTCACGGCTGGCCCGTAAACTTTTCTGGAAAGTTCTACAAATCGGTTCAATATGGCGTAGACCCAAAAACCGAAAGACTAGATCTCAAAAAAATTGCCGCTCTTGTCAAAAAAACTAAACCAAAATTAATTTTTACCGGTGCAACTGCCTATTCTCGTGTTTGGGACTGGCGGGAGTTTTCGAAAATTGCCAAAAGTGTCAAAGCGTATTTGGTCGCGGACGTCTCTCACATTTCTGGGCTTATCGTGGCAGGTGCTCATCCTTCACCATTTCCGTATGCGGATGTTGTCATGACCACAACCCACAAAACTTTGCGAGGGCCCAGAGGAGCACTTCTGTTGACTAACAATCAAGAAATTGCAGAAAAAATAGACAAGGCCGTTTTTCCGGGTCTTCAAGGCGGACCGCATGACAACCAGACTGCGGCTATTGCCGTTTGCCTCAAAGAGGCACAATCCGCCAATTTCAAAAAATACGGCCAGCAAATTGTTAAAAATGCCAAAGAGCTCGCAAAGACCCTAACAACAAACGGCATCAGACTTGTTTCCGGGGGCACAGACAATCATTTGATGTTAATCGATTTGGGCGCAAACGGTCCCAGCGGCAAAGAAATTCAAAACGCACTTTACGAGGCGGGATTTTCAACTAATAAAAACACAGTACCTACAGAAACTCGTTCGCCCTTTGTAACAAGCGGCATCAGAATGGGCACACCCGCCGTTACAACTCGAGGTATGAAAGAACCACAAATGCGCCTAATAGGCAGTTGGATTGCCAAAATTATCAAAAATCCCGAAGACACAAAACTCAGACGCGAAATAAAAACGGAAGTCCTTGCACTAACAAAACGCTTTCCAATCCCCTGACGGACAATTATTTTTAACTAAGCTAAAATACACCTATCATGGCAAAAATCTTAGACGGCAAAGTTGTCCGCGATGCGATAGCAGAAAAACTTAAATCAGAAATCTTGAGTCTTGAATCCAAACCAAAGCTGGTCATCATCCAGGTCGGAGATAACCCGCAGAGTAACACGTACATCGGTCAAAAAATAAAGTTTGGCGAAAAAATCGGAGCGTTTGTTGACCATCAAAAATACTCCGCAAATATTTCCCAAACAAATCTAGAATCTAAAATCCAAAATCTAAATGCAGACGAGTCTGTTCACGGAGTTATCATTCAGATGCCTATCCCCGAAAACCTCAGCAAAGAGACCCTCATCGAATTAATTGATCCTAAAAAAGATGTCGACGGTTTAACTTTTACCAATCAAAAATTATTAAATGAAAACGACCCAACAGCCGTAATTCCCGCTACCGCCAAAGGGGTAATTTCCATTCTTAAGTATTACAATATTCCCATTGCAGGCAAAAAGGCCACAGTTGTTGGCAGATCCAAGCTTGTCGGCGCCCCTGTTGCAGTTATCCTCAATAACCTGGGGGCAGAAGTTGTTGTTGGTCACAGCAAAACCCACGATTTAAAAGTAATTACAAA
>JBBQJY010000049.1:0-3406 GCA_038326365.1 Candidatus Curtissbacteria bacterium | reverse complement strand
AAAGCTTAATGTAAGCGCCAATTCGGTCACCCTATCTTTTTTACTTCTTGGCATTGTATCTTGTTTTTTGCTTCTAAATCTTTCAATTGTTTCGCTGTTTATTTTGTTTCTTATCCAAGAGTTTGTCCAACTTTTAGATTGCGTGGACGGGCAGCTTGCTAGGTATTATGGAACGCAGTCCACTAATGGCAAACAATTGGACATTGTTGTTCACAAATCTATTTCTAGTGCGTTTATGATTTGCTTAGGTTTATCGCTAACATTGTCTTCAAATAATTTGTTATTTCTAGTGTTCGGTGCGTTAGCCGCGATAGCCTTTGTTTTTGATGATCACCAACATGACGCGCCAGTTTTTAAAGTTGCAAGCGACAGTTGGATGGCTCCCCTCAGTTGGATTGTTGACCAAATAGTTACAATATTTGACGAAATAAGATTTTTTTCGTTTGTTCTTTTTTTACTCGCGTCGATGCAGTTGTTTATAAGCGCTGTTAACCTTATCGGACTAGTGTTCTTAGCAGGATCCTTGATTGTTTTTTTAACAAAAGTTGTTTTGCCTATACTATTGCTTTTTAAAAACACAGGTGTTTCTAAAAAAACATGGGAAGGCTGGGCATAAAAATGGACGTACTCACACTTAACGAAGTACTAAATATCAAAAAAGCACAGGCCAAATCAACTAAAACCGTGTTTGTCAGTGGCGCATTTGATCTATTTCATTACGGCCACTATATCGCACTGAAAAAGGCATCAAAGTTGGGTGATTTATTTATTGTTCAAATAGATGGGGACAAACTGGTAAAACGAAGAAAGGGACAAGACAGGCCTTACTTTGGCCAATCCCTGAGAGCAGAAATTGTGGCTTCATTCGACTTTGTTAATTGTGTTTTCATTTCAAATACACCCTCAGAAGACGTGAGAAAACTCAAAAACCTTACTCCCGATGTGTTCGTAAGAGCCATTTTAAATAGCGAAACAGAGCTCCAAAGGCAAAATCGAAAAGGGAAGCTAATAGCATCATTTCCAAATATGAAAATAGTGTGGCTTGAGCAGACGCTCACAATATCCTCAACCAAAATAATTCAATCAATTAAAAAACCTAAAAAGGATCAACTTCTAAAAAGATTTTTAGAGAGTTGAACGCAAAAATACTAAGTCGTTAGGCAAACTCTGCCCCAGACTAGTAAAGTAAGATTAATACTGAAAAATAATATGAAAAAAGTATTTACAAAAACGCTATTAATACTCGTAATAACCCTAATCCTTTGCTTGTCAATAAGAGGGGTAGCAGGTAACATAGACGAATCCAACTTCGCCCAGCCCAAGATCAGAGAAAATGGACCGTTCGAACTTTCTCCAGAACGTGGCAGATATGCTTTGACTTATTCCATTTTTCAGGACCATTCGCCTTTTTTCTCAGTTCCTGTAGCTCGTTTTGCAACACCCGATTTGGGTTTAAAAAACGGCAAATTTGTCTCTCTTTTCGCACCAGCCGTCTCTTTTATAATCGCCCCGGGGTTTTTAATAGGTAGACATTTTGGCCTCTCGCAAGTAGGTTCGTACGCAGTGATATCAATTTTTGCCATTTTAAATACACTTTTAATTATTCAAATAGCGGTCAAACTTGGGGCTAATAAAACAGCATCAACTATTGCCGGGCTCACATTCCTTTTTGCGACACCAGCATTTGCCTACGCAGTTAACTTATATCAGCATCATATTTCTACTTTTTTGATCCTGATGTCAATTTATTTATTGGTGAAATTTAGAGGTTTATTTCCTCTTTTTGCGATTTGGTTTTTATGTTTCGCTAGCATACCTGTGGATTATCCAAATCTAATTTTCATGCTGCCGATCGGCATTTATGCCCTGGGGCGTCTAATTAATATAGAAAAAATAAAAGACTCAACAAAAATATCTTTCAAACTTCTAGGCTTGTTAACATTTGTAAGCGCTGTTTTGCCGATAGCCTTTTTCCTCTGGTTCAATAAGATCTCTTACAATAATCCATTTCAGCTTTCAGGTACAGTTGAATCAGTTAAAATTATTGACCAAAATAATCACCCTATCACGCCACATGAATTTAATGAACAAAAAGATTCGACAAGTGTCGACAGCAGCAGTCAAAAGACATCTGTAGGTTTTTTTCAAACCCGAAACATCCTAAATAGTCTATATATTCACTTTATAAGTGTAGATAGGGGAATGTTGGTTTACACACCAGTTTTACTATTCTCACTGGTAGGTGCAGTGATTCTATACCGCAAAAGACCCCAAGTTACAGCGGTTCTTGCTGCTGTGATTGGTGCCAACATACTTCTCTATTCAATGTGGTCCGACCCGTGGGGTGGATGGGCATTTGGCTCAAGATATTTAATTCCCAGTTACTCTCTACTGGCAATATTTTTAGCAATAACTCTCACAAAATTTAAAAAAAGCACTTTTTTCCTGGTGGATTTTTACATTATTCTAATTTACTCGCTAGCCGTAAATACACTTGGAGCGCTAACCACCAGTCGCATCCCGCCAGAACTTGAAGCGAAGTCGCTTGAGACCATTACTCATCATCAAGAAAAATATTCGTTTGATAGAAACATCGACTTTTTAATAAAAGAAAACAAGTCTAAATCATTTGTTTTTCAAACTTACCTTTCAAAATATATAACGGCTTGGCAATATTACTTAATAATTAGTTTATTGGCCTCATCGCTTCTCACATCTCTGATTATTTATCTGCGACTTCAGAAAGAAAAATAAAATGAATCACTTATCAAACTTCACAATCTCGGTTAGTATACAAGATGATAAGCTCAAGAAAATTAATGATTTTTTTGAAAAACACCTGCCTGTTATTATTACTGTTTTGCTCTCAGCAATTTCTGTATTCAGTTTTATCGTCTATTACAAAAATGGTTTAGGGCTTGCCTATAATGACGCTCGTTCTCATTTAGACATTGGCCGGCGCGTTGTTGAAGGCCTAAAGCCCGGTATTGCACAACTTGGTTCCGTATGGCTTCCCTTGCCACACGCCTTGATGATACCCACGATCTGGAATGATTTTATGTGGCATAGCGGCCTCTCGGGTGGGCTTATTTCCATGATTTCATTTGTAGGCACAGGCCTTGTAATATATTTGTTTTTGAAAACATTAGGTGTAAGTATTCTAGGCAGAGTCTTGGGTGTTTTGATTTTTATTACCAACATCAACATTTTGTATTTGCAATCAACGGCCATGACAGAACTTCTTTTGATTGGCACAACGACCGCGGGCGTTTGGGAACTAGTTAATTGGAGCAAAAATAACAATTTGCTAACTTTTGTTAAAGCTGCTTTCTGGGTAATGCTATCAACTCTTATTCGCTACGACGGCTGGTTTTTGTTTGTTTTCGCGACGGCTCTAATCATTGCC
>JBBQJY010000048.1:0-3533 GCA_038326365.1 Candidatus Curtissbacteria bacterium | reverse complement strand
TTTTATCTTTGGTATAAATTGGTAAAACTGTATTTTAATTTCGGACTGGTGTGTTGTGTTTTTTTTGTAAAATAAAAAGCGACGGCCTTTTTTTTGAATTTCTTCGACTTGATGAGGAATCTCTTCCGGAATATCTGAAATATCGTTTCTAATTGTTTTTATATCTTTTTTAACTTCTGCCGCGACCTCGTGAATTTCTTCTTCTATTTCTTTTTTCTTCTGCCCTACTTCCTCAACTAATTTTTCCTTACTTTCTTCTGCTTTTTTGTTAGCCAGGTCAATTTCATTGCCCATATTTTCAAGGAGCTTTGAACCCTCTTTTAAGAGTTCTTCTCTGATTTTTTTGCCGCTTTCGGTCGTAAATAAATAAGTCAGAGTAGCTCCTAAAATTACTCCAGTTAAAAGGGTATTAAAAGGTTGGGAACTTGAATTATGTGCGTGGGTGTGTTCTTTGACCTCGCTCATTTGGTATCACCAGTTATTTTTTTAACTAGGTGGGCGATTCCAGCGCCTGCGGTTACTGCTGTAAAGACGTTGCCAGCAGTTTCGATAGGTTTTTTAATTTGGGAGACGATGTCATCAGCATCATTCATTAGTTTGTCTGCTTTTTTTAAGGTTTTTCTAAGATCGCGCAATGTAAAAAATGCCTGAAGGCCAACAACAACTAGGAAAATTGAGAGAACGATGGCTACAGATAAAAGTACTGCTTGTGTTACATCCATGGGCAGCCCCTTTCGGGGTAAGAGAATATATACTGGACCGGCTGTGATTTGTCAATTAGAAAAATCATCTTATTAGACGTATCGTTCGAGTTACTTTGCTTTTTGGTGAAAGTCGAAATGCAGAAATTATTTCGATTTGGTTTTTTCCATTTGACAATACATATTCATAAGAAAAACTTCCCGATTCCGTCACCGGAATGAACTTGCCATTGACAGAAACAGTTGCGTCTTTTTCAGTTTTACCTTCAATTTGAATAGCCGGGGCCGAAGTCGTGAAGTCTTCTTTGGGAGAGGCGAGTTCTAATTTCGGGGAGGATAGGATTGATAAGTATTGAAGGGATAGATAAGCAATAAAGGCGACAACTGCCAGTGCGAAAATGGTATTTATAATCCTTGATGGCGTCACAAAGAAGCGACGTTTTTCTCGACTAATTTTTTCCTGAGGAAATTTTGATTCATCGAATTCTCGCCTGTAAAGAGCAAGGGTATAATCTTGGTCGATTCCCAGATACTCGGCATAGCTTTTTATATAACCTTTAACAAATGTGGGTTCTGGTAGTTCTTTCCAATCTTCTTCTTCGAGCGCGGTTAAGTGATTTTTTTTGATAACAAGGTCTTGGCTTGCCTTGTCAATTGATATTTTTTTCCTCTTCCTTGCCTCTTTAAGTTGTTCTCCAAATTTTTGCATCAGAATTAAAGTTAGGAGGCTTCAGCTTGTTCTTTTCGGGCAGCAAAGTACTCATCTGGGTTCTTGACAAGAACATCTCTTGGCTTTGATCCTTCACCGGCTCCTACAATACCTTCAGATTCTAACTCATCCAAGAGACGTGCTGCTCTGGCATATCCAACTCTAAGTCTTCTCTGAAGCAGTGATGCAGATGCGCGGTCATATTGGCAGATTGTTCGGACTGCCTCTTCGAATAAGTCATCTTCTCCCCCACCTCCAGAAGTGCCTGCTTTCATTTTGCCCACAGGCATTTGTGTGACCTCCTCGGTGTATTCCGGTTCAATACCGGAGCGTTTTAAGAAACCGATCAGATTTCTAATTTCGGTATCCGAAACATAGACTCCTTGGATTCTCATTGGCTTTGAAGCATCGGGAGGGACATAAAGCATGTCACCTTTCCCGAGTAATTTTTCAGCACCTGGTTGATCTAAAATAACACGCGAATCGATCATCGACGAGACATTGAATGCAATGCGACAGGGGATGTTGGCCTTAATTAGACCTGTTATTACATCAACTGACGGGCGTTGGGTTGCCAGAACTAGGTGAATTCCCGTTGCTCTGGCCATTGCAGCAAGTCGAACTACGCAATCTTCGACCTCTACGGGAGCAAATTCCATCAGATTTTGCAATTCGTCTATGACAATAACTATGTATGGAAGGGCTTGAAACCCGGAGAGCTCGTTGTAACTTGTGATGTTTCGAACCTGTGCGTCATGGAAAAGTTTATAGCGCCTGTCCATTTCGGCTGTTGCCCATTTGATGGCGGATAGAATTTTTTCCGTATCGACAATTACCGGTGTAAGAAGATGGGGAATGTCATTGTATTCGGTCAGCTCAACCCTTTTTGGGTCAACTAAAATTAACTTAACTTCCTGAGGGCTTGCACGAAAAAGCAGGGTAGCAATCAGGGCATTCATGAGGACCGATTTTCCAGAGCCAGTCGTTCCGGCAATTAAAACGTGAGGCATTTTGGCAATATCGGCAACAATCGGATTGCCAGAGACATCCAGGCCAAGACCAACGGTCATTTTTGATTTGCTCGATCGCATGAATTCATTAGACAAAATGCTTTTGAGGGAAACATTTTCCGGGGAAATATTAGGAATTTCAATTCCCACTAGTGATTTACCTGGAATGGGCGCCTCAATTCTTACGTTGCCGGTGGGAGTTGCGAGGGCAAGGGCAAGGTCATTTTGAAGAGCAATGATTTTAGAGAGTTTAGTTCCCATTGGTATTTCCAGCGCATATTGGGTTATTGTTGGCCCTAAGTTTACTTCAACTACTTTTGCTGAAATACCGAAGCTTTCTAAGGTTTTCTCGATAACGTGAGCATTCTGTTTAAGATTACCGCGGTTGGCCGCACCACCTTTGACATCTGCCAGAAGCGAAAGTGGGGGATATTCCCATATTTTATTTTGAAGTGGAGCATTGACTACTACACTTTTAGTTAAGCCATCCGGGTTTTCCTCCTGTGCTTTTTGGGGTATTGGTTTTTGGGTATTTATCGCTGAGCGGGTTGCGAATTTAGGCTTTGGGGCACCTTTCAACTTAGTGCCAATAAATTTGAATGCTGAGGAAATTTTTTGCCAAATTGCTGCTACTACTGCTAACGCTTGACCTGGACTCGTGTTCGTGGCGATGATTAACGATGCAGTTAGTGCAAGAAGGAGAATTACGAATGCGCCTGGAGGTGTTAACAGCGGTGAAAGAGCTGACCAAATGGAAATACCAAGCGATCCTGCGCCGGCTTCTGAAAAAGCTCCAACCAAACCGAGTAGACAAAGAAGAGCGGCTGTTAGGCCAGCGTATACATTCGGTTTTGTTAATTTAAATTTAAAGGATAATAAAGGCAGACTGAGCAAAATGATTATAAATGGTACAAAAATGTAACCAATTCCAAACAAAGAAAAAAACTTGTCTTTGACCAAAAGCAAAAGTCCGGAAGTAGAAAAAGTAGAAACTAAAACCAAGACAGAGAAAGCAAGTAAAGAGATACCAATTATTGAAATTACGGCCTTTTTTTCAAGATGAATTGGAGGCGTTTTTGCTCTTTTATTATATCGACGAGTGGGCATTTTTCT
>JBBQJY010000047.1:0-3824 GCA_038326365.1 Candidatus Curtissbacteria bacterium | reverse complement strand
TGCTCCTGGTGCAGGCGTAACGGCAGCTTTGGTTGCCTCCTCAATTGACATTTTAGAGCCTTGGTCACCGGACCAAAAATAAGCATAAGTTCCATCAGAAAGCATGTGGCTTTCGGTGACTTTGTCTCCCACCTTTGTACTAAAATCTCCTCGCATTTTTTTATCAGCCACATAGACAGTTCCCGCACCTCCGCTATTGGGGTAGGTAAATGTGCAGGTTTGATTTTTATTAGAGCCGAGTAAAGAGTTGATAGAATATTTACTAGAGGCTTCACCTGAGGGAGAAGATTTTACTTCTGTCTGGTTAAGTTGAGCTTGTTGGGCAGATGGTGCTTTGCGCCCTAAAAAGAAAATGCCCAATCCGGCGACAACAAATAACACCAAAACCCCAGCACCAATTAGAATCTTCTTGTCCACGCCTGGCAGTATAGCTTACCTCCTGCAAGCAAAGCAACTTGGACGGAGTCCACTTGGCTTAAAATTTTTCACTTGATATAATCTCCGGATGGCCCAAGAGAGACGGGAAACAAAACTAGTAGTCACAAGACACGGGTTAGTTCATAATCCGGAAAAAATTCTTTATTATCGAGCAGTCGATGTTCCTCTTAGCGAAGACGGTCACGAGCAAATGCGTCAGGTGGGCAGAAAAATCAAAGAAGCGGGACTTGAGCCTGTATACATTTACACAAGCACTCTAACTCGCGCTATTCAATCCGCCGAAGCAATTGCGCAGTCATTTCCTGGCATTCAAATACTAAAAGAACCGGACCTTCAAGACCCTATTGCACCTGGCCTAGAACTAAAAACAGATGATTGGCTAGCTGAAATCGAAGCAGAAGGCCACGATGTTTATTCTCATCCAGAGTTTGTCAAAACAATAGAATCAAAAGAAGCGGTTGCCGAAAGAATGGAAAGAGTTCTGAAGTATGTCTGCGCCGATCACGCTGGGGAAACAGTAATTGTATTAAGTCATGGAGACCCAATCGCCCTTTTGCGTGCTAGGCTAAGAAACCCAGCCGCCCAACTTCCGTCAATCACCCAAATGAAGCAAGACAGCGCTTATCCGATAAAAGGTGAAGCTTGGTGTGTTACTTTCGACATCACAGGCAAAATCACCCGAGAGGCAATTATTTCCTGACTCGTCGAACCATTTCTAGTAAAAGTTCTTCCTCAAGCTTAGCGATTGTTTCGTTTTGCGCTTCAAGAGCTCGACCTGAATCTACGTAAGGTTTTCCATGGATTGTTAATTCAAAGCCATCAGCCATCAGCTGATTACCTGCTCCTATAGCTTCAACCATTGTGTCTCTTTGTGCCACAGCCACTCGAAATTCGTTCAGTAAATGATCATCTCCGCGGACCACAATTCTCTCAGGAAATTGAAATTTTTCTGAACCGGCAACTATTATGGTCCGGCATTTGTATTTACTACCAGTTCGAATAGTATCAATTTCGGCAAATAATTGGATATCGACAGCGTGATAATCTTCTTTCTCTAATCTAGTCTCAAATTGCTCGAGTGTTTTTGGTCTTCTGCGCCACAATTTAATCTCGGGAGACATTGGGTAACGATCTTATCAAACGCCCCCACATTTTTACAAGAAGAAATTGGAGTTAATTTTTCAAAAAAATAGTTTGTATAATCTCAAAAATATTTTATACAATTTGTGATTTCCATAAGGCAGTATCTCCCAGGCAAACTCATTTAAATTCTTTTGCCAAAGTAATTTGTAAATTACAAAGTTTTTTTTCGGCCTTGCAAATTTAACTGCGCTGCTTTCATTCTCAAACATTTGGGAATAAATCTTGTCCAGGTCTCTCTCAAGCCAAACAACCTTAATTAAGCCTTTTTCAAAAATCTTTTTAGGCACTGGCAGATTTAACACCTATTTCTACCAGAGGTCAATAACAAGCTAATTTGACTTGTTTTAGGCTGGAGATTTTACGCCTCGTTATCATGGTTGAAACTTTACCTCGAACAAAAGAATCAAGATCGAATCGAAATAGAAACTTACTGAGTCAAATCGAGGCACACTTTAAAAAAAGCTAGCCCTTTTTAATCCTGGAATACTTTTATCCTTTTTTCCAAATATTCTTGCTTATTTTTTTCTTTGTCCTCAACAACTTCTTCAAACAATTTATTCAAAATTTCTCCCACTTTTGGCCCTGGCTTTATTTTTAGTAAGCGCATCACGTCAGCACCATTAATTTTGAGGTCTTTGACACTAAACGGTTGAGTCAACACGTCGGCAATTCTTTTTCTAAAAAGCTTTAAGCGCCAACTTTCGGCTTCCGTGATACCACTGCCGAGCCTATCTCCAATTCTCACATTCATCATGTCCTCAACATTGTTCAGGCCAACATTATTTATAAAGCGCCTCACTGCCGAATCAGTTTGAACCTCTCCAACGCTAAACTGGTGCCATCGCACGAGGTTTACTACACAATCTCGCTCATCGGCAGATAGGTGTAGCCGTTCTGCAATATTTCTTGCCTGTTTCGCTCCAATAACCTCGTGATTAAAAAAAGTCCTGACACCTTCGTCTGTTACTTTGGCAACTTTTGCTTTTCCAATGTCGTGGAGAAGTGCTGCGAACTTAACAATGGTCTTTTGGCTTGGGCAATTCTTCATACTCATCACACAATGAGTACCCACATCAAAAATGTGATGCCTCTTGGGCGAAACCTGCTCAACACTAAAACAAACATCAAGTTCGGGTATTATGTAGGCAAGAAGACCAAGTTCGTGAAGTAGAAAAAAACCGCGGTCAGAATCTGAACAATCGACAATCCTAAAAAGTTCATCTCGAATTCGCTCCCCCGAAATTTTACAAATCAGCTCTGCGTTTTTACTAATTGCCTCGCGAGTTTTAACATCGATTTCAAAAGCAAGTTTGGTAGCAAACCTTACGGCGCGAATCATTCGCAAAGGATCTTCCTTGAGCCTGTCCTTCGCTTCTCCGACAGCTCTAACTATCTTTCGCTCTATATCCGCTTGGCCGCCGAACGGATCGATAACTTCAAATTTCTCCCCGCCAATTTTCACAGCCCCCTTGCCAGCCTTTCGCAGGGCAATTGCATTTATTGTAAAATCGCGCCTTTTCAAATCCTCTTCCAAAGTTTTACCCCAGGTCACTTCATCTGGATGTCGACTATCGCTATAACGGGCTTCGGAGCGATATGTAGTTACTTCAACAACGCCGTCTCCCATAGGAACTCCCACTGTTCCAAAACGATTGTTATAAAATCCTTTGGGAAACATTTTCAAAATTTCCTCAGGTTTTGCATTAGTTGTCAGGTCCCAGTCTTTAACGTCCCCTCCGGCTAAAAAATCACGCACAGCACCGCCAACAATAGCGATTTCAAAACCACTATCTTCTACTTTTTTCAATATTTCTAAAATTTTAGCTTCCACCACATTCATGATATCAGATTGTCACGTGCTGATAGAATACATACAGTGATTAAAAATATTTGGAGAATAAAAACGAGTACAGTCAACAAAAATCAACCCGACTGGCTTCTAAAAGTTTTAGCAAAAAATCGTAACCTCAAAACCTCAAAGGAAATTGAAGAATTTCTAAATCCAACAATAGATCAAATTTTAAACGTAAAAATATCCCAGGAAGAAAAGGCAATCCAAAGAATAACAAAAGCAATAAAAAATAAAGAAAAAATTATTGTTTATTCCGACTACGATGCAGACGGCATAACAGCAACAGCTATCATGTGGGAAACACTTCACGATCTTGGTGCAAATGTTATGCCCTACGTCCCCCATAGAATAAAGGAAGGATACGGTTTGGCAATCCCTGCTATTGAAAAAT
>JBBQJY010000046.1:0-3871 GCA_038326365.1 Candidatus Curtissbacteria bacterium | reverse complement strand
AGCAAGGGCGGCACCGGTTTTTTAAATCAAGATGACGTGGTGTATGTTCCATTAACTACTGCCCAAAAAGAGCTCTTCGGCGCCAGCTATCTGTCTTCGATTGCCCTGGAAGCTAAATCGGCAGATGTAATGATAGACGCTCAGAATGAAGTCGGATACCTGTTACTTTCAAGGCATAAATTTAATGATCCAGCTATTGCTGATTTTTCTATTTTTTCCCAGCAAGATATTTTGAATACCGCATCGGCCGCTACAGGCACCTTCACAGTTCTTCTTTCGGGGGTTGCTGCTATTTCCCTTTTGGTTGGCGGGATTGGAATTATGAACATCATGCTTGTAACCGTAACGGAGCGCACTCGCGAAATTGGCCTAAGAAAAGCCCTGGGTGCTAAGAAAAGGTTAATCATTGCACAGTTTTTGATTGAATCTATTATTTTAACTTTTGCAGGTGGGGTCATAGGAGTAGCAGTGGGAATTTTTGCATCATTTTTGATTTCCAAATTAACCAATTCTTTATTTGTGGTTTCGCCAAGTGCTTTGATCCTGGCTTTTGTCGTCTCAGCAGCAATAGGAATCCTTTTTGGATGGTATCCAGCTAAACGTGCGAGTGATCTGCAACCAATTGAGGCATTGAGATATGAATAATATTGAGGAGGTGATATAAGGTTGAAAAAAGAACACATAATTGTTGTCATTTTGCTTGTGGCGGTTGTTGCGACTGCAGCTTTTTTTGGAGGTGTTAAGTATCAACAAAGTAAGGTCACTCAAGGAAGTCAACAAGCAAACAGGACAGGACAAAATGGGCAACGACAGGGCGGCGGACAAGGAAGAAATGGTTTTAGGCCTATTGTTGGGGATATTACCGCCGTTGACGATAAATCTATTACTGTAAAGATGCAGGACGGCAGTACTAAGATAATTATATTGGCCAGCAGTTTGACGGTTACAAAAACGGACAGTGGGTCGAAAGATGATCTTAAAACTGGAACTCACGTAGGAATATTTGGGTCGGATAACTCTGATGGCAGCGTAACTGCGCAAAATATTCAGCTTAATCCGATGTTTCGAACAGGCGGACCCGGTGGTGCTCAACAAGGCGGAAATGGGCCAGGAACTGCGCGATAATTACTAAGGAATTCGACAAGGACCAAATTTATTAGCGACTTGCAATAGGTCTGTTGAATTTATTGATCCATTGGCATTTGTGTCGAAGCGCGGATCGTAGTTTGTGGCTCCAAAGTTTCCAAAATGTTTTGCGAACATTAGCAAATCCGTGGAGTTAACATTCGTACTACCATTGGCATCTGCAGGAAATGCGTTTGGGCCACAAGCATTAAAAGGGTCTGTATTCATATATTGTTCGGCATAATCGGGAAATCCGTCGTGGTCCGTATCGACTGTATGGTCTACATATAGTTGCCAAATGCCGGTTATATCTTGGGTGCCCAAATTTCTATGAGAAATATCCTCGGGGGCGGAGTATTGGTACATCGCTTGGTTTGAACATGCGCTGTTGGGTTGGACCGCCATTCCAAATATTTCCCCTATTTCATGCACTGTTACGTTTTCAAAATCTAGCTTGCCAGGCTCACCTGTTGTTGACCAGCTATATCTGTCGTCTATTTGAGAATCCCACTCGACAATTTCGCGCATATTTGGGCTAAAGCTGCTTCCATAACTATACACAACCGTTACGGCAACTGAATTTGGCAAGTTTGGATCGTTGATCGGCCCGAAGAAAACCTCGTTTTGGCCATTATAGCCTCCAGTGAGCGGATTATGGGTAATTGTGACTGGACCAGTAATGGTTTTTAAATTGCCATCAACTTTTCCGTCTGCGGCGTCCTGCCACTTGTTAATGTTTGCTGAATAGATGTTGTAAACTGTGTTTTCGTCGAGACCGGCATTATTAGTTGGATTCATCACCCAGGGTTTGGCCTGTTTAATTTTGTCCAAACTGCCTATGAATCCATAACAACCAGTCTGCGGTACAGTTTGACTTTGAGCGCTTGAGGTTGCTTGGTTTGTTTGGTTTGTTGTTTGCGATTGAATACTGTTTGGTGCACTTGAGTTCTTTCTGGTGATATATGCATAACCTTCAACTTCGCGACCTGTTTTCGGGTCTGTAGTTTTACCCAAATAAACTTTATCCTGAGTTGCCGCTTCTGGAGGCAAGTGGTTTAAAGAGTATATCGGCTGAGTCGCACGTGCTGATTTAATTGCACAAAAAATGGCCACAAAGGCCACCATGAAGGCAAGAAGTTTTTTCATTGATGAATATTATAGGTCTTTTCAAGATAAAAGTCAAGCTCCTTTACTTGATTAGAAGAAAGGCGCCAGAAACTATCAGAACCCCTCCGAGCACAGATTTGAGAGTCAGAGACTCACCCAAAAATAGAGCCGCCAGTAGTATTACAAAAACCACACTCAGTCTATCGACTGCGGCGACAGACGTAGCTGGACCTATTTTGAGTGCGAGAAAATAGAAAAGCCAAGAGGCTGCACCGGCCAAGCCAGCTAAGAATATATAGAGATAGGCTTTGTTGGTAATTGTAGATAAGTCCCATTTTTTGAAAACAATAGCTGCGAGGGTAAGCAAGGATGCCATCACGATCGCTCTAATTGCCGTGGCAAGTGTTGTGTCTACCTTGCCTAAGCCAATTTTTCCAAAAATGGCAACCAGGGCAGCAAAGATAGCGGAAAGCAACGCATAGATAAGATACATATAGAATATAATACCAAATGCCGGGCGATTATCTTGAGAAAAAAGGATTTATAACGTAAAATAAAATTATGGTTAAAGTGGTCATGTATACAACTCGCACTTGTCCTTTTTGCAAAATGCAAAAGGAATATCTAAATTCAAAAAATATTGAATTTTCCGAAATCTTAGTCGACGAGAAGCCAGAAGAAGCCCAAAAAATGATCGCGATTTCTGGTCAAATGGGAGTACCGTTTACAGTCATCACCAAAGATGATGGGGCGAATGAAAATATACTTGGATTCGATCGCGAGAGAATTGACTTTGCACTTGGCCTATCCTAATTTACATTTCCCTCAGGATCTCTCTTAAATCGTTAATTTTGTAATCGGCTTTGCAGTTTTTGAAATTCAAATTCGGATGATTGTACAAATAAGTGACTCCCCCAACCACTTTTTTTAACTCCATATCGCGCGGCGTGTCTCCGATAATTATCAGTTTGTCAAACTTTTTGTCTTTTAAATACTTTTCAAGAATTTCATTTTTGGTATATACCTTATTCCCAATATAACTATTTGCTGCAAACGCTTTGCCATCTGAAAAGTATTGAGTTACATTTATGACTTTCATAAAACGCAAAAGGGCAACATCTGACATGTTGGAAATTAGTATCTGGTCGTATTTTGTGCCAATTTTTTCTAGCACCTCATGAACATGGTCATTGGCTTTGATGTTGTTGTCGACGATGTGCGGCTTTTCACTTTCTAAATCGATACATGCTTGCTGCAGTGCCAAATGCTTTTTGTGATTTTCTTCAGGAAGTAAGTACTCAAAGTACTCGTACCATTTAACGCCATATAGTTTTTGGTTGTCTTCTTTGGAAAATCGCACCGTATAGCCAAACTTTTCCAGAATGATATTCGAGACTTCCAAAACGGCAAATTCGTTATCTTTTTCCAAAACACCGTGAAAGTCCCAAACAAAAAGTTTGCTATTCATTTTAATGACGATTATACGCACTTGATAGTTGTTTGCCGATACTTGATACTTAAATTAGATGAGAGTTTCTTTCTTTGGGGCGTGTAGAGAAGTGACAGGTTCGAATGTAATGGTAGAAGCGGCCGGTCGTAAAATCCTTTTGGAATGCGGTATGTTTCAGGGTTTCAAAAC
>JBBQJY010000045.1:0-3944 GCA_038326365.1 Candidatus Curtissbacteria bacterium | reverse complement strand
GGTGCAACAGAGGGGCTGAAAATTTTCAGCAATATTGCAAAAACGACGCAGAATATGATGATCGGACATGCGGTTAAGAATGAAAAATTCCCAACTGACGTAACACATAAACACTCACTTTGCGCACATATCCGGCACACGGATTTCTAACTACTTGAAGTTTAAGTGGATTTGTCGCAACCCGACACCTCCGCCACATGAAAAAAAGAAAGCCCAAGATTTGAACCGCGAAGCGAAGGACTGCCAGTGGCAGTCCGCAGCGAAGCATGCCTAAGCGGAGCGCGAGTAGCGCGAGCGCTTAGGTTCAAATCCCACCCTCTCCGCCAAACCGGATCTTGCCCTCATGAATAGATAGATTGGTAGCACAAATAAACATTCACAAACATCAATGCAAAAGCTGGAGCAATTTGAAACCAAGGATCTCTAGTTTTGAGTCTCACGATTACCCCTAAGAGCATTAAGACGCTCAAGCCAGCAGAGCTAACGCAAAGAAGTGGCCGACTAAAGTAATATCCCAGACCTAAACCAAAACCTCCAAGAAACTCCAGAAGCCCAACAAACTTTCGAAAACGACTTAAATGGTAACGCTGAAACTCGCGCTCCATATGGTTAGTGAGCAAACACAAAATTCCATAAAATAAGAATGCAGCACTGGAAAGAAACGTGAGGGCTTGAGTTTGACTAAAAGTGCTAATAACTATAATTTTATCTTGTTTTGAAATCTAATGCGAGAAAATGATTTAATAGGAAGATATTTATGGAAAATGTTTTAGAAGCGACAAAGATAATAATTTCAGTCTCAATTTTTTTCGTCTGGGTTGTTCGCTACAACAACATTATTGAAGAATTCAAGCGTTACCAACTTCCTGAATGGCTAAGGGACTTGGTTGGTATCTTAAAGCTTTCATTTGCATTTATGATTCAAAGCTCAAAGACAAATATCGTTTTATTGGGTTCAGGAGGTATTGCAGTGCTAATGCTTGCAGCCGTATTGACTCATATCAGAGTCAAAAACCCACCCATCAAAGCGCTTCCTGCCCTAACCCTTCTGCTACTTTGCAGCTGGATTTTTTTCACCACCTATAATTAACCTTTAAAAAGGTGACTAGAAAAAATTCAAACACCACACTGCGCATCGTTTTAGGAAATCAGCTATTTCCTATTACTGAGCAAAACTGCCCAAAAGACCGAGATTACTTTATGGCAGAATCTCGAGATTTGTGTACCCACTACATCTATCATCAACATAAACTAGTGCTTTTTTTAGCCAACATGCGAGCCTACGCACAAGACCTAAAACAAAACTCACGCTCTGTATTTTACTTCGAACTGCTGCCAGATGACCAGAGAAGCTTTACTGACAAAGTTTCAATTTATTTAAATGAAAATCCACATATAAAAAAGATTGAACTTTTTGAGGTGGAAGACAAATTTTTTGAAAAAGCTCTGGAGCTGTATTTTACCGAGCATAATTTTGAATGGGTGTACCTAGAATCGCCCATGTTTCTTTCTAGCCGTGACAATTTTCAAGAGTATCTTAAAACAACCAAGCGACCTTTTATGAAAACTTTTTATGAAAGAGAGAGAAAACGCCTAAAGGTCTTAATTGACCATGGCAAACCTTGGGGCGGCAAGTGGAGTTTTGACGAAGAAAACCGAAAAACTATTGATGAGAAAATCCCGATTCCTGACTTGCCTCAAGTTAAACATTCAGCTCAGACAAAAACAGTAATTTCGCTGGTGCAAAATGAATTCTCTAAGCACCCCGGCAATGCCGACAATTATTGGATGCCCACCACAAGAAAAGAATGGCTTCGGTGGCTAAAGGTATTTGTAGATGAACGCCTTGAAAAATTTGGGCCTTATCAGGACGCCCTGACAACTCGAAAGCCCTTTGTTTTTCACTCGGTTCTTTCTCCAGCAATCAACATGGGATTACTTACACCCTTAGAAGTTATTCGTGTTGTTGAAGATGCCTTTCATGATCATGAGCTACCCCTAAACTCGGTGGAAGGGTTTATTCGACAAGTAATGGGATGGCGTGAATTCGTGCGTGGTGTTTACCAAAATTTTTCAGAAAAAGAAGAAATGACTAATTTTTGGAACCACACTAAAAAGCTAAGTCCACATTGGTACAAGGGCGATTTTGGCATTCCGCCTCTAGATGAGGCAATCGAGAAGTCAATTCGCTGGGGATACCTACACCATATTGAACGGCTTATGGTGGTTGGAAATATGATGACCCTTTTAGAAATTCACCCGACTGAAGCACATCGATGGTTTATGGAACTATTTGTTGATTCTTCTGATTGGGTAATGGGCCCCAATGTATATGGAATGGCGCTGTTCTCAGACGGAGGTATTTTTGCAACCAAACCCTATATTTGCGGCTCGAACTATTACCGCAAAATGGGCAAATATGCTGCGGGTGATTGGTGCGAGATCGTTGATGGTCTCTACTGGGGATTTATTGAAAAGCACAAAGATTTTTTTAAAAAGAACCCTCGCTTGGGTATGATGGTGAGAACTTTAGAAAAAATGGATGCAGGTCGAAAAAAGAACATTCTAGGTGCCGCGTCTGATTACAAAACGCGATTGTGGAAATAAAAGCTCAGATTACTAGGATTGAACTATTTCTTAGGCTTTAAAGTTTGCAAGGCTAGTTCGCGGTCGCCCTTGCTTGGGTTCATCTGAAGCAGCGATTGGGCAGCGATGCGTTTTAATGCCGGATTTTTTTCTGCAGCGAATCTTTCTCTCACGCTTGTGTAATACTCACTTTTCTTTTTGGCATCACTACTCATTTTATAAAGCGAGGCCGATATGAGTATTTTTTCTGGCGAAGTCTCGACAACCTTTGCGCTGCTTTTCTTTTGCTTTTCTAAATATTCTTCTAATATCTCTTTTCGCGGACTTCCAACATTCGCAACTAAGGCTAAAGACCTAAGTGCCTGCTGACTGGACCAAGGATCGTTTCCGTTTACTATTGTTTTAAGTTCTTGGTTTACTTTTTCTTCGTCAAAATAACCGAGCGCTCGAATTGCAAGGTCAACGTAACGTTTGTCTTTAGAATGCAAAAGATCTAAAGCGACATCTCGAGCGGCTGCTTCGTGCGTTGAGGCTAATCTAAATAATGAAACCCCGAAAAGTGAAAACTCAGCTTTAGGATTTTTTATTTGCGCAAGGTCTTGTTCTTTGTTTGCTTGCCCCGCTTCAATTCGAGGGCCCATTTTGGTCGCTGACTTAGGACGAAGTGTAAGTAAACTAACAATTACAGCTATGCCAATTATGCCGAGTGCGATCTTGTTTTTTGAGTTCATAATTACATCTTCCTACATCTTTTCGTAAAAGTACACTTAAGGGCAGGTTCCAGACGTGTTGCAAGTTGGCGCGTAGTTTGGAATGGAGCCATAATTTGAGCTGTCATCGTTAAATGTAGCGTAGCCATCAACTTCGCCGCTGTTATAGCTATCGTTATTAAAGCTAGCATCGTTTGCGACATAGCCACTACCACGTAGTAGCCCCATCACTGGTTTATCGGACTAATACTTGTAAAGTTTGACATATAGATGTACGCGGCGCGCAAATATTTGCCGCTTTAGACCGGAAGCAACGAGTTCAAAGGTTCCAAACTGTTGAATTTTATAGCCTATTCGCCTCAGATTAAATCTTAGCTAAGATCTGCTGCCGGGGCATAAAGCCCCTCAAAACTTGGACAAATAATCTCCCAGTAGTAAAAATGAAATCTGTGCAATTTTTAATCAAAACAATTTTATCTGCATTAATTATTGCGGGCGTAAGTGAAATCGCAAAGAAATTTAACTTTCTTGCGGCTTTGCTAGCCTCGCTACCCTTAACTTCGAT
Organism: Candidatus Curtissbacteria bacterium; assembly: GCA_038326365.1. Classification (GTDB taxonomy): domain Bacteria; phylum Patescibacteriota; class Microgenomatia; order Curtissbacterales; family GWA2-41-24; genus JBBQJY01. The sequence continues at coordinate 83 of JBBQJY010000045.1, read as the reverse complement.
ACTCGCTTTTTTTTGGCTTTATAGAGAAACTCGCGATCTAAGCAAAATTCAAAACTTATCTTGGAGCATCTTTTGGTTGATAC
>JBBQJY010000044.1:0-4502 GCA_038326365.1 Candidatus Curtissbacteria bacterium | reverse complement strand
GCCCCATTTTGGCAGAATATTAGCCCGAATTAAGGCCGATCACACCGAACTCATTGCCCCAATGGGAAGAATTATAAAATCTGGAACAGTGGATATTAAAAGGGCTTTTACTGAAGCTCTGCTGAATTTTCAGTTGACTCCAATGAGTACTTTGCCCGTTTTCACAGATTTAACCAAAATAAAACCCTTTCCTAAGCGGCCAGATTTGTTGTCGCACAGTGCTGTATGCAAAAGACTGGTGTTAAACGTAATAAAACCATTGACGAGCAGCCCTGCCTTCGACTAATTCTATGATTCGTTCGTAAACCTGTCGCGGGGTGGAGCAGCCTGGTAGCTCGTCGGGCTCATAACCCGAAGGTCGTTGGTTCAAATCCAGCCCCCGCAACCAATTTTTTGTTTTTTAAAATCCAGTAGTTAGCGAGTTTCTGACCCACCTTAAAGGTGGGTTTTGTTTTTAGAACTGACTACAAACTGACTACAATTTCCCGCATAATCTCAACAAAACTAAATTACTTTATCAATTTGAGTTGTGATCGCGCTGAAATTTCTATGACATCAGTTACATGAGGCGATACAGAAAACTGCTTTGCTACAGAGTTAATTCGATTTTCAATCAAATGGGCATACTTCATTGTAGTCGAAATATCCTTATGACCGCAAATTTCCTTAACTGTTTTAAGGTCAATTCCAAAAGCTATTAGCAGAGTCGTTGCTGTATGTCTTAGATCGTGGAATCTAATTTGTTTTCCACCCCATCTTTTGACATCTCTTTCAAAAATCTCTGCAAAAGCATCGTGGTTAATTGGATTTCCTGTAACACCGTGAAAAACCGTTTTCCCCGGAGAATGTTTGCAAATATCTAGCAATTCATCTCTGAGGATGGGCTGGCAGGGTACTCTGCGAGGATCTTTTCCCTTTGGTATAGAGAAATCACCTTCAACCCTATTCCATTGACGCCTTACAAAAAGAATCTCGCCACTTTCGACAATATCTCCTTTCTGTAGACCCCAAATTTCTCCGGCACGCATCGCCGTGTTTAAAGCAAGTAGATAAGCAACGTAAACCCATCTCCTTGGAGAATCTTTCTGGTACCTTCCATTTACATACTTTAGAAATGAAGCTGCCTCTTGTGCATCCCAAAACTTCATCTCTTCCCGATATTCATTAAATTTCTCAAACCCTATCGCTGGGTTGAAAGGTATGCGCCGATGTTTCACAGAACAGTTTAAGATCGCCATTATAACTTCAGTCATTCGATTCACTGATGCAGGTTTCAGTTTACGACCCAGCAATTCACCTTGAATTGCTGTTAGTCTTGCGGCCGTAAAAAAATTAGGTTGGTAGCGACCGTATGCAGGTAACAACATTTTTAAGATACCATTAACACGTACTAAGTGACTTTGGCTGAATTTGGTTCCGCGAGTGCTTAACCAAAATTTAGCTTCAGTCTCAAAACTGGTTTCTTCAAATGTTTTGGACCCAGTTCCTTTTCTAGCTTCATAAGATGCTTTTTTAAGTTCAACAACAAAGACTTCTGCTTCAGACTTTTTGTTAAAAACTTTTCTTATGCGCTTGGTCCCTCTTCCTAATGCATAGGTATCAACTACCCATTTAACTTCATCATCAGTGGTCGCGATTCGACGAATTGCCATTTGAAACCCTTTCTTGCCACTATCGTGGCAAATTCTGGGAGGCAATCCATCGTTTCAAAACATCTGTTCTAATGTAGAGAGACTTATTAAACTTTAGGAATAAATCCAGAGGAACTTTATTTTTCTCTGGTCTACATCTCCAATCATAAATTGTTTTTGTGGACAATGATAAAATTTGAGCTGCTATTCCAGGTTTAATAAGTTTCGGCAAATTTTCAAAGATCTCAGATGATGAAAATTCATCAACTTTTGTATCTATATTCATAGCATTTCCTCTCTATGATTTCGAGGAATTTAACGTCATTTTTTGTGCGGTTTTTTGAGCGTTTTCAGAGAGGAAATCGTTATTTGCAACATTTGAAGAAGGCTTCTTTAAAGCCGCATTCAATGAGCTAGAAGGTCTATCCGGACGTTCTTTTAATAGATCCTTCATCGAGGTGGCTTCGCCTCTTTGCTTAGCTTTCCTAAGGGCGTCAAGTGCCCAAGTCATAAAGGCTACTTCATCAAAAAAGTCTTTTGCAATGATCGCCAATTCCTTTGAGTTAAAAACTTCTGAGTGAGATCTCAGAATCCAATTAACCAATTCACTGCGCTTAATACTCACTCCCTTGGTTTCATTGGAAACTTGTTTAACTAGACGATCAATCTTCAACAGGCAGTCTGTATCTAGAGTGACTCTATTCTTTGGAGCTTGTGTTGGAGTTTTACTTTCATTTGTCATTTGATTGACTCCATGTACTTGTTTTTTCTAAAATATAAATGTAGTGCCCAGTTTCAAATTTATTACCTTCAATTTTATCTGGTACCCAAAGTTTTCTAACTTCTGGCATTGTAACAAGTGGAGGTTTAGGATCAGTATCTAAACCTTTCTTCTGTTGTTCAGACTTTTTTAAACTGGAACAAGATATGAGAGAGGACAATGTGATGAGCATGATAGATGTTTTAATAGGGTTCATAAAGGTCTCCTTAAAAATATCAATATATGCAGGTCAGTAAATAAAACTCTTAATATTTGGAGCAGGTGAAGTGGGTGATTTCATTGGGGCTTTGCGCGTATCAAGAATTAAACCGGGGCTAAACTTTTGATCCTGGTTTATTGCTGTATGTTTTAGAATAGTGGATATTGAGTGACCCTTGAGTGGTCCAGCGACAAAAACCGCTTGCCATTTGTCTTTTAGAAAATCATTTAAATGCATAAAGCTGTGAACAGTGGGATTATCTATTAGAGCTTCCTTGATGGCTTTATCTATGTACCTAATTAGATTTGCAGAACCAACGATCCATACAACATTAGCCACTGAGGGGTAATCGCGATAGAAGTCTGCGACATTTCTATATTTTGATTTTTCTTTCGCGGAGAGCTCAACTTCAAGTGCAATTGTCGATTTTTCTACTCTCCAATAACCATCGGGACGATGGCGATAGGATGCTGGAACCCATTCTGGATAGAATGTCTTATCGTAACGGCGAAGCTCCTGTTCAGTGAAAAGATCCACATGATCAGGTGTTTTGGAAAGAAATTCTCCCAAGTGAGCAGCTGTAACCAGAATATCATGGATTATATTTTCTGACGAAAATCCTTGTTCCTTTAGCATAGGCCACAGCTCCTTGAGGGTTTGAAATCCACCACGAGCCAATGACCAAACAAAATGTCTTCCGCGGTTGTCAGTTGCCCGCTGAAGATATCCACTTTTCTCAAGGGTTCGAAGGCGTATATAGCTTGTATGCATAACAAGTTCTGGGAAAAACTTTTTGTGGATAGAACTGGTAGTTGCAACTTTAAAGCGAAATAGGAATTTGATAATCGCAAAGTCCCTATCGGTCAAAATGCATTTTACTTTTGGTAACGTCATGATTTTTCCTGTCCAAATGACTTTTGCATTAATCCTTTGGATCTTTTAAATCCAGAAGATCGGTGTTTTCAGATTTGCTTTTTACGAACTTAGATTTGGCATTCTTGATAGGACCTGAGTCTTCGGGATCATCAAATACATTCTGGACAAACTTGATGGACAAGTCGGGGGTTTGTACTTCGATTTGGTCCGAGCCTGCTTTCCAAATAGCCCTTCCAGGAATGGGTGGAAGGTCCGTGGCTCTGCCATTACCGATTACCGTGATACTTGAGGCATCATTAGGCATCTGGAAGCATAGGGCGCCAGTGAGGTTTGCTTTGACCTGGGAGTCAATTGTTTTTGTGTCTGGTCGTTGAGTTGCGATGATCAAGTGCACTCCAACGCTGCGACCTTGTCGCGCAATCTTACTAAGAACTTTTCTTGCCGCATGGGTATTTTTCATTGATGTGCCTGGTCCAGTGAGAAAGATCTCTGCTGCCTCATCAATAACTATGACGTGGCGATCAGCCGCAGTAGTTACTCCAAGAGCCTCGTCAGTATCTTTTAAAAGTTCTTTAGATTGTTTTAATAATCCATCGATGTCTTTGCAATTGTGTCCCTTGATTAAAGCCATTCGGCGATCTAGCAATTCCTCTAAGGCTTCAAGTTTATTAATCGCTTCCCCAAGATCTGCAACCACAGTTACGCGATTCCTAGGCTTTTCAAAAATTTGAAACTCCAAGCCACCTTTTAAATCGATCAATGTAAATTGGGTTAATGGGTTATTAACATAAAGAGTTGTGATTAGTTGTCTAAGAAAAGTAGATTTTCCTCCACCAGTTTGTCCCGCAACTAGTAAGTGGGGAGTCTTTTTCAAGTCAGTAGTGATGGTTTTGCTTCTGGTTTTTCCGATAACAAAACTCCACTCCTTAAGGTTTTCAACCGAAGCAAGTTCCCAACTATTGGGCATGGGAATGCTGGAATAAGTAAGAACAATTGTACCGTTAAGTCTGTCTTC
>JBBQJY010000043.1:0-4544 GCA_038326365.1 Candidatus Curtissbacteria bacterium | reverse complement strand
TGGAGTTTGTGTGTCGTCTGACATAATATTTATTTCATTACTTATTTATAAACTATATATAAATAGTACTCCCAATTATTACGTCTGTATAGAGCGCGCCTAGCTTGCATCCAAGATTAAATATCAAGAGAAAGCTAAAGAAGTAATACAATTTTTTTTCTTAAATCACACCTCTATGCCAAAAGAATTTACCGAAGAGTTTAAAGTCAGTGGTGAGGAGGTGTTAACCAAAGTCAAAGCTTTAATTAAAGAGGGCCGGGCTCGTAAAATAATTATCAAAAACGAAGCAGGGCACACTTTAATTGAAGTGCCCATGAATGTAGGTGCAGGCGTTGGTGCAGCCACACTAATTTTTGCTCCAGTAATTGCTGCGGTAGGGGCGTTAGCAGCCCTAGTTACCAAATGTACAATTGTAGTAGTGCGGGAAGAGAATTCTAAAAATAACGAAACCCCAATCATATGAGCCAGCTAAATTTTGAGCAGCTAAAGAAGATGGCGCTCAGCGGCACCCCAGAAGATCTGGAACAGTTACATCAAGTAGCAGACGATAATAACGTGAGTTATGACGATTCGACTGACCCTATGCAACTCGTGGAAGCTATTGTTTTAGCAATGGACTCGGATGATAATATCGGAGTTGAGGAAGTTATTTAACGAGATTTATTGGTGCCCTCGTAAAACTTATAACAATTACCGCCTGTCGCTTTGGCTTCGTATAAAGCAATGTCAGCATGTTTCATTAAATTAGTCATGTCCTTACCATCTTGGGGGCATAGAGCTACACCAATACTAGCTTTGGTATAGAGCTTTTTATTATTGATATTGTACGAAGGTTGGAGTGATTTGAGTATTTTTCCAACTACCTTTTTTGCTTGGGTCTCGTTTTTAATACTCCGTAATATTATAACAAATTCATCGCCGCCGAACCGAGCCACAGTATCTTCCTGTCTAACATTTCCTGCTAATTTTACGGCGACCTCTTGCAAAAGCAAATCACCTGTGCCGTGTCCCTGCGTGGCGTTCACTTCCTTGAATTTATCTAAATCAACAACTGCTAGGGCAATAACTTCTTTGTTCTTTTTAACAGCGGTAATAGCTAACGCCAGTTGTTCAAACATCAGCCTCCGGTTTGCCAATCCTGTTAGTGTGTCATGCATAGCTTGGTGATGAATGGTTTCTTCGGCTTTTTTCCGTTCACTAATATCCCGTACAATTTTACTCATACCAATGAATTTGCCGGTTTTATCTGCAAACTTAACGACCATACCACTACACCAAAAAACTTTACCATTTTTACTCACATGCTGACGTTCATCGTCTGCTCGCCCAGTCTTTTTGGCTTGCATTAGTTCTTTGTTCGGAAGTCCTAATTTTTGGTCTTCTTTTGTAAAAATAATAGAAAAGTTTTTACCTATTATCTCCTTTTCTTTATATCCAAATTGTCGCTCTGCTCCTTTATTCCAGGTCGTAATGTAGCCTTTTGCGTCCATCAGAAAAATAGCATAGTCTTGGAGGTTCTCCACCAATAGTCTGTATGCTACATCCTGTTCCGGGACAATTTGTTTTTTCGATTTCATACTTTTCGGTTATTTTACCACAGCGATGCTTTTAGCGCGGGGTCTATTGAATAAGATTAAAAACCTTCTCCACAGTTTCTTCAATGGTTAAATGTGTGCTATCAACCATAATACTTTCAACATCAGAAATTGAGGATTGAAACTCTCCTTCTTCTAACATCTTAAGAAGTTCATCTGGATTAGTAAGTTTTTTCATTTCTTTTCTGTGTTGACTTTCAACCCGTTTTATCAATTCTGCCTTATCACAATACAATTGAATGAACTGTAGTTCAATATCACATCTCTTTGCAGTATCAGTTATTGATTGCACGAAAACATGATCATTTATTTTCCTAAAAACAAAAGTAAAAATTATTCCTTCAACATTTTGCTTCGCGGCTTCTTCAAAAACATCTAGTCTAATACTATCGCTCAATTCAAAAAGTCCCGGTTCCCCAAAAGAGAAGATAGATTTTGCCACATCAATACTTAGGTGATTGTGAAAAAATTTAAGATTAGTTTTCTTGGCCAGCTCCTTACCTACGGTATATTTACCAGTTGCTGGAGCACCATACAATATTATAAGTTTCATAAATCCACTATAACAAAAAACCACATATTCGGCGAACTCTTTTAGCACCTTCGGTCGGAACTATCGTTTCAATGAGATGTCGGGTATCAACGGTATTCGGGGTTTTCAAAGTCAAACCGTGATCCCGCATCCCATTTAGATCTTTGGTTGCCGTATGCCGGAATTCCTCCATTGGCTTTCAACATTTTGGCCAAATGCATTAAGTTCCAGGTCATAAATGTAGTATTGCGATTTGTAAAATCATTTTCCCGACCTCCTGAATCCGGGTCAAGATAACTCGGTCCTGGTCCGGCTTCACCAATCCAGCCAGCGTCTGCCTGAGGCGGTATGCTGTATCCTAGATGCTGTAAACTATATAAAACATTCATGGCGCAATGCTTTATCCCATCCTCATTTCCGGTAATTATGCATCCGCCAACCTTGCCGTAATATGCATACTGTCCGTTCTCGTTAAGCAAAGAAGAATTGCCATAAAGTCTTTCTATTGTTTGTTTCATTACAGAACTGTTATCACCGAGCCATATCGGGCCGCATAAAATTAAAATATCGGCGGCTAACACTTTTTTATATAACTCTGGCCATGCGTCCGAATCCCAGCCATGCTCGCGCATATCGGGGTACACGCCAATCGCTAAATCTTCGTCTATCGGACGGATTACTTCCGTTTTGACCCCATGCTTTTCCATAATTAAGGAACTGACTTTAATCAGTCCTTCCGTATTGCTTTTTTCCGGACTCCTCTTTAAAGTAGCGTTCAGAAAAAGAGCACTCAATTCGCTAAAATCCCATTGTTGATCCATGGTAATGCTATTTAAAAATCTTTAATTACAATTTTATGCATCTTCATCATGTTGATGTAGGCATTGGGCTTTTTCATTAGCTCTTCCATGTTTTTAGGCACAACTTGCCAGCTTAGACCATATTTGTCCTTGCACCAACCACATTGTTCCGATTCTGGAACATTTGAAAGCTTTTCCCAGTAGTAATCAATCTCTTCTTGATCTTCGCATGGAATTGAAAAAGATACCGATTCGTTGAATTTAAACTCCGGACCAGCGTTGATAGCTACAAATTGGTTGCCAGTGAGTTCAAACTCAATTAATAAGACTTTGCCCGCCATGTTAAGTTGGAAGTCGGCCAAACCTTCCTCGGCACTTTTGGGGTAGTAAACCGTCGAGATTACTTTACTGTTCGGAAACACCGAAAGGTAAAAATCGACCGCCTCTTTAGCATTTCCATCAAACCATAGATTAGGTGTAATTGTTTTCATAAATTTATTATACCACGTTCAAAAATGATGCATCTCGTGCGCACACTTAAGTTATCCTTTATCTGATACTTTATACACCTTACCCTTTGCATCGTAAGTCGTCCATTTCCCGACAGGGGTCCCGCTATTGAAGTAGCCAGATCTCTTAAGTGTGCCATCAATTCGATACCATTCCCAATAACCATTCGGATTCCTATTCTTTACCTTACCTTTAGACCACATTGTTTCCCCGTTTGCATGGAACTTGATTGTGTAACCCCGGATTACTTTCGATTGTTTTGGTTTGATTGTTTTAAAAGGTTTTGTTTGCATTGGGTAATTATAACAAAAAACCGCCAATCGGCGGAATCAAAACCTTACACAATAACCCGCCACCCTCCTCGTGCTAGCACGAGTTGGCTGGAGCTATGGGACAGGGCTGGAACATTCGTTAGTACGACGCTCCTAGAGCAGATAGAATAGATGTTATGAATTACTAACAATGTATTTAACAGCACTTAGTAAATCATGGGCAGTAAAAGTTGCTTGTTCAGCTGTAACTTTCTCATTTGTGGCTGTTTGAACTAAAACGGTCTTTGTTCCAGCATTGATACCAGCTTCAATATCAGATACATGATCTCCAACCATATATGAGTTTGCTAAAACTATCCCAAATTCTTCGGCTGCCTCAAGTATCATTTTAGGTTTTGGTTTCCGGCAATCACACTTGTCTTTATCAATATGGGGACATATAACAGTTTTTAATATTTTTACACCGCTGGGTGAAAGTAATTCTTGTACTTTAGTATTAATACGTTCAAAATCTTCTATTGTAATCTTGCCTTCTGCTATTCCTGCTTGATTGGTTATAAAAATAACTGCAAAATTATGATCATCAAGATATTTAAGACTTTCAATGCTATCGTTAAATAGTTGAATTTTATCTTCCCTATCTACTCTTTCGTCAAGTGGGTCTACGATTACTGTACCATCACGATCCAAAAATTGGAGGGTACCCCAAATCCTGTAAGCTCATTCCTTCCGGTATAATGATGGTATGAAAGGAAAACAAACATGCCCAGAGGAATGCCTAGTGTAACAAAAGACGTTAAAGACCAAATACTAAAGCGGATCAAGGATGACGGGG
>JBBQJY010000042.1:0-4808 GCA_038326365.1 Candidatus Curtissbacteria bacterium | reverse complement strand
CTTCGCCTATTACTATCCAAACATTCTTGGCATAACCTGCTAGGGCCTCGTCAACCGAGTTGTCGATAATTTCCTTTACCAGCTCATGCAATCCGTTGATGTCGGTTGAGCCAATGTACATTCCCGGTCGTTTTCGAACGGGCTCTAAGCCTTCGAGAATTTGTATGTCTTTGGCCGTGTACGAGGCTGTGTTTTTGGGAATGTCGTTCATAAAATAGTTGGCACCTGACAATTTTGGGGGTCAGTAAAATTAAAATTAATGAGGAATCTGGAATAGTTGATGGGTCTCAAAACCATTCGTTTTATTCTAGCAAAGCGCGAGAGCCTATGCAAGGTTACTTGAAGCTGAATTTTTATGTTCTTCTATATAAAGAAGGATGTCGGCAATAACGTGCTTAGGGTTGACGTTTGCTTCGAGCATTAGTTTGGCTTGCTTGATCTTCTCAATTACCTGCAGGTGCTGTTCCACGGCTTGTCCTTGCTTTACTTGCTTTTTAAGCTTATCAAAATAATCTGCCAGTAGACGGTCAATATAAGCATTTGGATCCTCAATTTCGTTTAGACCCAGAAAAGCTTCTTTGAAGCTGACAGGTATTTGGGTTTCTCCTGGCTCCTTCTGGCTCGAAAGGCTGCGAATTACTGCTCGAGAGATGATTGTGGGCAAGATATTTTTGGGGTTTCTTGCGTTTAGGATGATAATTGCATGGGTCGGAGGTTCTTCGAAGATTTTTAGCAGAGCATTTTGAGCTTCAGGTGTCAGGCAATCGGCTTCTTCTATTATTATAATTTTGTGCTTAAGCTTAAGAGGCTTTTGAAAGATATTTCTTTTTAAATCTCTTACTTTAGAAATTGAAATGGTCTTTTTTTCAGGCGCGATTCTAGTTATGTCCAGTAATTGTTTTTCTGGGTTGATTCCTAGAGCCATTAGCATTGAGGTGAGTTCGCGCTCTGTGTCTATTTTTTCTCCAACTAAGACATAACTTTGGAATTGTTTTTGGTTTTTTTTAGATATTTCCATTTTTGGTTCGTTTTTTGCTATTATTGAATTAAGCACTAGCAAATTGTGTCATGACAGATACTGCCCAGATTCCTTTTATTAAACCTGAGAATGATGCCGCGCGATCTCTTGAGGATATTTTAGCATCCTGGGGAGCACTGACCGCTGAGCAGGTAAATTTTGTAAAAAGCGAGGCCAGGCGAAGGCAAGAAACCCCCGAAAAAATTATTGCCCAAATGAACTGGATACCTCCTGAGAAGCTGATGCAAGCAAAGGCAGAAGTGATTGGCGTTAGTTATGCCCAACCAGACGTTCAGCCTCTTTCCCCGGAGATTTTAAATTATATACCTGAGGAGGTGGCCAAAAGATTTACAGTCATTCCCATTGGAAAAGATCAGGACACCTTGCTGGTTGCCATGGTTGATCCCCTGGACTTGCAAACAATTGAATTTTTGGAAAAAAAGAGCGGTTTTACAGTTCGTCCGTCTTTGGCTACAGCCGAGTCAATCAATCGTGCGATTGCCGACCAATACAATCGCGGCCTATCAAGTGAAGTAACAGAAGCTCTAAAAGAAGCTGCGCCAGGAGTTTCGCGAACTCCCCTGCAGCGAATGGAAGTTACGACTGTTTTGGGTGAAGCGCCTGTTGCCAGGATTGTCTCTACTCTTTTGGAGTATGGAATTAAAATAAAAGCTTCGGACATTCACATTGAACCCTTAGAAAATGAGACTAGGGTTAGATACCGAATCGACGGAATTTTGCAGGAGAAGCTGGTTTTGCCCAAAAAAATCCACGATGCGATTGTCTCTAGAATTAAAATTTTGGGTAATATGAAAATTGACGAGAAAAGGATTCCGCAGGATGCCCGCTTCAACTTTAAAATAGGTCAGGAAGACTTGGACTTAAGGTTGTCAACTTTGCCGACCGCGCACGGAGAAAAAGTGGTTATGAGGCTTCTCAAGAAGACCGGTGGGGTGCCAACATTGCCGGATTTGGGTTTGCGCGGCAAGGCACTGCAGCACCTGCAAGACTCGATTGCAAGACCTCACGGCATCATATTGATAACTGGTCCAACGGGGTCAGGAAAAACGACAACGCTTTATTCGATTTTATCCAAAATCAACTCGTCGGCTGTTAACATTGTGACTCTTGAGGACCCAATTGAGTATCAGATCCCAGGTGTTAACCAGGTGCAGGTTAATCCGCAAGCAGGTTTGACGTTTGCCTCCGGATTGCGATCTTTTTTGAGGCAAGACCCCAATATTATTATGGTCGGAGAAATTCGGGATGCGGAAACAGCAGATCTTGCAATTCAGGCGTCTTTAACTGGCCATTTGGTTTTTTCGACACTACACACCAATAGTTCTGCTGGAGCACTACCAAGACTCTTGGATATGAAAGCGGAGCCTTATCTGATTGCTTCGACTGTCACTTGTTCAGTTGGACAGCGTGTTGTTCGGATGATATGCCCGTCTTGCAAGGTTCAGGCGGCTGCAACTTCCGGTGAAGTTATGGCGGAGCTCAAAAAAGTTTTAGGCAATTTGTATGATTTTAACCAAGGGAAAATTACCCTTTTTGAGGGTAAGGGTTGCACGGAATGCAACAAGACAGGATATCAAGGTCGGGTGGGCGTCTTTGAGGTTTTGCAGATAACGGAGAAAATCTCTAGGTTAATTTTAGTTCGTGAAACGGCACAAACAATTGAAAATCAAGCAATTTCTGACGGTATGATTACAATGAAACAAGATGGGTATTTAAAAGTTATTGAAGGAATAACAACTATAGAAGAGGTATTGCGAGTAGCTCAAGAATAAATAGTTTTATGGGAATTCAAGAATTATTGGAAGTAGTTGTAAAAAAAGAAGCGAGTGACCTTCATTTGGTGACAGGTCAGCCGCCTATGGTCAGGATTGACGGACAGCTTATTACAGTAACCTCTTCTGTACTTTCGCCCGACGAGGCTGAAGTGTTAGTTTTTGAGCTTCTGAGCAATGAGCAGAAGGAGATGTTTACGGTCAACAAAGAAATTGATTTTTCTTTTGCGCTTGGCGAGGTTGCCAGATTTCGAGTAAACGCTTATTACCAAAAAGGTTACATCTCGGCGGCTTTGCGGCTTATTCCCAATAAGATTAAATCTGTGGAGGAGTTGAATTTGCCTGGAATTCTGCACAATTTTACTGAAATGAAGCAGGGTTTTATCCTGGTAACTGGGCCGACGGGGCATGGAAAATCCACAGCCATTGCTTCGATGATTAACGAAATAAATCAAAGTAAGCCCTTGCATATTTTAACAATCGAAGACCCAATTGAGTACGTTTATCCCAAGGGCAAGGCTCTAGTATCTCAGAGGGAAATGCACTTGGATACGCACTCTTGGGACATTGCTCTTCGGTCAGCGCTTCGCGAAGACCCCGATGTTGTCTTGGTCGGAGAGATGCGAGACTTTGAGACAATTGCCTCGGCCATTACAGTTGCTGAGACCGGCCACTTGGTTTTTGCTACATTGCACACCAATTCAGCCTCACAGTCGGTTGACAGAATAATCGATGTATTTCCAGAAAACCAACAGTCACAGGTTAGGATGCAGCTTGCCTCAACAATTGCTGGCATTGTTTCTGTAAGGCTGGTCCCGGCCATTGGTGGTGGTAGGTTGCCAGTTTGCGAAATACTTTTGACTTCAAATGCTGTTCAGACTGCCATTCGGGATGGCAAGAGCCACCAGATAGACAACATTATCCAGATGTCCGGAGAGCAAGGAATGGTACTTTTTGACGCCTCACTCGCCTATTTGGTTCGTGCTGGGCGAATTTCCCTGGAAACGGCTAAAACATATTCTTTACGACCTAAAGAACTCGAGCGTCTTATCGGCTCGGGGGTTAATTCGGCATGAGTTTGTACCCTGTTCTAAAATATGCCACTTTTTAAATATCTTGCCAAAGATTCCGAAGGCAAAGTAGCTACTGGAGACGTTGAATCGATAGACGAAGCGTCTCTGGTTAAAATTCTGCAACAAGAGGGTCTGATTCCACTTGAAATAAAAAAGAAGAGCAATAGCAAAGGTTTTAGTGGTTTTAACATCGGAGGCGGTGTTTCCTACACTGAACTTGTTGGTTTTACCCGTCAGCTTTCCACAATGATCTCTGCCGGGCTTCCGCTTACTGATGCACTGGTAATCATGCAAAAACAAACTAAAAGTGTAACTTTTTCAAAAGCGCTTTCTGCGATTGTTTCTGATGTTGAAGGAGGGTTGTCACTTTCTCAAGCGATGGCTGCTCATCCAAAAATATTTGACACTATTTTCATAAAGCTTATTGAGGCTGGAGAAACAGGAGGAGTATTGGACAAGGTCCTTTTGAAGTTGGCTGACACCATGGAAAAAGAACGCGACTTTAAAAGTAAAACGAAGGGTGCATTTGTTTACCCGGCAATAGTTGTAATTGTAATGGTGGTTGTAATGACTCTTATGATGATTTTTGTAATTCCAAAGCTGACCAGTTTGTATACTGAAATTGGCACTCAACTTCCTCTCATGACCAGAATATTAATTGGTGTTTCTAACTTTTTGCGAAGTTTTTGGTGGCTCTGCATTATTATAATTGCAGGTTTTGTGTTTGGTTTTAGAGCTTTTGCGGCAACTCCGGGCGGAGCGGATTTGGTTTCTAGGGTTGTTTTGGCTTTGCCAATTTGGGGAAAAATCCGAAAAACTTTGATTTTGGCTGAATTTACAAGAACGCTTGGTCTTTTAATCGGTACCGGCATCCCAATTATTACGGCTCTTAAGGTTGTTAAGGATGTGCTTGGTAATCCAACA
>JBBQJY010000041.1:0-5209 GCA_038326365.1 Candidatus Curtissbacteria bacterium | reverse complement strand
AGCTGCGGGACTAGGATTCGAACCTAGATAAGCAGCTCCAAAGGCTACTGTCCTACCATTAGACGATCCCGCAAAGATTAATTAAATTTTATCAAATCACAGTGACAATAGCTAAGTTATTTGAATCAAACAGATCGACTGATCCTGAAAAAAAGAGCGGTAAACTTAATCTCTTTTGGTTTTGCGCTGACGTAAAATTCTACTTCTTGGTTTAAAATCTATCGGCGTTTCTTCGATGTACATCGCCATGTTACTTGAATTTCTGCGAAACTTTGGACATTTAACGCAGTTTCCACCTTCAACGAAAAATTTGTCAAAGAATATATCGGGACAAGGGGAGCGTCCACCAGAATCATTAAATATTTTTGTGTTAGCACACTTCCTTTCCATAAATCCTACTAGGTTAATTTTGTCTTCGCAAAAGTTTAATCTTTATGCAAAAGTGCTGTTCTCTATCCGCAAAACTTCCTCGATTCCCGCCAGTTTTAAGTTTTGGACGCCGATTGCAATCTTCAGTATCAACTCTAAACTTTTCATACCCAGGAAGACACGTGGCGCTGCCCCTAAACTCTTTACTAAAAAATATTGATACACTTTTTTAAAACCATTTGGGTATTTTACGCAACCGGCCTATAATATGCAAGCGTCAAATACGTGAGTAAAAACCTTCCATTATAATCTCAGTATGCGACCAAAATAAACCGAACTTTTATAGATTCCCTATTTTGGTAAGAGTATTTCCAAAGATTTATTTTTAATTTCTAAATTAGATTAAAAATTTTTAAAACCAAGAGTGGTTCTAAAATGCCCAAAAATGTACCGGCTATTAATTGAGCTGGGGTATGTTTTTTCATATAAAGTCGCGCCAAAGCAACAAAGGGCAAAATCGCGAGCAACCAAAGATATTTCCAGTCAAATAGGTAGTTGATTGCAATAATAAAACTAGAATTAATAAGCATGTGTCCACTTATCTTCCACATCAAAGATATCAAAAACAGGCTAAAAGCAATCAAAAAAGCGCAAAAAGCAAGAACAAAAAACTTATAACTACCTAAAAAATATACAAAAATAGATGAACTTAAAAAGATTAAAGCTGCAGGACCTAATACAAAACTTCTTTCTTCCCGCTTTGTTATATCAATGTCACTTACTTCGTGTTTTTTAATTAGTATAAAAAACCAGATAATTGGCAGAAGAATATCCCAAATAAACAATAGTGGCGCCAGAACCAAGATCTGACTAACAACAAGCCCAGTATGAAAAACGGCCAGAAAAAGTCCAACGACCCCCCAAGTGGGGAAGTCAAAAACGCGAGAAATTAACTCAGATAAAATTAGAAGCACTACTTAACAATATCAGATTTTGTATAACAGCCCGTATTTTTCTTCTAAATACTTCACGAAATAACTTGAATCTAAGCTTTTTCCCGTAGATTTTTTTATAAGCTCATCTGGCCAATATAAGCTTCCATACTTATGCACTTTTTCATTCAGCCAGTATAAAATATCAGCCAAATGTCCTTGCTCTAAGGATTTTTCTACATTGATTGTCTCTTTCATTTTGTAATAGATTTGCGCGCCATACAGATTGCCAAGCGCATAGGCAGGGAAGTAGCCAAATGAACCTCCAGACCAGTGCATGTCTTGCAAAACACCTTCGCGATCTGTAGGCGGCACAATTCCCAAGTATTTTTTCATTTTTGCTCTCCATGCCTCAGGTAAATCAGCTACTTTTAATTTACCATTCATAATTTCATCCTCAAGTTCAAAACGTAGGATAATATGCAGCGTGTAAGTAACCTCATCAGCCTCAATTCTCACAAAACTTGGTGCAACTAAATTAAAAACCCGCACGAGGGCTTCTTGGCTAGTTCCCCTTAATTGTTCACCATAAAAAGCAGAAAATATTGGCGCCATGAATTTCAAAAAAGCAGGATTCCTGCCGATCAAGTTCTCCCAAAAACGCGACAGAGCCTCATGCATTCCAAAAGAGACACCCCCTGCCAGAGGAGTCCCGGTATAGTCTTCATTGATATTTTGCTCGTATAAAGCATGACCCGTTTCATGCATAGTAGAAGTAAATGAATCCCGAAAATCAGCATCTTTGTACATGTTTGTAATTCTCACATCTTGCCTTCCTATATCAATCGTAAATGGATGTGAACTCACGTCTATCCTGCCAGCAGCAAGGTCATAACCCATTTTCCCAGCAATAAAATTGGCAAGCTGTTTTTGTGCCTCCATGGGATAAGTCTTTTCGGAATTAACTAAATCAGATTTTGGCACGTAACCTTTGCTTTTTTGAATCTTTTTTACTAATTCTGTTATTTTCGGTTGCAAGCTTACAATGTTATCTCGGCAAAATTCGGCAGTCAGTCCAGGTTCATGCATGTCCAAAAGAGCGTCCATTGGGTTCTTTTTAAAACCAATGTGACCCGCAATAATTTTCTCAAGCTCGGTGATCTTTTTAAGACTCGGCAAGAATTCCCCGAACTTATCATTTTTCTTCGCGCTATCCCAACTGACATATGCCTCAGAAGTTGTCCGAGACAGCTCCAAAATTATTTCCTTAGGCACTTTGTGATAAAACTCACTCGCCTTATTCAAATTACGCACAATGGCAGCCTCCTCAGGCAAAAGATTGGCTGCCAAATTAGCCTCATCAAGAAGTTTCTTAAATTCGCCGTCTAAAAATATATCTACAATTTTTGCGGATAAATAAGAAATCTGCTCGCCACGAAAATGGGCAGCTTTGGGCGGCAAATTAACATTGAGGTCCCACGAAAGTAGTGCCTCAATACTACCAATTTTAGAGATTTCTTGATATTTAGCGAGAAGCCCACGAATACTCTTATTTTTAACCTTCATAATAAATTGTGAGGCTATTTTAGCACAGACTTTTTAGCTTTTCTAAGAGGCTTGTTTTCCGGAGTATTTATTGATTCGAACGCTTTGGTTAAAAAGTTATTTGTAACAATTTCTGGAAATTCATGAGCTAAACTACTGGCAATGTCTCGAGAAAGGGGAGTGTTTGCTTCTGCCATTTGTTCCATCAATGACTTCTCAATGTAATTGGTATCTATGCGCTTGAGCATAGTCTCAAGTTCCGGGTCTAGTTCCTCAATTCCAACTTTCTTGCGAATCTCAGATAGCACCTTAAGAACTTTTGTAATCTCTTCTTCAGCTATCAGGTTTACCTGTAAATGAAGTTCTTCTCTAAGGGAATCAATGTAAGAACTTCTATTTTGAGAAACTAATACAAAAATCGACAAAAAGATTGCCTCCAGTGAAACAACCATAGTTAAAAACCCAAACGGAAACGGGTCAAAAGGTGCAATTGCCGCAACCGAACCCGTGTTGATTAAAATCCAAATAACGAAAAAGAATGCGTGCAAAACCAGAAGAACTGGTGAGCCAAATATGCCGGTCAACTCATCCGAAAATCTAATTAAAAATGGCCTGCCGCGCAATGCCTTTGCCTCAAAAGACTTGTAAAACTCATGTCTTCGAGATCCGCTAACTGCAGGCATAAATTTACCTTAGCATTAAGCTCGCTTGCTATTCAATAGCATAGGCTAGTACTTCAAAAAAACTCTACCGACAATTTTGTTCAGGGGTACCATATATTCTCGTTTGGCCAGTTTTTTGTTGTCCGATACAGCAATAACTGCGCCTGCATTTATTTTTTTAACTCGCTTAATTAGAAACTTACCGGTATATTCAAAAACTATCACGCTTCCTTTTTGCAATTTGTTTGTGCGCAAAACCAAAACATGGTCATTTGCCAGAAAATTCGGCATCATACTTCTGTCACTCACAACAAATCTCGAAATTGGGAATTTAATTAACTCGCACCTAGTATTTTTTGCTTAGGGGAAGCAAAAGAGTCCGAAACTGTATCTCCAAGATCCTCTTTACTCTCAACTCGAACCTCTTTAAACATTTCAGCTATTTGTGCAACCGCTGCCTCAAGAGCCTTAGCATCTTCCATGCTTACTTCATGCTTATTTTTCGAACAAAGTTTTATTGCCTTCCAAAACTTATCGTGAAGGTCTGGGAATTTCTCTAAATGTTCCTCTTTGAAAAAATCTGCCCACAGAGTAAAAAGCTCATGTTTGCATTTTGCAGCATGTTCGTCTTTAACCCTTACACATCTTGCAAAGTTGTTCCTGTCCTTAACTGTCCCGCCATCTTTGGGCAAAGCATCAATTATCTCAACCATCCTGTGCACGGTGTGAGCAGCAAGCGTTGCTCCGTCCGACTCATATATTCCGCACGGAATATCACAGTGGGCGTATGCAATTTTGGGGGGAAATATGCGATCAATTGCTCTCAAAAGATTCATATGCTAATTGTAACACCCGGGTCTATATTAAAAATTTTAAAAAAAGTAATAATTTAGATTGAGAATCAACGCCATAAATATTTCTTGTCAACCACAATTGATTTTACAGAAAAGTTTTTTGACCTCAAAATAACAACTAAATTGTTAACCAGGACGTAGCTTGCACAAATGCCAAGTGCCATAATAGAGCGCTCAAGAGCAACCACCGGTACTAATCCCTTCCAAACGACGGCAGGTAAACTAAAGGCCCAAATCCAAATAGCGCCCCCGACAGAATGTGCAATAAAAACAGAGGCCAGACTGCGAGCAACCAGAGACTTTTTGACAATCGGGTACATGGCATATGGAATAAGCCAAAACAAACTAAAATACCAAACACTACGACCTATTGGGTTAAGGTTAAAGCTAACAATGGCAAGAAGAGGAATCAGAAGGGAAAACCTATCGCGCTTTGCAAAAAACCAGACACCAAACAAGATTGGCAAAAGTCTAATCACTACACCCTTGTCCATAATGTGAAATCCATGCAGTGCGATATTTACTAGCTGCATCAAAAGTACAACAAAAACCCCAAGTGGTCCACCCAAGAATGCCCCAGAGACAGGTGCAAATAAATCAAATAAGGTAAAATTAACTTTTGATCCGGCTAAGTTACTGAAAGGAATCTGCAAAGCAATTAGGCCCAAAACGGCAAACACAAACGCTGCAATCAACCTCTCAGGGCTTATTTTAAATTTATAGCTTAGAACCTTGAATCTTAATTCTGTCATTTAAAATTTACTCTGCCTTTTCAACCCCAGGAACAAATGCTCCGGCAACCTCAATGTTTGCACCATTTATATAATATGCCTCAGCACTAGTCAAG
>JBBQJY010000040.1:0-5355 GCA_038326365.1 Candidatus Curtissbacteria bacterium | reverse complement strand
CAGTGCATAGTTTGTCGGATGAAGAAAAAGTAATTATTTCTGCACGAGCTTGGGGTTATTCTAGAAAGGAAACAACAAATAAACTTGGAATTTGCAAAGACACCTATAACCGCAAACTTAAGCACATAAGAGGGATACTTGAAATCAGTAAGCAAGACAGCCCCTAGTAGTTACTATAGGTTGACATATAAGCTACAAGTGTGCAATAATTCGCGACTATGGAAAATGATCGCGGAAATCGGGGCGAACTCAATCAGTCCTTCACATTTTCGAGAAAGCCAAACTTAGAACCTTTAACACCCGAGCAGGAAAAACGGATTGTTTTTGGTGCGACTCAAGGGAATGCTGAGGACTTTGGCAGGCTAGCTGAACACTATGGCCATGACATTTACAAACACATTTACTATATGATTGGCAATCATCACGATGCGGAAGATTTAGCCGGGCAAACTCTACTCAACGCTATGAGGGCGATAGAAAGATACGAACATAGAGGCGTGCCAATCAAAAGTTGGTTTCTTAGAATTGCCCACAATGCGGGCATAAGCCATATACGGGCAAAAAGAGACAACACACAAATTCATAATGGAATATTAGACACTAAGACCGATGTTTCTGCGAGCGCGGAGACAAACGAAGAGCTTTCGTTTATGGAACGGGCGATGAGCATGCTAAGCGGAGATCAACGAAGGGTTATACATGACAGATTTGTTTTGGATCATGATTATGAAACCGTGGCAGAAAATTTAGGTAGAACGCCTGGTGCAATTCGAGTATTACAACATAGAGGTTTAAAAAGTCTGAAACGTAAAATGGCGATGATTGAGCAAGGCGAGTTATCAGGTACTGAACAGGTTGCCTAAGTTTTGCTTCTGGTGGTAATTTTTTACTACAATTAGGTTATGGACATAGCTGCCGATGTTGGGACAGAGATTGGTTTGCATGCAAAACAAGCTGGTTACCAGGCAGTTGGGGGATTCAAGGAATTTGGTAGTGAATTTTTCAAACAACTTTTTGGAGGTTTAAAAGGCCAATCTAAAGACGAGATAGATGCGGCTAAGCTCGCAGACGACGAATTCAGCAATCAGGCGTATGGTCAGCAAGTCGAGCAAATGTACACAGAGTTTCGGGCAAAGCAGGCGCGTGAGGCGCAAATGAAAAAAGAAGTTAGTGAACAGCAAAAGGAAGAAAAGAAGCTTGAAGAATTAAACACAAAAAGAGCCCAGAGACAAGATGTGACTAATGCCATTGGCAGATCTAGCGCAGAAACGGGCAAAAGCTATGGTGCTGAATGAGATAGTGATAAAATTGCTCGATAATGGCGCTTAAACTTTACAATTACTACTCCCGAAAAATTGAAGAATTTAAACCGATTGGTAACGTTGTCGGTCTTTATACTTGTGGCCCGACAGTTTATGACAACGTGCATATTGGTAACTGGCGAACGTTTGTTTTTGAGGATGTTTTAAAGCGAGTTTTAACTTTTAACGGATATGAGCTTAAGCATGTTATGAATTTAACAGATATTGACGACAAGATAATTAAAAAGGCTCACAATTTAAAGGTGAATTACAGAGAAATAACCAATAAATATGCTGATGCTTTTTTTGAAGATTTGAAGAAGTTAAATATAATTCCTGCAAACGCTTATCCGAGGGCAACAGAGACTAAATACATGAAGCAGATGATTTCTATGATTTCAATACTGCTGAAGTCGGGATTTGCTTACAGCGGAGATGATGGGATCTACTTTTCTGTCGAAAAGTTTACGACCTATGGAAAGTTGTCTGGTCTTGACAAGAAAAATCTAAAAAAGGGGGCAAGAGTTAACGACGATGAGTACGACAAGGAAAACTGGACAGACTTTGCTTTGTGGAAATTTAAGCGTGAAAGTGAGCCTAGCTGGGAAGCACCTTTTGGAGAGGGCAGGCCGGGTTGGCACATAGAATGTTCGGCCATGAGTACCTTGGAGCTTGGCGACACATTTGATATTCATACCGGGGGGGTAGATCTACTGTTCCCTCATCACGAAAACGAAATTGCCCAAAGCGAAGCGGCAACCGGTAAAAAGTTTGTGCACTATTGGATGGAAGGTGAACACCTACAGGTAGATAGTGCAAAAATGGCCAAGCGCGATGGGAATGTCTATACGCTGGTCGACATTGCACAAAAAGGTTTTGAGCCACTTGCTATGCGCTATCTGTTTTTGACAGCTCATTACAGAAGCAAGCTGAATTTCACTTGGGAGTCTTTGGCTAGCGCTAAAAATGCTTTAAATAATATTAGGCAAAATCTGTCATTTTATAAAGAGAAGGATTTTTCGCAAGATCGAATAGTAAGCTCATTTAGAAATGCCATTGATGATGACTTGAATATGCCCAGAGCTGTTGCTGTTTTCCACGAGGCGTTAAAGTCCGGGGTTTCAAAGGTAGAACTTCTAAAAATGGACGAGGTTTTAGGACTTGAGTTGGCAGATACTCAAGAACAAAAGCTTCCGACAGGGGCACAGAAGTTACTTGATCAACGCGAAGCGGCCAGGGCGGCTGGCAATTTTGGGAAGTCAGACGAATTACGAGAAGTGCTAATGAAAATGGGTGTTGAGGTTGAGGATACTACTGATGGGCCGAAGTGGAAAGTTAAAAATGATACAAGTTATTAAAGTTAAAGATAAAGACGAAGGGCAGATTAAAGCTCACGATATTCTCAAAAAGTTAGTAGAGGGGACAACTTTGCTCGCACTTTCTGGGGGCACCACAATGAATTATCAACAGATGATTGTGCAGCCGGGTGACATTATGCCTGGTGCGATTTGTGTTGTTGACGAGCGATATGGTGAGCCGTTCCACGCAGATAGCAACGAAAAGTTATTTTTGGAGCACAAGTTAAAAGATTATGCAGACAAAAACTGTATTGAAACTAGGAAAATATTGACAGGCCTAGGTTTTGAAGAATCTGGAATTCGATACAACGAGATAATTGGCGAGTTGCTTTCTCGATTCAAGCGGCGAGTCGGTGTTATGGGGGTTGGTGCAAATGTTCACACTGCCGGGATCTTTCCAAATAGCGTTTCTGCCCATTCGCCAAACTTAGTTGAGGCAGAGACTGTAAACGATAAGTTTCCCAAAAGAGTCACAATTACCTTAAAAGCTCTTGGCGAATTTACAAACTTTGTGATCTTGATGTTTGGGCAGGAAAAGAAAGAGGCATTGAGAATTATCTTGGACGAAGGAGAAAACGACATGCAGAAATATCCGGCTATTTTTTACAGAAAAGATCCAGTCAAATCCTTTCTAATCACAGATATTGTGCTTTAATTAAACAATGAAGCTAGGTTTCATCGGCCTGGGGCGCATGGGCTCGCGAATGGTTGAGAAACTTCTCGAGGATGGACATGAAGTTGTGGTTTGGAATAGGAGTCCTGAGAAAGTTTCCATCTTACAAAATCAAATTGCTCAAGCTCCATATAAAGATAATCTAAAAACATCTGAGTCTATTTCAAATCTTGTAGGTCAACTTCCGAAACAGCGAATTGTTTGGTTGATGCTGCCAGCTGGAGAGACAACCCAGACGATCTTGGGCGAAGTAGCTGGTGCAGCCGAGGCAGGAGACATTATTGTAGATGGTGGGAATTCACATTTTAGTGATACACAAAAAAGGTATGAAAGTTTGCGTGAACAAGGAATTCGTTTTCTTGGAATTGGCGTGAGTGGAGGGTTGATTGCCCGAAACGCCGGTTACCCACTTATGGTTGGAGGAGATAAAAGTGCAAATGAGCAGATACTGCTGATTTTAGATTCTTTGGCAAAACCTAATGGAGGGCACGAATATTTTGGAGAAGGTGGGGCCGGGCATTTTGTAAAAATGGTTCACAATGGAATTGAATATGGCTACATGCAAGCAATTGGCGAAGGGTTCGGTGTTATGGAAAAGTCTGCCTACAACCTTGATCTTTTAAAAGTTGCCAAGCTTTATGATCATGGATCCTTGGTTTCGGGATTTATGATGCAACGTACGATAGATGCCCTGAGCGATGATCCGAAGCTTGCGAAATTGTCTGGAGAGATTGCCGCAAGTGGTGAGGGAGAGTGGACGATTAAAGAAGCTGAAAGAATAGGGTTGCCGGTGGATGTTATAAAAACTGCATATGAGTTTCGTTTGAAATCTCAGACAGACGCAGAAGTTTCCGAAAGTTTTGCTGCTCGGATGGTAGCTGCACTGCGCAAAGCGTTTGGCGGTCATGCGGTAAAAGAAAAAAAATGTTAGGGGCGAGCGGTATTTCAAGACTAAGGCAAGCAGAAATAACTTTTTACCACCGGTTTTTAAATAAATGAAATGGGTAAGCAGCACAAAAGGGGAGTTAGAAAATTTTCGAAATTGGCTAAGCGGCCAAAGATTGATATTGCCGGGATAGTTGAATATAGTACCCAAGCCAACAGCGCAACATTTATTGTTGTCAACTACATTGCAACTGCATACACCAGAAGGATTGTTGTAGTAGTTAAAAGGACTTGTACGAGCAGAATTATGTTGAGTTTTAGAGAAAACAAATCTCTGGCCCCAAATAAATACCTTGGTCAACCAGTAAAAATTGGGAAGAGTGGTGGTTTTTCTATCCGAGGTGTGACAATCGAAAAAGCTTTCTCGTGTTTGTCCGGAGTGTAGTTAACAATAATTATTTTTTCGTAAGACTGAAAATTGCTCCAGGAAGAGGGAGTGCTGGTTTGTATAAAAGTTACAAAAGCCAGCGGATACATGACTTCGTCTTCGGCCTTGATTGGTGGATAAGTGGCGTATTTGTGGAGCCTTATAAAAAGCCCCAATAATATAATTGCCGAAAAAATCAAAAAACGGTTTAATTTTTTAACTTAAACAAGATCATAATTAAATGTGTTGCAATTCTGTTTCGCTTTTTAGCCTCATACTGGTTAGTTGACAACAATATATTGAACGCGCAATAGTTAAGTAAAGCCTGTGAAAAAGAACAAAACTGCAAGAGCGAGCAGTCTGCCAAAGAAGTTAATTCCGTTTTCCCTTAAATCTGGCGTTGTTCACACTTTCCTCATCCTTGCCTTTATCATCCTTTCGATTGCTGCTGTTGCATATTTGATAATCTCCAAGGGTGGAGGTTTAAAACCCAGAGCAGACAACAATTCCTTTACAGCAACAAACTTGAACGCATTAAAAAGATCTAATACTTGCAATGGAGCTAACGTTGACATCCGTTATACTTGGGTTCCTGCAGCTTATGCTTTTGTTTCTGACTATCAATACCTAGATGTTGGACCTTCTGCTAATGGACCCTGGTTTGGCCGTAATGTTACGGGCAAGACATATTACCCTGATATTATTAATAAT
>JBBQJY010000039.1:0-5394 GCA_038326365.1 Candidatus Curtissbacteria bacterium | reverse complement strand
CTGCAATTATCATTCCAGGCACGAAAGCTATGTTCTTAATTGTCCCTGCACTGCTAGCAGTTAATGTGGGAGAAGTTTGTGCAAGTGTAAGCCATGAAGCAGAGAGGGCAGTTTGTGCTTGAGCGATTGATGTTTGCTGGTCTTTAAATTTCGCCTCGGCGGCCAGCCAATCAGCTTGGGCAGATTGGAAAACTGCAGAAGAGTTTCGAATGTCGTCTCGAGCAGAGCCGTCTGCATTTTGGTATGCGGCGCTTGTCGATAAATCATAGAATTTTTTCCAAGCCGTGTCTTTTGCTGATCGCAAGGTAAAAGCATTGGAATTTGCGCTGTCTACGTTTGCCTTTGCCTGTAAATAGGAAGCGGAAGCTTGTGTGTTTTTAATTTGTCCGGGAGGGTCGAGCGTTATATCAAGTATTTTTTGGCCCACAGCGATCGTGTCCCCGTCTTTGACGTACACCGCACGCACTAAACCGCTTGCTGTCGTAGTTACATTAACAGCATTTGAAGACAAAACCGGGCCAGATGCCGAGACAGAAGTAACTAACGTACCACGTTCAACGTTCGCCGTAGTATAAGTTGGTTTATTGGATGTAGCAGAAAGATTCTTAAGCCCAAAAGAAATAGCCAAAATAATAACAACGACCACAACTGCCAGAAGCCTATGGTTTTTGCACCACAAGTATATTTTGCTGAAAACATTTCTAGCCATGGGTTTACTGTTTTCCATCTTCATATCTGTAAAACTCTAACTTGCCTTGCTGAGAATTAGCTTAACAATTTTAAGCTTTTCTCAACGCGACACTAAAAGTACTGCCGCGACCAAGCTTGCTCTCAACGTTTATCGTCCCTCCGTGCCTTTTTGCTATCTCCTGGGCAATAGAAAGACCAAGCCCGTAACCATTGGTCTTAGGTCTATTCGGGTTGCCTCGATAAAATCTATTAAAAATTAAAGGCATGTCTTCTTTATTTATTCCAATGCCGCTATCGGTAATAAGAACATGAATAATGCCATCTGTTCTTTTCGTAGTGATTCGAACTTTCCCCCCTTTAGGGCTATATTTGATCGCGTTGTCTAAAAGTATCACAAACAATTCGAGCAAGCTCGTTTTTTCTGCCTTGACGTCTGTCTGGGTTATCTTTTTCTCAATATCTATCTTTTTGCCTTTGGCAAGCACAGTGACTTTTCTCACTGCTGCGTCCAAAACGTCTTCAATGGGGGTTTTTTCAATCGTTATAGAATTTTTCTGTGCAGTGATTTCAGCGTTTTTCTGATATTGAGTAATTTTAATAAGACTGTCGGAGAGATTTTGAAGCTTATTGACTTCTTCCAAGTTGCTTGCGAGCAATTCCTTGGACTCTTTAGCAGTAATACTTTTAGCCCTCAAAGCAACTTCAATTTCGCTTTTTAAAGATGTCAGTGGAGTTCGCAATTCGTGGGAGGCATCGGTTATAAATCGATTTTGCTCATCTACCATATCCGCAATAGGTTTGAGAGTCAGGCTAGCCAGCAGATAACCGGCAGCTCCGGACAAAATTAAAATACCTAAGTTGATCAAAACAAGGGTAAAAATCAGCCTATCTCTCGCCTCGCCGATAAGTTGTGGGTCAAGGCTGGGCCTTGGTGGTACCGCCCCCAATATGCCTCTTTCAACCCTTTCCCCTCTCATCCTTTCAAAACGCGTGAGCTCGCGGTCAATGCCGGTATAAATGACCAAACTAAAAAGAACACTTATGGCCATAATGATTAAAAGATAAAACGTTGTAAGTTTAAGTCTTGCGGAGTGAAACATAGCTAGTCTCCAATCTTGTAGCCAAAACCCCTAATTGTGTTAATCAAAGCCCGCTTTCCGAAGGGCTTGTCGATTTTATTTCTTAAATATCCCATATACACCTCGACCGTATTAGGTAAAACGTCAGCGTCATAGTCCCAGACATGATTTATTATTTGGTCCTTAGAAACCACTCGATTAGGATTTCGCAGAAGATATTCAAGTAGCGCAAATTCTCTGCTGGAAAGAGAAATATTCTTGTCGTCTCTTTGAACCTCATAAGTTAATGTGTTGAGGGTTAGCCCGTCGTATTTGAGTGTCGAACCTAAATTATCCTTAGGTCTGCGAGTCAGGGCTTTCATTCGCGCCAGAAGTTCCTCAAAGGCAAATGGTTTTGTCATATAGTCATCCGCTCCTACATTTAACCCCTCAACTTTGTCGGCAACTTGGCCTTTTGCGGTCAAAATCAAAATAGGAGTATGTCTGCCGCTCTCTCTCAACTTTTTTACAATATCGACTCCGGACAAATAGGGGAGTGCCACGTCCAAAATAATAAGGTCATAGTCTTCACTTGAAGCTAAATCGTAGCCGCTGTTTCCATCATATGCAACGTCTGCTGCCCATTTTTCTTGGGTGAGACCGCGACGGATTGAATTTGCAATTTTATGTTCGTCTTCAACAATTAGAGCTCGCATCGATGAAAATTATAGCCCGAATTGGCTGAGAAGCAACTGAGACTGAACTTTTGTATAATCAATCTTCGATGAAAAAGTTTATTTTAGCCATAATCATTTTAATATTAATTGGCCTGTCGACTGCCCTCCTGCTTAGCAAAGGTAAGGCTACTAAAAATATCAATGAATTAAAGCAGTTATCGAAAGATACGGTAGAAAATCCTCTGTCAATTTCACAAATGCGCACCAAATCTTATCCGGGCAGCGACATCCAAATAGAAACAAACCTGGAACCGACAGGAGCTTATGATCAATTCGTAACATCATATCAATCGGAAGGATTTAAAATAAATGCACTTTTAACTGTTCCAAAAGGACAAAAGCCCTCAAGTGGTTGGCCTGTTGTTATTTTTAACCATGGTTACATACCGCCAGAGCAATACCAAACAACCGAACGCTACGTAGCATATGTGGACGCTTTTGCTCGAAACGGTTACATAGTTTTCAAGCCAGATTATCGTGGAAACGGCCAGTCAGAGGGACAGCCCCAAGGCGCCTATTATTCACCCGCTTATGCAACAGATGTTTTAAATGCGCTCTCATCGGTTAAAAATTATAAAGATGCAGATGGCGCAAAAATTGGCATGTGGGGCCATTCAATGGGCGGTAACATCACTCTTCGCAGCCTAGAAGTATCACCAGATATAAAAGCTGCTGTTATTTGGGGAGGGGTTGTCGGCTCATATGATGATCTAATCAATCATTGGCGAAGAAGAACTCCTTTTGCTTCTAGTTCGCGCGAACTTGTTTTTCGAAATCAATATAGGGAATCGCTTTTAAAACAGTTTGGTCAACCATCAGTCAATCCAGACTTCTGGAATAAAATCGATCCTTTTTACAATGTTTCCCAAATAATAGCTCCGGTTCAGCTGCACGCGGGAACATCAGACGAAGAAGTGCCGGTAGAATTTTCTCAAAAACTTAAAGACCAGTTGGAAAAAAATGGCAAATCGGTAGAGTTTTATACTTACGAAGGGGCCAATCATAATATCTCATCACCGGCTTTCGAGCTTGCGATGAAAAGATCTGTCGCTTTTTTTGATAAATACTTGAAAAATTAGCGCCTAGAGGAGGTCTTCTTGCTGGGCCTTATAAGGATCTGTCTGGCAAAATCCAATACAAATATGAGAAGAAGTGAGCCGGCAACTGCAACCGCCCAAGCTAGGCCTACCATTATGGTTAATCGAGATTCACGACTCTCAATGTCAATCAAAGATCTTCCAACCAACACAAATCCCTTTTGACCATTGCTCGTAAATGGCATGGCAACAGCCGCGGTGCGAGCGTCATGTCTTGGCTGCCAAGTAAATCTTTCCTCTCCATGCGCCCGAACAAAATCAAAAACGCCCTTTGGTACTTCAGGTGCTTTTCCGTCTAGTTGTGCCTGAGAGATAATTGATTTACCTGCATCGTCAAAAATCATAATAAAAGGAGTTCTACTTTTAGAAATATCAATGGGTCTCGGGGAAACGGCTGTTTTCGGATCATTTCCTTGTTCTAGATAATTAACAAGATCGTGCGCAACGGAAATTTGAGGATCATTCGCACCCTGTCTGTAGTTTTGTTGCACCGTACCGTACACTAAGCCAGCAATGACAGTTGTAACAAATGCCAAAGGTATCCAGGCGAAAATCGCAGAAACAAATGCCCAAGGAAGTTTTTTTAACATCAGAATACTAAGTATATAACAAAGCGCCGCTAAATCACCAATACTTCAAAGAAGATATAATAGATAAGTGGGAGAAACAGAAAGTGCCATATACGAACTTAGGAAACAGGGGCTCTCGGGGGACCATTTTAACTTACCAGACCACCAGCCAATAGGCTTTAAGTCAAAATTTCGCGATCACGCCAAAAAAATCCTCAAAACCATCTTAGCCAAAAGAAATTTTAAATTCTTTGGAGCAATTACTGCACTCGTTTTAATCTTTATTCCTATTTTTACTTATATTTATTTTGCAAGTGATCTCAAGGACAAAGCCAGTATTATGAACAGAAACAACGCAGGTGTACAGCTCCTTGACGACACGGGCCAGGTGTTTTTCAGTTTTTACCATCCGAAAGACATTGAATTTGTCCCACTTTCCGATATTTCCAAAAATGTTCAGCAGGCCGTTATTGTTTCCGAAGACCGAGATTTTTACAACAACCCGGGTTTCTCGCCGCGAGGCTTTTTCCGAGCTTTTGCAACAGACGTAAAATCAGGATCTCTTTCTCAAGGAGGTTCGACCATAACTCAACAACTTGTTAAAAATGCACTTTTAAACTCAGGCAGAAATGTGCTGCGTAAATATCAGGAAATTATTCTTGCGCTTGAAATAGATAGGCGCTATTCAAAAAACGATATTTTGGAAATGTACCTGAATTCAATTTATTTTGGGGAAGGTTCATTTGGAATCCAAAACGCTGCACAAAAATATTTTGGTAAAAGTGCCAAAGATCTAAATCTTGCCGAAGCTTCAATTCTTGCGGCAATTCTACCTGCACCATCTGCACTATCACCCGTAAGCGGAGATCTTGACGCCGCCAAGAGAAGACAGGAAATTGTGCTCGGTAAAATGGTCGAAGCCGGGGACATAACGGAAAGTCAAAAAAACCAAGTATTATCTCAAAAACTGACTTTCGCACCGCCCCAAAAAGAGGAAATAAATACCATCGCGCCGCATTTTGCCTTAATGGTTAAGGATTATCTAATACAAAAGTACGGAGAGGAGAATATTACCCGTTCGGGCTATAAAGTAAAAACTTCTATAAGCCGAAAGTGGCAGGAAGCTGCCCAAAATGCTGTTAAAAACCAAGTTACACGTTTGGCCAGAAACAAAGTTACCAATGGGGCAGCCGTTGTTGAGGATCCCAAAACTGGTCAGGTAAAGGCGCTTGTTGGCTCCATG
>JBBQJY010000038.1:0-5473 GCA_038326365.1 Candidatus Curtissbacteria bacterium | reverse complement strand
AGTTTTCCCCGGTTCAAATAAAAATACAGTTGAAAGATTTATATGACCACCCAAGTTCATATTTTTGATTGTTGTTCCGTTTGTTTTAGTATTGGTTGCAGTTGAACCGGCACAAAGCTTTGTAATTTTTTCTAAATTTTTTCTAGCAATGATGTTATAAGGATCAATGTCCAGCACTTTTTTGTACGCTTTTTGAGATTTGTCGATGTCTCCTGCGCACATTTGAGCTTTGGCCAGACGATTCAACGCCTCTACGTTGTCGGATGCCATGGTAAGAATTTTTTGATTTATCTTCGCTGCTTCTGTCCAGTCAGAGGTTAAAGCTGCTTCTATTGCCAAACGGCTGAGAAGATCCAGATCTGTTTCTGCGTGCCAGTTCTTGCTTTGGGTAATCATCGAAATCTAAGAATTAAACTTAAAGAAAGTTGCAAATTTCGTCAATAAGTGAAAAAAATGAAACGATAAGAGGGTGTCGTGCACACTAATTGTGTTCAACATTGACCTCAAATACGCATATTTAGCTTCAGCTGTTATAGCCTATAGTACGGATACGTGACAGGAAAATCGAGCTAATATATAATGATTTGGTAGATTTGCAATTTAAAACTATGATAATAGGTATTAAAAGCAAGGGTAATTTTTCTGATAAAGCAAAGAAAGTAGTGGTTAGGCAATGAGCGGACATTCAAAGTGGAGCACAATTAAACGTCAAAAAGGCGCAAATGATGCCAGGCGATCTTCTGCGTTTACAAAACTCGCCAATGCAATAACGATTGCCGCTAGAGAAGGAGGCGGGGAGGACCCTGCTTCAAATTTTAAATTGCGATTGGCAATGGATCAGGCAAGGGCAGTCAATATGCCCAAAGAGAATATTCAGCGCGCAATTGATCGTGGTAGTGGTAAGGGAGGCGGTGTTTCTTTGGAGTCAGTAGTTTATGAGGGATATGCGCCAAGCAAGGTCGCGCTGATTATAGAGGCGGCAACGGATAATCGAAATAGGACTTTGCCTGAAGTGCGGGGCACACTAGAAAAAAATGGTGGAACATTTGCCTCACCGGGTGCAGTTTCTTGGATGTTTGCAGATACAGGACTGGTCACAGTTGCCAAGGGAAGCAAAACCCTCGACGATATTTTTGAAATTGCAGCAGATTCAGGAGCGGATGATGTTGAGGATGGTGGAGATTTAGTTGAGATTTATACGAAGCCAGCAGATGTCGAAAAAGTCAAAAATGAGCTGATAAGAAAAGGTTTGGTTGTACAGACAGCAGAGCTATTTAAAAAAGCGACAACTACAGTCTCGATTGCAGATAAAGAAGCGGCTCGAAGAATTTTGAGCTTGGTTGAGAAAATAGAAGATCTTGATGATGTACAGAAGGTTTATGCAAACTTCGATATTTCGGATAATCTATTGCGAGACATATAAGTTTGGTGAGTTTTTCAGTGGATGGCTTGTTACATGTCCATCCTAAATTCCAAACCCCATCTTTTAAAACCCATTTTTTCGTAGAAGACGTGAGCATCTGCACGACTTGCCCCAGATGTAAAGACCATCTTGTAACAGGCTTTTTGCCGGGCAACATCGATACATTTTTTGAAAAACTCAGTTCCGATCCCTTGGCCTCTTTTGGTTTCGTCTACAACAAGACCCTCTAAGTATGCATATGGACGGGTGCGAATGGCCACGTCAATGTAGTAAATTGTTGCTGTTGCAATAACCATACCGTCTGATTTCCCAACTAAAACATCGCAGAATGGATTTTTTAGTTGTTTAGAAAGATAAGCGTTGGCATTTGGGGCATGTGATTTTACGCGATATATTTGTGTTTGAAGTCTAAGTATTTGATCTATATCGGTTTCGAACGCTTTAACTACTTCCATGCTTTCATTTTAGCTGATTATTGCGTATAGCGGCAATAATTGGATAAAATCACGGAGTGAAACTTTACGAATTCGAGGGTCACAAGATTCTCACTCGGGCTGGAATTGATAGCCCTTTTTTCGTTATTTGCCAAGACATGGAAGAGGTAGACCAGGCAATAAAGCGTCTGAGCTTTCCGATTGTTGTTAAAGCTCAGACGCTCTCGGGCAAACGTGGCAAAAGGGGCGGGGTTGTAATATGCAAAAATTCGAAACAACTTTACTCGTCATGTCGGGCTCTGCTGGGTAGGAAATTTGAAGGGGAAGCTGTCCGGTTCATTGGCCTTTTTGCAAAAGTTGAAATAGTAAAAGAGCTTTATGCGTCCATTTCCTATGACACAGTATTGAAAATCCCATTTATGCTATTTAGTCAAAAAGGAGGAGTAGATGTTGAAGAGGCAAAAGCTGATGGTTACCAAATCAAACGAATAGATATTAATCCTTTAAATGGTCTAGTCATTGCAGATTTGAAAAAAATAACCGGAGATCGCGCTCTTATGGATTTTTTACTCAGGCTTTGGGATGCTTTTTGTGCTTGTGATGCGAGGCTTGTGGAAGTTAATCCTATTGCCAAAACAAAAGAGGGCTATCGTGCCCTTGACGCTAAGCTAATTTTAGATGACAACGGTTTGGCCAGGCAACGGGATTTGGACATTGTTGCCAAAGGATCAGCGAGTGCAATACCCACAAAAAGAGAACTGGCAGCTAGAAAAATCGACAGCGAGGATTATAGGGGAAGTGCGGGATCTACGTTTATCGAATTTAATGGAGATATTGCTGTTTTAGCTTCCGGTGGAGGAGCAAGCTTGTTGGTTATGGACTCTTTGGCAGATGCTGGCGGTAGAGCTGCAAACTATACAGAGTACTCAGGGAATCCTCCCCGAGAAAAAGTCGAAAAGCTCACAAAGATTGCTTTATCAAGGGATGGTTTGAGTGGTTGCTTGGTTGCTGGAGCGGTTGCCAATTTTACCGATATTTGCGAAACACTGGCAGGATTTGCCGATGGTTTGCGGCAAATAAAACCGAAAGCGGGGTACCCAATTGTAATAAGAAGGGGAGGCCCGAAACAAAAAGAAGCCTACAAAATGCTTGCCAAATTTGCCAAAAGCGATGGATATGATATTCACCTGTTTGGGCCAGAAACACCTATTTCTATGGCCGCTAAAAAGATGGTAGAGCTGGCAGACCAATTTAAAAAAAGAAAGTTCAAAGCTTAATGGCAATTATAGTAAACGGTGGGACAAAAATTTTAATTCAAGGGATTACTGGCAAGAGTGGTATGCAAGCTTGCCGCGAACTTTTGGATTACGGTATGAATGTAGTTTCAGGTGTAACCCCAGGTAAAGGCGGCCAAGAGGTTTTTGGGGTGCCAGTTTTTGATTCGATCGAGCATGCGCTGAAATCAAAAGGCCTAGTCGATGCTGCAATGGTAAACGTACCGCCACTTTTAACACTGTCTGCGGCAAATCAGGCGATAGACGCTAAAATTCCATTGGTTCATATTTTTGCCGAGAAAGTGCCCGTTCTGGATGTTTCTAAAATTTTATATAAAGCGCAAAAAAATAATGTTAAAGTACTTGGCCCGAATTCAGTGGGAGCTATTTCGCCAGGGGCTGGCAAGATTGGATCAATCGGTGGACCAAACGCAAAAACCACATTTACAAAGGGATCTGTTGGGGTAATGTCCAAGTCGGGTGGCATGTGTTCAGAGCTGGGATTTATGATCACAAATGCAGGATTTGGACAATCGACAGTCGTTGGAGTGGGTGGTGATTTGTTAGTTGGGACAGGTTTTGCTGATGTGCTTTTGATGTTTGAGGATGATGTGCAAACGAAGTTAGTTGTAGCTTTTGGAGAAGTTGGTGGCAGCAGTGAAGTGGAAATGGCTAAACTTTTAAAAGAAGGTAAATTCACCAAACCATTGATAGTTTTTATGGCAGGAAAATTTGCAGAAAAATTACCTAAAGATACCGCCCTTGGTCATGCGGGGGCAATTGTTGGTTTAGACTATTCCATGAAAGAAAAGGTCCAATATTTAAAAGATTGCGGAGTGATGGTTGCCGAGACCTTTGAGGATATTCCACAGCTAATTCAAAATTCCATTTAAGAGTTCATTTTAGGTATACTTATACAAATGCCGAAGGCATATAGAACATCAATTTCCACTCACAAGGACGGCAAGCCTTATGTTTATGGGTACGACTTAACTAAGCTTGCTGATACTCCCTCTTTTACAAAAACAATTTATTTGATACTTATGGGCAAGATGCCTGATAAAAGTAGTGAAAGAATGTTGGATGCAATTTTGACAATATCTATTGACCATGGGGTGGAGCCTTCCTCTATAGTGGCGGCTCGTAATGTTTACAGTGGTGGTTCACCGGTTCAGGCAGCGGTTGCCGCAGGAATTTTAGCGTTTGGCGAATTTCATGGTGGAGCAATAGAAAAAGCGATGGAAAATTTTACAAATTATCTGGGACAAGACGCAAAAGTTATAACTCTTGAGTTTAAAAAAAGAGGAGAGAGGATGAGCGGTTTTGGTCATAGACTATATTCAGTTGATCCTCGCACACAAGAACTTTTAAAAATCGCCAAAGACTTGGGTTTCTGGGGAAAGTATGTAAAGTTTGCGCTGAATCTTGAGCGAGAATTGTCTGTAGAAAAGAAGTTACCACTCAATATAGATGGAATAATTGCGGCTCTACTTTTGGAAATGGGTTTTAATACTAAAATTGGGAAAGGAATTTTTATTATTGCCCGGACGCCGGGAATCGTTGCTCACGTTGTTGAGGAAGCGCTGCGAGAAAAGCCGGTAAGAAGATTGGTTGATGACGATGTAAGTTATGATGGTCCCAGACCAAGAGAATAAAAATGATTATTTTTGGAATAGATCCAGGTACAGCAACAACAGGTTATGGTGTCATTCGCGCTAATGGAAAAGATGGTCGCGCAGAGGGTGTTAGAGAGCTTGAGTTAATAGCATATGGATGTGTTGTCACTCCGAAAGAAATGGAAATGCCTTTGAGGCTTTATAGTATCCAAAATGATATGAATAGGCTGTTTACACTGTATAAACCTGATTGTGTTTCTATCGAACAATTATTCTTTGGAGTCAATTCCAGAACTGCTATGACTGTCGGGCAGGCAAGGGGAGTGGTGCTGTCTGCTGCGGCGGGAAAGAAGCTTCCAATATTTGAATATCAGGGGTTGCATGTAAAGGCGACAATAACCGGATCCGGAAAGGCAGACAAAAAGGAAATTCAGAAACATGTAATGAGGTATTTGGGCAAACGCAAGCTTGCCAAGCCCACGAGCGGATTTATTGACGATGCTGCAGATGCGCTAGCTGTTGCCATTTGTCACTACATAAAACTTAATAACCTGGGGCAAGCACCGATTAAGAAGAAAGTTAAAGCAAAGGCTTGAGTATGCTGTTGCATGAAGTTTTTTAAACGCGTTAAATCATACGAAATTACAAAAAGACAAAAGTTAATCCTTATGTCTTTTTTTCTGACTATTGTCATCGTGGCCACACAGACCGTTCCTATAAGCTTGA
>JBBQJY010000037.1:0-5660 GCA_038326365.1 Candidatus Curtissbacteria bacterium | reverse complement strand
ATCTAGAAGAAAATCCACCTCAAGCCCGCAAAATTATGGAAAAAGTAATTTTGGCAGCCAAAGCCCGAATGGCAGCCAGAGCTGCCAAAGACGCAGTTCTAAGAAAGGGGGCGCTTGAAGGCATGACCTTGCCTGGAAAGCTGACAGACTGCCAAGAAAAGGACCCCGCACTCTCCGAAATTTATTTGGTTGAAGGAGAAAGCGCAGGCGGCAGCGCCAAGCAGGGGAGGGACCGCAAATTTCAAGCTATTTTGCCTCTTAAGGGCAAAATTCTCAATACCGAGCGAGCCAGACTCGACAAAATTTTAGAGTTCGAAGAAATCAAAACCTTAATTATTGCCCTTGGAACAGGGATAGGCGACACTATAAACATCGACAAAATTCGCTATCATAGAGTTATAACCATGACCGACGCAGACGTAGACGGGGAGCATATTATGACTTTGATTTTGACTTTTTTCTTCCGCTACATCCCACAAATTATCGAAAAGGGATATCTTTATATTGCAATGCCTCCTCTTTATAAAATTACCAGCGGGCGTGATATTCATTATGCTTACAATGAAGAAGAGAAAAATATAATTATTAAAGAAAAAACAATGGGCAAGACTGTCAGTATCCAAAGGTATAAGGGTCTTGGTGAAATGAAACCTGAACAATTATGGGAAACAACTATGAACCCCCAGACCCGCTTAATGAAGCAAGTCACAATTGACGACGCCACAGAAGCAGATCGAGTTTTTTCTATGCTCATGGGAGACGAAGTCCCACCCAGAAAAAGATTCATCCAAACTCACGCCAAAAACGCGACTTTAGATGTTTAACGAAAAACCCTAATGAAACAAACAATACTGGTATTTGCATCAGCCCTGACAACCGCCCTCATGACTATTATTATGGCCAAATTGTCATTTCTATTTAAACTCGCTTGTAACCATAGCTGTTCGCCAATAACAGCAAAATTTATCTATGCGTCGACTCTAATTCTAAGCTTTACGATTACATTTATAATCGTCTTCTTCCTAATCAGACTATTCGTGCCACAAAATCTAGAAATTAAAAAAACTGATGACAGATAACAAAGGACCAGAAGTTCAGCAGGGGACAGCAATAGTCGAAAAAGAGCGTCCAAAGACCATTAGAATTAGGGAAGAGTTCGCTTTCTTCGATGCTCCCATTAACTCTGAAGACGGCGAAATTCGTGAGGTGGCAGATCTCGCAACATCAACAGGGGAGCTGGTAGGCGGCCTGATAGGGTACCTAAAAACTCAAAACGGCGAGCGAATGACAGGCTCAAACCCTGTCTTCTTATCTTTTGACGTTCGCACTAATGCCGAAAAAGCCAAAACGAGGCTTCCGGGCACTGATAGTGCCCCAATACCTGGTTTTCCTCTGGAGAATCCCATAATTTACGCCTATCTTTTAGAAAATGAGACGAAAAGAACCCTAGCTAGCGTTGGTCAAGCGCAAGGGGAAAACGCTCGACAAATCACGTTTGACCAATGGATGGAAGTTACCGAAGAAAATAAAACCAAAATAATTCAAAAGGCAAATACAACACCAAGTCCTCAACCGCTGCCTCTTAAATTACACCAGCTCATAGAAGCAAAATTCAAAATAACATAAATGGCGGACATAGGCAGAATTTTACAAGCTGAAATCACGACGGAAATGCAAAGGTCCTACCTCGACTACGCAATGTCGGTTATTGTCGCTCGAGCACTTCCCGATGTCAGAGACGGCTTAAAACCAGTTCACCGCAGAATTATCTACGCCATGCAAAGACTTGGCCTAACCCACAGCGCGCATTACAGAAAAAGCGCCACAATTGTCGGAGAAGTCCTGGGTAAATATCACCCGCACGGTGACATACCCGTCTACGACGCACTTGTTCGTATGGCCCAAGATTTTGCAATGCGCCATCCCTTAGTCGACGGTCAAGGAAATTTTGGCTCAGTAGATGGCGATTCTCCAGCCGCTATGCGTTACACGGAAGCACGAATGGCTGCCATTTCTGAAACTCTTTTATACGACCTGGACAAAAACACAGTTGACTTCACAGATAATTTTGATGGTTCACAAAAAGAACCTGTCTATTTGCCAGCTTCTCTACCGAACCTGCTTTTAAATGGCGCCTCAGGTATCGCAGTCGGTATGGCCACCAATATTCCACCACATAATTTGGGAGAGGTTGTCGACGCCACAATTCAACTTATAAAAAACCCTGAAAGTTCAGTCGAGGAATTAATGGAATTTGTCAAAGGCCCAGACTTTCCAACAGGCGCCCAAATTTACGACATAAACGAAATAACGGCAAGCTACGCAACAGGCAGAGGAAAAATCATGATGCGGGGCAAAGCCGATATCGAAGAAACCAAGGGCGGAAAATTCCAAATCACAATTACAGAGATTCCTTATCAGGTTAACAAAGCAACTTTAGTAACTAGAATTGCCGAGTTGGTCAAAGATAAAAAATTAGACGGCATTTCTGATCTTCGCGACGAGTCTGATAGAAAAGGAATGAGAATCGTAGTCGAGCTCAAAAAAGATTCTCGGCCGAAATCTGTTCTCAACAACCTCTACAAACACACGGCTCTTCAACAATCATTTCCTGTAAACGTTGTTGCTCTGGTTGAGGGCACACCTCAAACACTTACCCTTAAAATGATCCTCGAAGAGTTTGTTAAACATAGAAAAAGTGTCATAACCAGAAGAAGTCAATTTGAACTCGACGAAGCCAAGAAACGAGAACACATACTAGAAGGGCTCAAAATTGCCGTTGACAACATTGACGAGGTCATAGAAACAATTAAAAAGAGCAAGGACACAACAGACGCCAAGATTAACCTGATGCAAAAGTTTAAGCTAACCGAAATCCAAACTCTTGCGATTTTGGACATGCAGCTCAAGCGTTTAGCAGCCCTCGAGCGTCAAAAAATCGAAGAAGAGCTTGCCATGGTCAGGGAAGAAATTGCTTACCTTGAAGATTTATTGGCTCATCCGGAAAAAATACTCGAGGTCGCCAAAAACGAGCTTTTAAAGTTAAAAGAAAGATTTGGAAACGAAAGACGTACAAAAGTATTCAAACAAAAAATAGGGGAGTTTTCCGAAGAAGATCTGATTCCTAACGAGGCGACCATTGTCACCTTTACTGAGGGCGGGTACGTTAAGCGCCAAGATCCGGCATCTTTCAGAACCCAAAGACGAGGCGGCAAAGGTATTTCCGGAATAACAACCAAAGAAGAAGATGTCGTTAGCCAACTTTTTGTTGCCCAAACCCATGATAATTTACTCTTTTTTACAGACAAAGGTCGGGTATTTCAACTAAAAGTCTACGAATTGCCCGAGTCGCAAAGAGTCGCAAAAGGTGTTGCTGTTGTCAATCTGATTGATCTTGGGCAAGATGAAAAAGTATTGTCGGTTTTGCCAATTAAAAAACACACAGAAAAAGATGGGGCTAAACCTCTTTTTGTACTGATGGCCACAATGCAAGGCGTCATCAAAAAAACCGCTATTTCTGCCTACGAAGCCATTCGTCGCTCCGGAATTATTGCCATTAAACTCACCTCTGGAGATCAATTACGCTGGGCCCGCCTCACAAAGGGTGAAGACATCGTTCTGTTGACTTCTCAAAAAGGTATGTCAATTAGATTTAAAGAGTCGGATGTTCGACCTATGGCCCGAGATACTCAAGGGGTAAGGGGTATTAAATTAAAGTCCGGCGACAATCTAATCGGCATGGATGCAATTGCCAAGGAAGATGACAAGGCAGAGCTCCTAGTCATTACCGAAAAAGGTATCGGCAAAAAAACCCCCGTTTCCGCCTGGCCTATGCAGCTAAGAGGCGGCGTCGGAGTCAAAGCAGCCAGCCTAACTGAAAAAACTGGTAGTATCGTTACCGCACAAATCCTTACCAAAGAAGATGAAGGTATAATTCTAACCTCCAAAAAAGGGCAGGTTATGAGAACAACTTTAAGGTCTGTACCAAGGCTTACGCGTGACACTCAAGGAGTCATAATTATGCGCCTGAGCTCAGACGACAGAGTAGCGGCAGCCACAATTATAAAAAAGAAAAAAGAAGAGGAAGCTGAAGAACTTCTAATCGAAGAAAAAGAGGAAATAATAAAAGAGGCCATAGATTTAAAAGAAAATATTTCAAAAAAAGAAAAACAGGCAATAGCGGGACTAAAAAATAAAGTCGCCAAGAAAACAAAGTGATGTCAAAAAAAGAAGTTCTTCTCGCAAAAATGAAGCCCGCTGGCTTCTTTTTTTTTGTAAATAAAACCTTCCATATACAACAAAAATGAAAGCGCAACTCGTTTTAGAAGACGGAACCATTTTCCAGGGTCAAGCCAGAGGCTACAAAAAGTCAACCTCAGGAGAAGTGGTTTTTGCAACTGGAATGGTCGGCTACGATTTATCACTTACAGATCCCTCCTACAGAGGACAAATTTTGACCTTCACATATCCGCTTATTGGCAACTGGGGTGTACCCAACGAGCGCGACTGGGAATCAAATAAAATTCAAGTGCAGGCGGTTATTGTCAGCGAGCTCTGCGAAAAACCTAGTCACTACGCCCAAGAACAAACTCTGGAAAATTGGTTGATCAAAAGCCATATACCAGCCATTGCAGACGTAGACACAAGAGCTTTGACTCAAAAATTAAGGCAAAAAGGAGTTATGCTTGGAAAAATCATCGTAAACAATGAAGATATTGGCCTTCAAGATCCTAATGAAAAAAACTTAGTCGCAGCAGCGTCCGTCGAAAAAGTCATACTACACAGGCCAACACTTTCTAAAAAAATAAACATTGCTCTTTTAAATTGCGGCGCAAAAAGAAACATAATTACCTCCTTAACAAAAAGAGGGGCGACCGTTATTGAACTTCCTTGGAACTACAACCCATTCGAAAACAACATCAAGTTTGATGGCCTTGTTATCTCCAATGGCCCAGGGGATCCAAAAATGGCCAAAGAGTCAATATCAATAATTCAAAAAGCACTAAGCAAAAAAATACCGACTTTTGGTATTTGCTTGGGCAATCAGCTCCTTGCCCTGGCAGCAGGAGGAGACACATTTAAATTAAAATTTGGCCATCGTGCCCAAAACCAGCCGACAGTTGAAAGAGGCACTAAACGATGCTATATAACTACTCAAAATCACGGCTACGCAGTCGATGAAAAAAAACTCCCCGACGGTTTTAAAACTTGGTTTTACAATGCAAATGACGGCACAAATGAAGGGATGATCCACGACAAACTTCCTTTTATGAGCGTCCAATTTCATCCTGAAGCAATGCCGGGCCCAACCGACACGGAATTCTTATTTGATAAATATCTAAACCTTTTTAAATGAAAATACTTTTACTCGGCTCAGGCGCATTAAAAATAGGACAAGCCGGGGAATTCGACTACTCCGGCTCGCAAGCCATTAAAGCCACCAAAGAAGAAGGCCACCAAATAATTCTAATAAACCCAAATATTGCAACCATACAAACCTCCGAGGGTTTTGCCGATAAGGTCTATTTTCTACCCGTTGAGCCCCACTTCGTTGAAAAAGTAATTCAAAAAGAAAGGCCAAACGCCATTATGCTTTCCTTTGGAGGACAGACCGCTCTTAACTGTGGTTTAGAGCTGGAAAAAACCGGGGTTCTTAAAAA
>JBBQJY010000036.1:0-6379 GCA_038326365.1 Candidatus Curtissbacteria bacterium | reverse complement strand
TTTAATTATTTTAGTTGGGTTATTTTTGCTTGGTTTTGTAAAAATTCCTGGATTTACCTTACAAAATTACCAGTTATTTGTTTTTAATCACCATACTATCACCCTCTTTGAAGTACTTATTCTTTTAATTGCATTTGGATTACTGTCTTTTTTGCCAAGAATATTGCGAATTGTTGGCGGAGCGCTACTAATTATTTGGGTTATTTCTACTCTTGATATTATTGTGGTAAATGGGCTACCAATAATTAGTATTATTGCGCTCCTGCTGGTTTTTATTTTCCACCGTTCATTCCATTGGTACGGGCGCTACCGCAGACGATATTACTAAGTAGCTTAGTGTTTGGAAACTGCGGAAAGATTTATAGCAAAATCAGCTTAAGAGAGTAAGGGTGAGCTAGCGTCCACCAAACGTTGGGGGTCTAGGGCTGACTGCTCCGGGTTGAGGGCCACCAAAGGGAGTACGAATTTGCACACCTCCTCCTAACGGATTATTTGGGTTCCATATATGCACTGCTCCTGGTTGAATGGGACCGCCATTGGGATTCCAAATAGGAGTCGTGCCTGGCTGCCATGGGCCTCCATATGGAGTTGGCGGGTTAATATATCCTTGTCTTCTTGCGCGCGCCTCGGCAGATAATCCTGCAAGGTACGCAGCTTCCCGGCGCTGCCGCTCAGATAATAGATTTGAGGGAAGTACTGGCTGGGGTAAGTATCTTCTTTTCTCTACAACAACCGGTGGCTTTTCTACAACAGGTGTTTCTTTAACAACTTTTGTTTGCGATTCTCGTAGTATTTGTGGGAACTTACTCCAGTCTAGGCTTGTTTGTGAGGGCATTTCTCTAAAAAGCCCTTGAAGTACAGGAAATTCTTTTGCAATAAGAGGCGCTTCTTTTTCTGGCGTGGGCTTTTTCACAGCCAATTCGCTTTTTCGTTCTTGTATTTTTCTTCTACGCCAATCAGGAGTTGTTGGTGCCGGTGTATCAAAAGATGATCCACCAAGTAAGAGTCCAGGAATTAAAACTTTAGATAGTCTACTTGCAAATAATCCTTCTCCCACAGTTGGGTTAGGTACAATTTTTTCGGCCATACTACTTAAAGTATAGTCCCTTTTTATTTAATTTTCTATCTGCGCGGGTACAACAACTAATTTATGGGTTATCTACTTGCTCGGAGACTTCTTCTGGGCTAACTGGCTTGATTAATTGGAAGAGGTACACAATTCCCCAGGCAAGAAGGGCGTACACGATAACGGCAATAATAGTTGCCCACTCAAAAATTGTTGTACCGTAGGAGTATTCGGGAAGAATTCCATGAAAGGGAAATGTTAGTGGATTAGTTATGCCATACACTAGACTTGCAAAGCCATTAAATGGATTTGCGCCTAATGCCTTAAGGGTAAAGCGAAATCCAAGAAATATTTCTAGTATCGCCAAGATATACCAGATAACTTGATATGCGCGAAAAATAGTTTTCTTTGTCTCGTAAGCTTTTTGAGGAGTTAGCCTCGAATCTTTCGGAAATTGCTACCAGAATTTGTGGACTCTCGAGGCTAGTTATTC
The DNA here is from genome assembly GCA_038326365.1 of Candidatus Curtissbacteria bacterium. Classification (GTDB taxonomy): domain Bacteria; phylum Patescibacteriota; class Microgenomatia; order Curtissbacterales; family GWA2-41-24; genus JBBQJY01. The sequence continues at coordinate 4,820 of JBBQJY010000036.1, read as the reverse complement.
CCGAACCAGAATACCAGAATTGTGGTGAAAAGGCTGCCAAATCAATCTAAATCGCCTATTACCCAGTAGTATTCTTACTTGAAATCGTTCTGCTGACCTAGAAGAAATTGTGGACAGTGACTCAGGAATCTTGCTCCGCCAAATGGGGCGATTTCTATGCAAAACTAGCTGAAGTAGGTTATCCAGAAGTACTGATGTAACACACAACAGATACTTGTGTTACTCTAGAGATTATCTATAGCCCTCATAGTGGTAAAACTTGTATTATTAAATACTCAAAATTTTAGAGAAGAAATATAAACTATTATTTATTTTGTGGAGCTAGTTGCTTTATAGGTCTATTAATGGTTACAGTACGTCCATCCTCCGAAATACTTGCACTCATCCCATGGCATTTTCAGGGAATCCGGGTTCTATAACTACTACTCTAGTATATCCAAGAGCATTAACTTTTTTCGCAACATCAAATGTTTGTGTTCTTCTTTCTGCTTGTGGTGCTGACATACGAATTATACTATCACTAAACTATTTCTCTGTCCACTCCAAGACATGGAATATATCGAAGTTCGAAAGTAATCTGGGGTATATACAGTCTGATACAATTGTTGAGGCTAGCAACTTTTGCTCGCCGGATGGGACGATTTTCGAACGCAGAAATGGTTAGACGATATAGAATATCCCGAAATTACGACGAAACAAATAAATCTGCTACTCAGTCTCTGAGATGTTGTTCAACTTTCTTAAGTAGTTCATCTATCTCAAACGGTTTGGCAATAAAATCATCCGCCCCTGCTTCTCTTGCAATACCTTTAGTATCTTTATTTGCCGAAACCATGATGATAGGAATTTGTTTTGTTTTCTCATGGGTTTTTAACTCCCGACAAATATCTCGCCCGTCTATCCCCGACATCCAAATATCCAAAAGTAAAAGATCTGGAAGCTCCTTATGCATTTTAGTCACACTGCTTCCGTCCGCGGTGGTTTCAACTCGATACCCTTCATCTTCTAATATTTGTCTTAGTGCATCTTTAATCGCTGGGTCATCATCTGCAATAAGGATTTTCTTTTTATTCATGCTTCATTTCATCCTCTACATCTTCTGTTTTGAGTTTATTAGTCTCACGCTTGCCAATTATTGGAATAGAGAAATAGAATGTTGAGCCCTTACTAGGCTCACTGTCTACCCACATTTTTCCTTCATGGCGTTTTATAATCTCAGCAGATATATATAACCCTAACCCGAGGCCCGGATAGGTGTCCCCTTTAGAAGTCTTTACCCGAAAGAAGCGTTCAAAGACTTTACTAAGGCTTTCCTTGGGTATGCCAATACCAAAATCCTGCACCCCAACGACTACATCATTTCCGTCTCTTGATACAAGAGCTGTTACATTGTCTGCATGAGGAGAATATTTAACCGCATTGGTTAAAAGATTGGTTAAAACAAGCCCAATTCGTTCTCGATCCGCAAAGACGTCTTTTTTTACTGTTCCTTTTACAGTGATTTTATGTTGTTCTGAAATAAGCTGCATCTGGTCAATAGTGTCTGATATCAAGGTGTCAAAATAAAATAAATCTTTATTGAAGACAATCTTACCAGTGTCAATTTTTGTTACGTCCAGTAAATCACTTATAAGGGCATTTAATTTATTGAGTTGTGCATCCATTTTTGCAAGGTTTTGGGTTGCTTTTTCATTTCCAAATTGCTTAAACTGTCTTTGCAATAGCTGGGTATACGCTTTAATGCTGGTAACAGGAGTTTTTAATTCATGACTGGCAATACCAATAAAATCATCTTTTTGTGTCTCAAGCTCTTTGCGTTTTGTCACGTCTCGGTAGTTTAAGACGACTGCATGGACATTCGGGTCAGAAGTTAAGTTGGTCATAATACTTTCAATCCAGATATGATAACCGTTTTTATGCTTAATTCTATAAACTGCTTCTGCGTTATTCCCCGGCTTTTTGAGAACTTGCTCAAATAATTGTGTAACCAACTTTCTGTCATCCGGAGGAGCAAGTTCAAAGGGATTAGATAGCTTCTGAAACTCCTCTACACTGTAGCCTGTCACGCTTTTTGTCGAGGGACTTGCATATGCTACTTTACCGTCTGGATTAACCAGAGCTATTGCGTCAGCACTTTTTTCAATCAATGCCCGAAATCGCTTCTCGCCTCTTTCGTGTAATAATTCCAGTTCCTTCTCCTTTGTGATGTCCGCAATTGCTAAAAGAATGAGTTGCTTGTGGTCAATTCGCCGTGCATTCAAGAGCATTACTTTTTGCCCAATAGAAGGAAAAACGTGATTTACTTCATAATCATAAAATGCCTTCTTTTTCGGTAAGACATCTTCAAGAAGTTTTCGTAGCTCTGGACTATTCCACTGATTATTGCCTAATTTATATATGAGTGTTCCCTCTGTATTCTTTTTTGTGTCTTTGAACAATCGGTAGAAGGCAACGTTTGCTGTTACTACATGGAACGTGCCATCAAGGACGATAAAAGGTTCCCGAACAGTATCAATAATGTCCTGTGCGTATGTAACTTCATCGACAAGATTATCTATACGTAATTCGCTTGTTAATTTCTTGGCTTCACCCTGTGAAGGCGCGTTGGCTTTCTTGTTTATTGTTTTTTTATTCATTTTTGCCATCTATGTAATCCAGCCTTTATTGTTCATTCGTTCGTACCATTTTAAGCAAGTCTTCCTTTGCAAATCGCCAGTCCCCCCTCTTCCCCAGCTTCACCCCTCTAAGGATTCCTTGCTGAGCCCATCTACGAATTGTTGTGACACTGACGCACAAAAAAGTAGCAGCTTTGCTGACTGTCAATAACTCCTGTATGGGACTTTTTACATCTTTATTATCCATATATAGTCGTTTCGCCTATGATATCACTTCTCTATGTGAATGAGGTAAGGAAATTTATAAATTAAGTAAGATATATGCTGTTGGAAAATATGAAAAATAAATTTCCCTAAAGGATATCAATAATAGTTCGAGTCCTATCGGGAGTTAATATAGTTTGATGCAGAAATTGAGGCTACCAAATTTTGCTCGCCGGATGGGACGATTACCGAACGCAGAAGTGGTTAGATGAGATAGAGTTCCCAGATTTTGAACTGCAACAATCCCAACAATTATTAAACCTTTAAGTCAGGACTCTCGACTTAATGTTTTGCAAATCTCAGTCTGCGAATTCCTGCGCCAAGACTACCTAAGCATGCGCCAATAATTCCTGCTACAGGTATCCTTATTATCAATGCTTTCATGTCGTGATACGTATTTTGATTATGAAATGCTGCAACTTTATCGACTTGTTGTCTTACGATATTATAGAAAACATTGTCAATAACAATAAATGCCACCATATCAAATGCGGTGGTAATAACTGCTGTTATTGCCCCTGCAAATTCTTATTTTTTTTACTCTCTATGTATCCACTAAATCCCACACACAACAAACATCGTTACATATCCAAGACGGATTGAACTCCGCAGGACATCGGACGTTAGAACTTATTTTCAACAATTAAATAAGAGGTTTTATATTTCAAGCTGTGTCTAAAAATAAAGTTCAGTGAGCAAAGCTGTCCTCGCATATTTTTTTAATTTATCAGATGTACCACCAATTCAGGTATTACTTTTGTTTAGTCAGTGGTAATGAAAACGAAAATGTTGAGCCTTTACTTTCAATGCTCTCAACCTTTATTTGTCCTCCGTACTGTTTAATTATCTGTGAGGCAATGTATAAGCCCATTCCATACCCTGACAGCCCTTTTGTCTTTACGTTTTCGCTTCGATAAAATCTGTCAAAGACTTTCTTTTTCTGCTCCTTCGGAATACCCATACCAAAATCCTCGACACTGACTGTTACACTTTTTTTATTCTCGGACAGCCGTACAATAACCTTTTTGGCTTCAGGTGAGTACTTTATGGCGTTAGTAAGAAAGTTCGTCAAAACCTGCCCAATATGCTCTTTTATAGCACTAATTTTATGGGAGGTTTTCCCTTCGACCACAATAGTGTGAGTTGGTGCGGTAGCTTCTAACTCTTTTGACGTGGCCTTAACTAAACTATCAAGGTTAAATTCTTCAGTCTGGTAATCTGCCATGCCAGATTGGATCTTGGAAACATTAAGCAAATCGTGAATCAGGTTTTCTTGTTTCGTTATCTGCTCTTGTATTTTAGTAAGGTGAGAACGACCTTTTGTTTCCTTAATTTGTTCAAGGTGTCTGTGAAGTATCTGGGCATATGCCTTAATGCTTGTCAGGGGTGTTTTCAGCTCATGGCTTGCCATACTAATAAAATCATCTTTTTGCTGTTCAAGCTCTTTTCGTTCTGATAAATCCCGTATTATTTTGGCAAACCCAAGTAAGTTTCCGGCTTTATCTCGCAGCGGCGTAGACATACCACTCGCCCAAAATTGGCTTTTATCGCGTCTGACAAGCCAGTTTTCATCCTCACCTGTCCCTGTTTCAAGTGCTTGTTCTAACTCTAACTTTGGCTTATCTGCCTTTCGATCTTCAAGGGTGAAAAGTCTTGAAAAGTGTTTGCCAACAATATCTTTTTCCTTGTATCCCAAAAGGTTTTCTGCTCCTATATTCCACCCTATTACATATCCTTTTATATCAAGCATAATCATGGCGTATTCTTTTACGCCCTCCACAAATAAGCGGTATCCCTCGTCCCCTCCCACGACTGAAATCTCACGAGCTTTTTTTGTCGTTGTTTTATTGGTAAATGGAACTTTTACTTGCAAAGAAGCTTTGCTTATTTTTTTATCCATACTTTTCTATAAATTATTTTATGTGTTGAGCTACTTTTGCC
>JBBQJY010000035.1:0-6408 GCA_038326365.1 Candidatus Curtissbacteria bacterium | reverse complement strand
ACGTGAATCAGGAATATGACATGAAATGTGCCAGTTGGACGGTTGATAGCTCTAAATTTGCAGTTCCGACAGATGTTAAGTTTACAGATTTGGGCGCTATGATGAAAAATTTAAATCAAACAAGTGGAACAAAACCAGATGCGTCTGCCTGTAACCAAATTACCGATCCCCAAACTAAAGCTGCGTGCGTAAGGGCAATGAGTAAGTAGTTCTTTTTGATCTAACCTCGTGAAATTACTTTTTGTAATCTTCGTAATATGTATATTTTATTTTGGTCTTCTTATTTACAAAATTTCTCGCCCTAAATGGAAAATTAAATGGTGGATGTTGGTGGGGCCGGTTATTCTTTTAATTCTTTATATAGGACTTGCAATTGCTTCTGAAGTTACAAAACCAAACCCGGCCTGCTTGAGAATTCACAAAGTCACTTATCAACCACCGGCAAGCCTAAACAGTGCACAAGACTACTTTGAACAAGGTAATTATGACTATGACCTAGGCGACTGCAATGCTGCTATTGTCGATTACTCGAAGGCTATTGAACTTAATCCAAATTTTGCAGAGGCATACAACAATCGCGCCTACACTTATATGATGCGCCTGGAATATGGTGAGGCTTTGCCAGATTTGAATCGAGCGATTGAAATTCGGCCAAATTATGCTCATGCGCTTATGAATAGAGGAGATATTTATAACTATGACTTTCAAGTTGATAGACAAAAAGCGCTTGCTGATTACAACCGCGTGATTGCACAAGGACCAGAGGCTTACGGTGATACCAGCGTTTGCGGGCACAGCGTGCTTGCCAGAAACAACGGGTGGCATCTTAAAACTATATTTGATATTTTTGTCAATTTACGCTTCTTGAATAACACCTGTTGAGAGTCTGATAGTTTTAATAAACCACTATTGTTGCGTAAATATTTGGGTTGAGATGATCATGGAAAGCAAATGTACCTTTGTCTTGAAATTTAAGTCTGTAAGCCTCATCTGCGTTGAATTTTCCTGACTCCAAGCCTCCGACTGTGTGGTCGTGTTCGGCCGCATAGCCCCCCATTTCAGACCCATGGCCTTGGGCCAAATCGTGAGGTTTGCCGTCGGAGGCATCAAACTCAACTGTTTGTCCAGGTTTGACTGTGAGTACACTTGGTTTTGCTTGGTTATCAATCAGCTTGATTATATATGTTTTTTCTAGCTTCGCCTGTTGCGTGCTGTACTGGTTAGCGGCAAGAGCGCCAAGCATTGTAGAAAATATGAATGCCAAAATAATAGGAGTTAACTTTCTCATTCTGTAACTTCTACTTTTGCTTTCATGTATGGGTGCGGTTCGCAATGATAGGCAAATGTTCCAATTTCATTGAACGTGTACGAATACTCTTCATTTTGTCCAAAAAAGTCGCTTTTGGGACCAATATCTTCTTTGTCTGAGGTTATAGTGTGCTTAGCAATGTCCAAGTTTTTCCATTTTATGGTTGTACCTTTTTTGACTGTGAGTGTGTCTGGACTGAACTTGTAGTCTTTGATGACAATGGTGTTTTGCTCTTGAAGCATTTGAGGCTGAGAGGTTGGCGGGATTGGGTTTTGGAGTTTTTTAGATTTATTTGAAACACCAAAAATAATCAGTCCCAAGACAACTAATGCTGATATTGCAATTATAGGTAAATATTTTTTCATTTTTAAACATTCATATAAGATTATATAGAGGTCTCCGGCCGAAGACCTCCATATATCTTTTTACTTAAACAATTCAGGCTTTTGTTTAACGATGGCGCCTGCTAGCCCATCGGCAACTTTACTAACTTGCTCAACAGCTGCGTGCTGCTGGGTGTACGACTGAGCGTAATTGCCAGCTGCGTAAGCATCTACTGCGCTTTTAAGTACAGTTACGTGATCTGAGATGAGCTGGTGAACTACATCTCTTGGCAAGTTAGGATTTGCTTGGGAAAGAAAATCGGAAATTGCGTCTTCATAACCTCCAAGATCCTTAACGGCTTTGTCCATTCCTGCCTTATCACCTTTTTTGGCGGCAACAGTATAGTTAACGAAGAAAGTTATGTGACTTCTCCATATTTCCAAAAACTGCGTTTTTGCCTGGTCTCCGTAAACACTTCCGACAGCATCGGCGATTGCGACTGAATTATTATCCAGCGCCTTTGCGGCTGCTTCAAAATCTGGTCTGCCGTCGAAACCATTCCTGGTTGCGTTTGCAGCAAGAGCTATGTGTTCTTTGTCTAGGCTATTTAAAAGCACTCGAAGATCAGCAGCCTTGGTGTCTGTTGTAGGTGCTGCCATTTCGGCGGCACTGCTATTTGGACTGGCTTGATAACTCTTATTGCCTCGAACAAGAGTGAAGCCGATTCCGCCGACAACTAAACCAATAACGATTGCCGTTACGATCGTTGTGGTTGAAATACCTTTTTTATTATGCATTTTTTTCACCTCCTTTCAGATTTACTTTTTGACTATTTTTGACAATTGTTTCGAGCACTTTTCTATAGGTATCCATGTCCTCTTTTGTTGTGCCAGAAAGAAGTTCCTTTAGCATGCTTTTTAGGGATTCTTCCACTTTTGGTACTAAACTCTTGGATTTCTTGGTTATGAAAAGTAGTTTTGCCCGCCTGTCCTTGGGGTGAATAATAATTTCTATCAGCTCTTTCTTTTGAAGGTCATTTGTGACTGCAGTTACAAAAGGGGCTTCGACATCCAGGGTGGCGGCGAGCTCAGATAATCTCATACCATCTTTTCTTTCATAAACAATTCCAAGGATTGCCCATTCGGTGGTTGAGAGACCACTTTTGGCAAGAGCATCAAGCACATGATTTCGCAAAATCCTGTACGCTTTAACCTGAAGTAGTTCGCTTTGGTAAGTTGGGATATTCATATTACTTAAGTTACTTAAGTATTTAAGCTTATTTATTAGCTTCTGTCAAGAGCTTATAGCATTTTAATACTTAATTATTACATAAGGTGCTTAATTACAATAAGTTAGAGAAGAGATTTATTCTTACTTGTTTATTACATAGCCCCTGCCTTATTTTATTTTAAAAATCCTAGACTATTATTATGATTGGATTAATTCTAGGAGGACTGCTCGCAGTTATATTTTCTTACTTTGCTTTGCAAAATAACCAAGTTGTGGATTTGACGTTTTTAAACTACGGCGCTTCTGTACCTGTATATTTGGTGGCTATTCTTTCTTTACTGGTTGGCGTATTTTTGTCTTTGATTTTTGCCACTGCCAACTCGATCTCTTCGGGACTTGCAATGTTTGGCAAAGATCAGCACATTCGAGGAGCAGAAAACGAGATCGACAGACTGAAAAAAAAGATAGATGATATAAAGCTGGAAAATGCAAGGCTCAGTGGCGCTCGTGCAAATAGGCCGGTTTTACAGCAATCTCCTCTTGCCAGACCAAACTTCTTCCAGAAATTCCGCGAACGAATGTCTGTTTAAGTCACTTCACAAACAAATTAAAAACTCTTTCATCTGATAAAATTATCACGAAAATTTCGTCTGAGTTTTTCTTAGTTTCAGCGCTTATCTCTACTTTTAAGTGTTGGTCCACGATTATGACTATAGCAAACGGAGATATGGCCTGGTATATTATCCATCATGGAAGAAAATTGTCCTAAGTGCGGTTCACCGCTTGGCCCAATTACTGAAACCCCTACTGGTAGACAAGTTCAGAGATGTTCTACTGGCAGCTGGAACAAGGAGACACACAAAAATGAAGGTTGTGACTATGTTAAGTGGATTGTGGCCGAACCGAAGGAACTTGACGAAAAGTGTCCTAAGTGCGGTTCACCTGTAGTTTTGGCGACAACGCGCTTCGGTAAGAAGATGAAAAAGTGCTCAACTAACAAATGGAATTCGGAATTGAAAAAAGCTGAGGGGTGCGATTTTGTTGAATGGATAAGCGGCACAACAGAAGAGCTTCCAGAGGATTGCCCAGCTTGCGGCAATAAGCTGGTTCTTTACACGACTTCAGCCGGCAAAAAGATGAAAAAATGCTCCACCAGCGGTTGGGATAGTGAAAAACGAGAGGCCACGGGATGCAAATACGTCGAATGGCTCAAGCCAGGTGATTACCCAAAAAAATTAGACTCCAGTGGCGAAGAGTTTTTACCCCCTGAACCGCCAGTAAATTAGGTTATTAAAAATCCAGTCCAAGGAACCTTGCGACTAGAACGATCAGCGCAAGGACTAGCAAAATATGAATTAATGCTCCTCCAATATGCAGCGCGAAACCGCCTAACCAGGCAATAACAAGAACTGCAATTATTATTTCTACAATGCCCATTTAACCTCCTTGGTTTAACTTTACACTTTAAAATGTCTAATTACAACAAAAAATAGTAGTAAATCTTTAATAAAATGCGGAACGATTGCCTAATTTAAATTTTTCTTTTGAAAAAACTCTCTTAGTTTATCTGCTGCCGGTTTGACTTCGCCAGTTGTGGAATAGATAGCTGTAGAGCCGCCAACAGATGTCCAGTAATTTACGCCTATTAAGTATTTTTCCCCAGTTAGTTGGTCCAGTGCATCTCCCACCCACTCAGATTGTTCTGTTGGCGACATCTTACCGTGGATGTCAGGAATTGGAGCGCCAAATTCCCCTAAAAAAATGCTGCCCCCAGTTTTTTCGTGCAGGGCTTGCAGATCTTGTTTTAGTTTTTGCGCTGTTTTTACATAATGATCGACAACTATCAGGTTGCCCATTGAATCTAGAGTGTCCTTGTCCATAACCAGTGACGCTACGTCGTAGTTCATAGACGCATAGTTTGTTTGCACCTTTTTGCCAATATCTAAAAAGGCTTTGTCGGATATGACGTGTTCCTCGATCATGAATTTTCTAAACCCTTCCAAGTCCCCCTGTCTTGGGTCTCCTGGTCCCCCATTTTCGCATTCCGGGCAAGCACTAAAAATATCTCCATTTTTAAATAGATCAGGATGATTATGGATAAATTCCGCAATTAATTTTTCGTGCTCTTGGCGGGTGAGTGACTTACTTTGACCAAACCACCCTTCCCAGCCGGAAAAATTTCCTCTGAACCAAACACTCAAATTATTGGCCCTAGCTGCTTCGACCCATCTTGTCATAATTGGTATGAAATGTTCGTCGTAGGGCGTTGCTATAACCACATGGGTCGCACCCAGAGATTTAATATTACTAATTTGTTCATTAATCGTAGAGTCAAAGCTGGAATCGTTTAATTTTGCAGCCGAGTTATCTCGAGAATATTTCATGGTATCGACTGATTTAATCTGCCAAGTTCTTGGCTGTTCTGGTAATTTTTTGGCGCCGTTGGAAATGAGGTTTAAGGGCAAAGTTGCAATAGGTGCTTTTTTGACAGCAAAGATAAAAAAGGCTGTGAGCACCACAGCTATTGCTATCAAAAGTTTTGCCCTAGGGTTCATTTTTGTTTAGGCAAAATGGGCTGCGTATTTAAATTAGGTAGGTATTGGTCTTTCAGTTCGTAAATATCGGCAAAAGGGTATGACTCCACCTTATTATAGTAAGTAAATCCGTTGTGACTGTTAACTAAGCGCCAAGTTGAGTCATCATCGCTATTTGTTCTAGCAATAATCCAGTGGGCCCACCTATCTGGGGAGGTGGTTGCGTTTTCCCAATAGGCACCCGTTCCTTCATGAATAAATTTTTTCATGGGTAGGCCTGATGAGAAGATAATAGCGTCATGAGAAGCAGCAGAGATCAGCACAAATCCCGGTTTGTTTTTAGCGTTTTCCCGCAGCCAATTGCTGACTTCTGAAACATTTTTTTGGCTTGATCCAACTTGTGCATCATCGATTGTGACGGCATCGTGATTGGCAAATGCAAAAAAAGTAACGAAAAGTAGTAGGCCAATAATTACCACCCTTAAGTTTTTAACTCTGTCTATTAAATATCCGATAAAGATTGCGACCGATGGTAGCATCATGATTCCGTAACGAACATTGAACCAGGTGTTGCCAGAAAGACCCTGGATAAAAAGAACTGAGTGACCCAAAAAAAGTGCCAGTATATTAAATATAAATGGAGCAATTAATGCAGCTGTCATAAGACGTACTGCTGGTTTTAATTTTTTATCAAACCAAATGGATAGACTTCCCAAAAAGCCTAATATTAATGTGAAAGCCCCGATATTGTACATGGCAGCATATAGGTATACCTTGAGAGAAAATAGCAGATTACCCTTGGTGATTAAATTACCGGCTTTTTCTAGTTGAGTTTGTTGAGCATGCGCTGAGTATGGTCCAAAAGCGAAATAAAGTGCATCGTGAAATATTAACTGATTCCATAAAAACCATAAAAATATACCCCATCCTGCCAATGTGCAGAAGAGAATTATGAGACCTTCTGTTGTTTTGTAACCTCTACTTTTGATGCTGCGGGCAATGATTAGAGCC
>JBBQJY010000034.1:0-6865 GCA_038326365.1 Candidatus Curtissbacteria bacterium | reverse complement strand
CTTGAGATATCAAGTAATGGGACTGTTGGGCCTTGCCACGGTTATTTTGGCAAGCTTTTCACTTTGGGGCGAATTTTCTGGTGTTAAGTATTTCTTGCTGCTATTGTTGCCAGTTTATTTTGTGATGGGTGCATCTCTCTTTTATTTTTTGTTGCCAGTTCGCTGGTTGACTAGGCTACCTTTCGCAGCAGCATTTGGCATATCAGTGTACTTGTTGATGCTGACATCAAACATTTATAACGTTGCGGCAATTCGTACTATTGCACTTCTTAGGGCTGCCCACGCCGTTGGCCTTCTTTTTTCACTAGTCACGACCTTTTTTTTAACAAACGTACTTTTTTCGCTACACTTACCTGTATATCTGATTGTGCCGGGAATAGTACTTGTCTGCGCGCCTATTTATTTGGTGGGACTGTGGTCATTTGAGTTGGAGGATTTTATTTCCAGGCGTGTTTTTTCTTTTACGGTAGTTTTTGGGCTAATTAGTGCAGAAATTGCTGCCGCAATTTCTTTTTGGCCAGTAGTGCCCATAAATGGCGCACTGATAATTGTGACTGTCATGTATGTACTTTTAGGTCTCGGACAATTTGTCTTCGGTGAAAAACTCAAGGGAAGAGTGATGTGGGAACACTTAGGCGTGGCGTTTTTAGTATTTATCATCGTAATTCTGTCAACCCATTGGGGTTAAATTAAACCTATAGTAAAATATGGGGAAGTGGCATTTTCCCATTGATTTGATCTTATTGAAGAGTTGGGAAAGTAAGTTTACGCGTGGTTGTTGTAAATTTGAAGGATAGCTGGAAGCAGGGAAGAGTGGTCGGTGATATAGTTAGATGCATTTATAGTTCGTGAAAACATGCGTAGTAAGAAGCGTGAAAAATCTATTTTGCCTGTAGTTAAGAACAGACCACGGTTGAGACTAGTGATTTAGAGGGGAATACTATAAGACTTTCTTCTCACTTGTTTCTATGGGTTCGCGCCAATGGAAATAGAGTGCTAAAAGAGCTCGACACTGTATCCGTTTGTAGCTTCCCGGAGGAGACCCTTTATATAGGTAAATTTGCAATTGTAATTTCCCATTCGTAGGTGTTGTTTTGTTTGCGTAAGCACTTCTCTCGATCGGAAGGATGATCTCCTTTTATGGTCCGCGTCGCACAATGATACTTTTGCGACGTGTCGAGTACCTGGAGCTAGTAGGGGTTAAGTGCTTGAAGATTATAAATCTATGCTTTAAGTTTTTTAATTCCTGTCGTTGAATTGCCTCTTTTTCAATTTATTCGAATTTTGTTGAAAAAGTTAAATTTTGTTGTACTTATCCCCTTTTTAATTACAATAAGATTTTTTTCGTCTATTTTCTCTTAAAATTATAAAAGTTGGTGACTCGTTATAAGGGCGTTGGGTGAAACGGCCGTTAGAGAGGCTATAAAAGGCTGATTGTGCCTAAAATTATGTTATAAAGTTACTTTTTAGGCAGCTTTTTCTTGTTTTACCTGAATAGTCAAAGCATTCATTTTTTTAAAATAATCGTTAATTGAAGCGTAAAAATTAACTTCTCTAATATTTGGATAATCTTGGTAATATTTGTGTAAGTAGTCTGGAATGATTTCGGCAATTGCGGCGGCTGTGATTTTGTTTCTCAGAAAAATGAAATCTGCTTCATGGATTGAATCTATTTGTTCTTGGGTGATATCTGGAGCGCATTCAACATGTGCTAAATGAATTGGGCTTTGGACATTTTTCCCTGGGACCCGAAGCTCAACTGTGTTTACAGTTGGTAGCTGAAGAATAACACTTAGGTGTCCTGTTTGGTTGGCCTTTGCCAGTTGTCCGGAAAGTTCTTTTTTTCGTGTTTTTTCTGATGCTCTCAGGTCTGGTCTAATTTCTTTAAGGTACTCGTCGATTTCATTTTCCATCATAAATTAATAATTAGCGCATATACTATAGGGTTGTTGAAGTGGGGATCAATGCTTTCCAATCTTAAGTAATCAAGGTTCCAATTTTTTCACCTGAAACTGCTCTGGTTATGTTGTTTTCTTTGTTTAGGTCAAACACAATAATCGGAATTTTATGATCCATGCATAGAGATAAGGCGCTATTGTCCAAAACTTGGATTTCGCTATTTGCTATGGCTTCTTTGAATGAAAGCTGGTCAAACTTTTTAGCATCTTTATTATTTATTGGGTCGCGGTCGTAAACACCATCTACTTTGGTGCCTTTTAGAATTACATCACAACTTGTTTCCAGGGCCCTGAGGGCGGCAGTCGTATCCGTTGTAAAAAATGGGTTACCGGTTCCACCAGCAAAAATTACAACTCGACCCTTTTCCAGATGCCGCAATGCCCTTCTTCTTATGTAGGGTTCGCAAACGTCTTTTATTTCTATTGCACTCTGGACCCTTGCTTGCTGGCCTTCAGTTTCTAAGGCGGCTTGCAGGGCAAGTGAGTTCATAATTGTAGCCAGCATACCTATATAATCGCCTACTGTTCGCTCAAGGCCGTTTTCTTCAGCTGCAGTACCACGAAAGATGTTACCTCCACCGACTACAACTGCAATTTGGGTCCCAGATTTTAAAGCTTTGATGATTTCTTTGGCCAGCCAATTGGTAAATTTGGGGTCTATTCCGAATTCGCGCTCTCCGAGGAAGGTTTCTCCAGAAAGCTTCAAAAGGACTCTTTTGTATTTTGCTTCCGCCACTAGGTACATTTTAGCAATTTTTTGTCCATGTTGTCGAGCCGTTTAGTTTCTTGCGAAATCGCTCCACGTCGCACAATATTGACTTCACTCCCCTTTTGCGACTAATATTAATATATCTATGGGTAATAGATTTTCTAAAAAAAATGTTTGACTTACATGTTCAGATTGAAGAATTTTTAGAGTATATTGAAATTGAACGCAACTTATCCCCCCTTACAATTAGGGATTATCGACACTATTTGCAAAATTTTAACAGTTGGTCTGAAGCAAACTTTCCCGTAAAACGGGCCGAGGATTTTACGATCGACATTGTTCGAAAATATAGAGTTTATTTGGCACATGTTTTGAGCCCTAACGGAAATTTGCCCTTAAAGAAAGTTACACAAAACTATTATGTTATTGCCCTGCGTTCATTTTTGAAGTATTTGGTCATACGTGATTTTAAAGTTGTGACTCCGGACAAAATTGAATTGCCCAAAGTGGAAAGCCGATCTTTAAAATTCTTAGATCGTGAACAACTCGAAAGACTTTTGACTCAACCGGACATCTCATCTGATCGGGGAATGCGCGACAAAGCACTTCTTGAGATGCTTTTTTCGACTGGGCTTAGGGTTAGCGAACTGTGCAAACTGGACCGCGATAATATTAACCTTGAAAGACGTGAATTTGGAGTTATCGGCAAAGGACAAAAACAAAGAATTGTTTTTATTTCTGACAGGGCGGCTCTTTGGCTCGGTAAATATATGACAAGGAGACTTGATTCTTATAAATCGCTATTTATTCGCTACAGCGGTGGCGATGATGTAACTGCTGGCTCGTCGGCGATGAGACTGACACCGAGGTCTGTCCAGCGAATGGTTGAAAAATATGTTAAAAGTGCCAAGTTGCCTGTTAAGGCAACGCCTCACGTTCTCAGGCACTCGTTTGCTACTGACCTGTTGGTAAATGGTGCTGATTTGAGATCGGTTCAGGAACTTTTAGGCCATAAAAATGTCGCTACTACCCAAATATACACTCACGTTACTAATACTCAACTTCGGAACGTACATAAGTCTTTTCATTCAGGAAACAAAACTACTTAAGACCGAGTTGGTTTTTGACTGTGTCAATTACATTTTCATCATTGTGTCTCAGAGTTCGAATTTGCTGGATATTGTTTTTAAATTTTCGAAAAAATCTTCTCTTGAGCTGAAGTTTGAAGCTTTGGCGCCGGCATCGTTGCAATAAATTACCCTGCCTGCGGAGTCTTGAATTGTGATCCCGTCTGTTAACTTTTGCAGAATAATATCTATCTCTGCGAGTCTGTGCGCAAAATCGTTATTTTGGGTTCTCATTAAACACTCTAGGGGTGATGTTAGGTTTAAAAACACACATCCTTTAAGAATTATTTAGAGAGGTTTGTCTCTTTAGATATGAGTCCCACGATAGCGCTTTAAGGTCCTTTAATTTTTTTTGCTCCATGCTTTTTGCAAAAAGTTCTGCTGTTTGCAAGTTTGTTAAAAGTGGAATTCCATAGTCTACTGTTGTTCTTCGTATTTGGTAGTCGTCGTCGAATTCTTTTTTAAAGTAAGGGTCAATAATGTTAATTACAAGGTCAACTTTTTTCTCATGCAGGACATTTAAGACATTGGGTTTTTTCTCTTGGTGAATTTTATATAGCATTGTCGACTCAATGCCGTTTGATTTCAAAAAAGCTGTTGTCCCGGCGGTTGAATAAATCTTCAGGCCTATTTTGACTAAAAGTTTTACACTTTCCAAAAATTTGATCTTGTTGTCCTCACCTGCCAGAGATATGAAGACCGATTTTTTGGGAAGGGTTGTACCTGTTGCTATTATCGACTTTAAAAATGCTTCGTAAATATCATCACCAAAACAGGCCACTTCCCCGGTTGAGGACATTTCCACTCTGAGAATTGGATCTGCCCCCTTGATTCTCGAAAACGAGAACTGGGGTGCTTTTACCCCGACGTAGGTCAACCCATTTGGGTGGAAGTTTAAATTTTTTTGACTGTTGCCGAGCATGGCGTTTGTTGCGATTTTTGCAAAGTTGGTTCCCAAAACTTTCGAAACAAATGGAAGGCTACGTGAAGCGCGTAAGTTGCACTCAATGACCATTACTTCATTTTCAATTGCTAAGAATTGAATGTTAAATGGGCCAGAGATGTCGAGGGAGGCGGCAATTTTTGCGGTAATATCTTTAACTTTTTTGACTGTTTGGGTGTACAGTTTTTGGGCTGGGAGCAAGATTGTTGAATCTCCCGAATGAACTCCGGCATTCTCAACGTGCTCGGAAATTGCAAAACAAAGGATTTTACCGCTGGCAGCGACAGCATCTATTTCCAGCTCTTTTGCGTTTTGGAAGAATTTCGAAACAACCACAGGATGCTTGTCAGAAATATTTGTTGCTTCTTTTAAGTATTTTTTGAGGTCAAGGTCATCAAAGGCAACATTCATAGCTGCACCTGAAAGTACATATGAAGGTCTGACTAAAATTGGATAAGCTATTTTAGCTGCAAATGCCAAAGCGTCATTAGTGTTTTTGAGCGTTTCCCATGGTGGTTGATTGATTTTAAGCCTGTCGCAAAGTTTTGAAAATTTATTTCTATCTTCGGCTGTATCTATTGAACTGGGGGTGGTACCTAGAATATTGAGACCTGCTTGTTCAAGCTCAGGTGTAATATTGTTTGGTCTCTGTCCGCCCATGGAAACTATTATTCCTTTAGGTTTTTCTTTTTTATAAATTTCAACAATAGTTTCTACTGACAATTCTTCAAAATATAATTTTGATGCCATATCGTAGTCTGTCGAAACAGTTTCCGGATTGCAGTTGATAACAATCGGAGACATGCCGTTTGTGGTTGCGGTTTGAGCACAATTTACTGAGCACCAATCAAATTCGACTGATGAGCCGATCCTGTACGGCCCTGAGCCTAAAATAATGACTTTTGCTAATTTCGTGGGGTTTGCGTCCTGATCATCTTTTTGGCCGTTGTAGGTTAGAAACTGATAGTTAGTTTGAGCTGGGTATTCTGCAGCTAGTGTGTCTATTTGCTTGAAAGATGGTCGAATGCCGTTTTTATTTCGAAACTCAGCGATAGCGGAGGCCGTCCTTTTTGTAATTTTTGAAAGTCTCTCGTCGGAAGCACCGTATTTTTTAGCTAAATGTATCTGCTCTTTGTTTAAACTCTTGCTTTTTTCCAGAATATTTTCTGTTTCTGTAATGTTTTTTATTTTTTCTAAGAAAAATTTATTTATTCCGGTTTCTTCGCTAATCTTGTCAGCTGTTGCGCCTTTTTTTAACTCTTGGGCAATTCTCATAAGTCGCCAAGGTGTGGGCACTTTGTAGTCCCCTTTGGGGACTTTCTCGTCGCAAATGCCTTCGAGGCCGATATCGAGCATGCGAACTGCTTTTTCTAAACATTCCTCAAATTTTCTTCCGATTGCCATAACCTCTCCTACAGATTGCATTGAGGAGCCAATGGTTGTTTCGCTTCTGGAAAATTTTGACAAATCCCAGCGCGGGAATTTAACGATTAAATAATCTAGCGCCGGTTCAAAACATGCAATGGTTTTTTTGGTAACCGAGTTTTTGATGTCAACTAGCGACATACCCAGCGACAATTTTGCGGCAACATAGGCCAAGGGATAACCAGTCGCTTTTGATGCTAAAGCTGACGAACGAGAAAGGCGGGCGTTAACTTCGATTATGCGATAGTCCAGTGTTTTGGTTTTTGGATTGGGATTTAGTGCGTACTGAATGTTGCATTCACCAATGATTTGTAGATGGCGAATTACTTTCAAGGCAATTTCTCTTAGCTTATGATATTCGAAATTGTTAAGTGTTTGGGAGGGGGCGACAACTACGGATTCCCCGGTGTGGATGCCCATTGGGTCGACATTTTCCATATTACAAACCGTTATGCAATTGTCGAATTTATCTCGAACTACTTCGTACTCTATTTCTTTCCAGTGAAGAAGGTATTCTTCAACTAAAATCTGATTAACTTTGGAAAGAGCTTGAGAGGCAATTTCTTCCAGCTCAGCATAATTTTTTGCCAACCCAGAATCCTGACCGCCGAGTGAGAAAGCGCTTCTTATCATGACCGGGTAGCCAATTTTATTGGCGTATTTTTTTGCCTCTTTTAGGTTTTTGGCCGCAAAGCTTTTAGGT
>JBBQJY010000033.1:0-7491 GCA_038326365.1 Candidatus Curtissbacteria bacterium | reverse complement strand
CGCTCGTAGTGTTAATTCATCTCCCCGTTGTTCGTACCAATCTTCTGCTACTGCTAGCCGCGTTCCTTGCAATAAGGCTTCTAGGTTTCGACCGCTATTTTCCCAGTCACGCATTTCTTGCTTAAGTCTTTCTTGCCAAATGCGAAACTCACGGTTTGCTTCTATCCACTCCCGCAAGGTTTTCCATTCCCGAATCAACGCTTCATGTACAATTTCTACTGTTTCTATTTTCTCAATTTCATCCCACCCAGTCACCACTAAACGTTCATCAGCTAAACGTTTGACTAAACCCCAATTTTCCTTCCCCACCTCGTTGCGAGTCGCCACATACTTAGTGTCTTCCGTCCCTTCCCCTGGACGCACTAACTGAATAAATACTCTTTCTGCTCGTTGTTCTTCTACAGCAGATAGCGACTTTAATACGAACGAAGCATGTTTTGCTAAAGCTTTTTCTAATCCGCCAATTTCTTCATAAGCCTTATGAGTCAAACACCAATTTTTCTGTTTTGACCAAAGCTGAGTTAAGGCAAACTCCAAAAGAGGTAAACGACCAGGGCTAAAGCCCACATTATCAATGAGTTTACTTGTTAAACCGGACTCCAGTTCCACCTTAATTTTTAAAGCTGGTTTTTCAATCGCATCTCGCAATTCTTCTTTGTTCATGGGAGTCAGCAACAATGGAGGGTATTGCTGTAAAGCTTTCCCCATTGGTTGATAATCAAGCATAATTCCCAAAAAATCCGCTCGCAACGTTAGTACCAGCGTCAACGCCGGAGCGGACCTTACTACTAAAAGCAGTACATCCAAAAAACTGTAACGTTCATCTTCTGGAGTGAGAGTGTAAAGTTCTTCAAACTGGTCTGCTACTAACACCAAATGGTGATATTTTGAAGAATTAACAATTTTTTCGATAAGATGGCGTAATGCTGTCTCATTATGTCGCTGGTTGACCTCAAATTCTAGTTTCGTAAATTTGCAAGCAGGTCCTCCTAATACTTCTGTTGGCCCTGGTACTAAACGCTGGCAATATTTACTCAGGGCGGTCGCCATTGCATCAAACGGATTTTTCCCTGGACGAAAACTAATTATCTCTACATCCCCAGTAGCTTCTAGACGGGGAATTAACCCTGCAAAAACCACTGAAGACTTTCCACTTCCAGAAGCACCAATTATAGGTACTATAAGGTTGCTATTTACAGCTTCCAATAAAGAAGCAATAAATTTCTCTCTCCCAAAAAAGAAATCTGTATTTTCCTGACGAAACGCAGATAAACCCTGATAGGGACACTCAGGAAGTTCACCAGAAAGTCCTCCCAAATCTTGCCAACTCGGTGGCGGTTCAGTAGTGTTTTGACAGATAATTGGCAACCAGCTAACCCCCGCAAGCTGCTTTGCAATATTTCGGTCATCTGCAAGTTCAGAGAGTTTATCTCTGGCTTGTCGGACTGAATTAAATAAAGATTCTCCTTGGTAAAAAGAGCTTAAAAAATATTGGAGAAACTTTTGAGCTAAATTATCTGGTACTTCTTCGCGCCAGACAATAATATACGGAAGATTTAAAGAAGCCAATTGCCTTGCTAAACCTAAACCATTACAAGAATTGAAGATGGCTAATTTTAAACCTTTGTTAATTGCTGTCGAGAGCGTTCTTTTGATTTCTTCTAAACTTAAACTATCTCTGGGATTGATATTGATGACACCTGTTTGACCATCATCTTGAGTTTCGCTATGACCGGCAAAAAATAGAATGTCGTAAGCTTCTTCCCAGAGAGCGTTAAAATCTGAACGATTTGGTTCAGTAAGAACAATGAGTTCCGCCGAGCGTTTATGTAATTTTTCGAGCAGTTCTCGATCTACACTAGTATCAATGCTCTTACTATCTCCAAAAATACTGAGAATCCTAACTCTTCTAATTTTACCAGTAGTCAATGATTCTTCAGATCCGGTAGGACTTGAAACGGGAGAGTAAAAGCAAAGAGCCGCTTCACAGGAGAACTTTTGAGCCGAAAAATCCCATTCCTGCCAAGGGAGTCGATGTAAAATGTCTTTGGTTGCTAGGGATGTAATTTTCTCAGTGTGGATAACCAGATTAATTTCTAGCTGGGGATTTTGTGGTAGTGCTTGCTCTAGTTTTAATTGGATAGGGTAAAGCCACTGATAAAGTTGATGGCGTAAGCGCTGAGCCGAATCATAACAATCCTTTCTGGAAATATGAGTGACTTGACTATTTTTAAACTTGCTTCTGGAACGGTTCAGTAACGAGTAGTATTGCTCTTTCCAACTTTGATAAAAAACTGCAATTTCTTCATTTGGAGGTAATTGCACTTCTAGTTGTATGATGTTACTTTGTATATTTGCTTCTGTCACATTAAGATTGATGTTATTAAACCCATGTTTAAAATTCCCGTCACCAAACTCAAAGTTTATCCATATTTCCATAAACAACCAGTCTAGATTAATTCGCCCACCCTATTCCTTTCTTTTAAAGGATTTAAAAAAAAGACCAATAAATTTTGGTTAAGGCTATCCCTAATATTACTTACAAGTCGCTTTCATACGGAAAGCCAGTCCTAGTTCATACATACTAATCGACTTCTAGTAGAAGATTTTTTAGATTTTGTCTTTACTCCCTGTAAAACAGCGTAGCTTGGTGCGATTATTGCAATCTTCTACCCTATATTATAATGCCAGTGATTAAAATTTACAACAAAAAGTCTTCAGTAATCACAGCATTTTTAAAGCTGACTTCAACCTGAAATTGTTTGCCTAAGGCTTCACTAAATTCTAACTGAATGATATTATCAGCTTTTCTCGCAGCAATTTCCCGACTTTCTGACTCAGAAGTGTTGGGATTAAGAGTGATTTTTAACTTTAAACCAGACGGTAGAGATTCCTCATTGCGATGCTCCTCATAACAAGGAGTAACTTGTACAAGCACATCAACTTCATTATTTTTCAACCTTTTTAGATTGAGAATCAAAGCTACTGTTTGAGAATTTAGTAGTAGTCCAAAATCGATTTTTTTAATCCCAGAAGAATGATCGGCTAGTGAATGACTTCTTACGTATCCCCAATTATAGTTATTATCAACTGTCTTCCAAATGTTTTTGGTAGATTGCCAACCTTCTTCAAAAACTTCATGCCACCAATTGGTTAAGTTAACTAGTGCTTTATTGGCCATGCTTGTAGCCGAAGTCAGATTTTGTGTCTCTGTATCATTGACTTCAATTATTGATGGTAAAGAAATAGCAGTTGCAGATAAGAAACGTGAGTATAACAATAGATTATTTACTTCAGGGTCAAACCAAGAAAGCGGTAGTTGATAACAATCATCAGACTTCGCATCTACACTAATTGATTGACAATATTTGACAAGATGATCGTAACGCAGAAAGCCGTGAATATTTAATTGCTCCTCCTCTTCTAACACTTCTAGCAAGACATAGAAATGAGCAACAGTTTTGGCTGAAATTATTAGTCTTGTTGGCACGCTGACGAAATCATCAATTAAGTTATCTACGATAATCAAGCAAAGGCTAAATTCACCTACCTCGGCATAACAAATATCATCAATTGTATTAGCACTGTTTTCTGTACAAATTCTTATCATTGGACTTCGTTGTTTCAGCCATTTTTTAAAACCGATTATTGCCAGTGCATTTAAATATATTTTCCATTGGTTTATTTTTCCGAATTTGCAAAAAACACTCTCACTAAATACTTGCGCCTCTTCAAAATCTTCTAGTTCTAGCCAAAAGGTTTTTGGTGATATTTTTCTGATCTCGCTTTGTGTATCAAGTGTGTAAAGGTGTGAGTTAATCATATTTCCTCTCCAATTAAGTTTTTCATAAAACAGCGATGTATATTTGATAGCAGACTCTTAATTTATACTGCTTGATATAAATGACTAAGATAGATGCGGATTGTTTGAGCAAATAAGCTGTTTTTCATCTGCTTTTTACTAGCAAGTAATTCTGATTTTGCTTCTTTAAATGTCTTATCCCAGGCAAATTCTCTAACTAGCGCATGGATATTTTTTAGATAGTCAGGTTCGTGAGAAATTCTTGTTAACCGAGATTTATTCAACGATTCTAAAAGCTTTTCCAAAAAAACTTCTTCGGTTCTATACTGTACAATTTCCAAAAAATTTTCCAGTTGAAAAATACGTCTGGCTTTACTCCATTCGATTTCCCATAGTTTACTAATTTCACTTAAGGACATATTTTCTTGGTAATATAGTCGCAAGCCTTCTGGGAATCGTTGAGCAAAGTTTTTGTAACCTCTACTTTTTTTCAAATCTTCAACTCTCTGGTCAATTACATCTGCTATCATTTTATATAATATCTGTTCAAACAAAAAATTAAAGATTTCTTGTAATTTTTCGCTTTCCATATCTTCTGGATCACGGTCTGTATGATAAGGCAATTCTGGATTTGGAAAATAATCATTTTTTGAATTATTATACTCTTCCATAGGTACAGTTTCGGTAATACCTGTTTTTTTGTAAAGCCAGTATTGACGTAATATTTCTGCAATGCGTTTAAGATGATAGATTAATTCATCCGGAGAAATAATAATATTTTCTTGCTGTAACAAATGTAACATTTCTTGTAGTTGGCTTGGGGTTGGTTTAGAACAGCGTCCTTTTTGACGTGTATTTACTCTATCTCGTTGATAAACTTGTTGAAAAGCTTTTACAATTTTATGGTCTTCTGTTACAATAAGCTCATAAAGAGAACGAGAAACAGATTTACATAATAGTCCCCAATCACTAGGAGTGGCTAAACCATACTGCCACAAAAATGACTTGATTTCTTGATTCTGGCGGGTAAGTCTGGTAGTCCAATTATCTAAGCTTTCGTTAGAACCTAAGTTGGGATTAAAACTCCGCAAAATGTCAAGGCTAAAAAATTCCTCCCCTTTTGAGAGCGAGCGAGTTGTATTATCATGATGGTTCAAAATATGTTGAGTTTTACCCTCACTATCTATAATCACCAGTACTGTGCCAGTATCGTTTAAAACGAAGGGAAGTAAATCAGTATACCTGAAAATATTTTCTACACTGGCGTTGTAAATGTGCGGGATAGTTTTGCATGTGATGAGAATTCTGTGTGAAACATAGCACCGCAAACAAAGTCCAGCGAGCGCACTTTGGTAAACATCGTCATTTGAACGAAAATTATGCCACAAAACTGTTTGAACTTGTTTGTTTTCTCCTGCCGATAGTGCGGGCTTACTACTTAAGTGAGGAAATTGTATTTTAAAAAACTCTTTTGCCCTACTGACTTCCCTATGATGTTTAAGATTTTCCTGTTCCCCTATGGAAAGTATCTGCATTTGCCAATATCTTGCTGGTGAGATCATGGTGATTTAAATTACCTCAAGTTTAAGAAAATATGACATTAACAGCGAAGCTTAGCACCAGAGGCTATTTCTTAATTCATCTTTTGGGGGCTATATTATATATAGGGTAGATTTTAAGAACCTATACACTTTTCGGGAATAGGTTCGGCAAGGTTAAAGTTTATCCACAGGCTAGAAGCTAACAGAGCTAAAGACAAAGCCCGCTTTGCTCCCAGCGAACCATGTGGGAAGCTGCTTTTTTCGTATGCATACTTCTTTTTTTCTCGTGGGTTATCTTTCAAGATCCTAAATACCAACAGTGCAAAAGTCTTCCCAGTAAAAGATTTCTCGAAACTGCTGCCATCTATGTAGTGGAAACAGTTAGTGAGAAAACCAGGAATGATAATGTAGAAGTAAATTTCTCTGAGCACTAAAGCTGCTGGTAAGGAATCAAATTCTTTTTGGCTTAAACCTTGGTGTCAAAAGCATAACACTAAAATTTTTAAAGCTTTGTCTTTGGCTAGACAAAGGATTACAAGCTAATTTTTATGGTAACCGCTCACGGGAAGTCAAAAAAATATCTTATATGAAATCACACATAAATAGTACAAAAACCGATCTAGATTTGATTTTTTACGGTTAATTTTGAGTAGTCAAAAGTCCTATATTGGTCGGCTAATTGTCTTTTAGATATTTTAGGTAAGCTTATTTCAGGTCGTAAATAACCCAAAACCCTGTCTGGGCAAGAGCTTTAGCTTTTAGACGAATGATCTACTCCCTGTGAACGGTTACTTTTGTTGTTGTTAATTGTGTTGACAACTGAATAGGCTAAAAAAAAGAAACCTATATATAGGTATAGCCCACGAAAACACCGAAAATTGGAGTTAACAACATTTTAGTAAGCATCTGTTTCACCCACAGTCCTGCCTATAAGGAGCGAAAAATTGCTATATCAAAGTCAAAAAAGCTTGTGAAAAAATTAATATCTATATTGAGGCAGATAATAATTTAAGAAATGCAATTCAGAATTACAAAAACCATATTGGAGATCTGAGCAATACTTCAAGGTTTATTATCGTTTCGCGATCGCTATCGGATTCTACATATGACTTGGTTGGCTTTCTTCCTCTCATTTGTTGTTTGGTTTAGCTTTGCTCAGTTTGCAACGACAATACAGCGATCGCTTCAACTGACATTACCCCAACTTAAAGTACTGGCAATTTGTAATCTAGCATTGACAATCCCTGCCCGCATTGCGATCGGTATGGTGCTAGATCGCTACGAACCCCGGCTGACATTTTCCGAACTGTTAATGTTTGCACTTGTTCCCTATTTTTTAACAGCAACTACACAGAGTTTTAATCAACTAGTTTGGAGCAGTCTAATCAACATTGAATCTCCATAACACTTTTACAGAACCAACTTTCATGAAACTGAAGCAGTTTATTCCATTCAAATTTGTTTCCGCGACTGTATTCGCATTGCCACTCTGGAAACATTTAGCACAAGCCTTAATACCTGGGTTTGTAGCCAACAAGCTTAGGAGCGATCTGCTGCCATTTTTATCCTAAAAATGCATTAAGTTTAAGAAGTATGACCTGTATAAACTTATGTGATGTCATTACGTAAAAATGGGTGATTTAATTTATGCGTTCTCATCAAAGTGTTACTGAGCTATTTGCTAGTTTCTTACAGTTAGACACTGACAGGATGATTGGTTGGATGATCGATGCCAAGCTGCGGCGCAATATACTCAATTGTCAGGCACAGCTACCACAGTCCCAAGAATCAGAGAACTTTTGGGTATGCTACTGGTATAAGACGTGGCAAGAATCTAAACAAGGCTTAGCCAAAGGACATTTGTCAGCTTATCTACAAGAAATTTGCTATCGGACAGCGCAGAAAACAATCAGCAATGTTTTCTCTACACAATACAGTGTGTCTGACTGCTTTCAAATGGCAATAATTCGTGTCGATAAGGTTTTAAAAGGATTTAAACCTGATGTCGGCTTTAGCCTCAAGAATTATGGTAGTGCAATTTTCAGTAGCGAACTCAAGGAAATACTGCGTCAGCAGAAGGAAGTGGATATTTGCAGCGATTGGCGGTTGCTGCGGAAGCTGACTCAAAAGCGCCTAGTAGAGTCCTTA
>JBBQJY010000032.1:0-7536 GCA_038326365.1 Candidatus Curtissbacteria bacterium | reverse complement strand
ATATTTAGCGCTACGGCCCATGGGGAAGCTATCTCGGTCAAAAATATCCTCAACAAGGGAAGCTGGAGATATCATATTAATTTTTATTCCGCTATTTGCCTCTTCCCAAGCCATAATCTTAGTCAAAACATAAATCCCGGTTTTTCCCAAAAAGTAAGGAGTAGAATTTTCGCGAATAATAAGTCTCTCTGCCCCAACAGCACCAACGTTTATGATCTGACCGCTTTTTTGCTTGCGCATAAGAGGCAAGACAGCTCGAGACATGAATAGGGTAGAGTAAATATTACTTTCAATCAAATCTTTGAATTCGTCATTTGTTGTCTTACCAAAAGCTTTAAAAACAAAATTGCCTACATTATTAAATAATAAGTCCGCCCGCCCAAACTTGTCCTTCACAACCTTAATTAATTTGTCGATGTCCGACTCAACTGTCACATCAGCTTTAACTGCAATTGAATCTTTGGAGATCTTTTGCAGTTCAATTAGAGTTTTTTGGGCTTCGACTTTGCTCTTGCGGTAAGTAATAACAACGCTATAGTCCTTACTTGCCAAATATTTAGCAACTTCTGCCCCGAGGCCACCGGCAGCACCCGTTACTATTGCAACTTGCATAGCTAAATTCTAGAACACTTAAGGCCCGTGTTCAAATAATAAATTCAATTAACAACTTCACGCGCAGCCTCAATCCAAGAAGAGTCGCCAATACTTCTTCTATATAACCAATAGTTAGCACCCCACAAACCCACATTCTTTACCCGCAAGACTCGCACAAAGTTGTCTGCTTTTTTAATGTCCGCAGCTCCAAATGCCAAGTCATTGCGCCGGGCATCTTCAATCACTCGAATATAAGGTTCCGCCTGCATCTCCATAATCCACAAGTTTGCGCCCTTGGCCTCAACCTTCGATTTTATGCTTTCATAATTTGGCGAAAGTAAATACCAGGACTGAACGGGCCAGGCCAGGCCATTCGGCCATGGTACTTTTACATCACGCCCGAAAGCACTGAATGCAAACAAGTTTGTCCCCTGAATTGTAAAGAATGTATTGACACCTAAAGCGTCACCAGGTTTTAGAATGTCCAGCAAAGAATTCCAGCGGGAACTAAGCGAAAGCGACCCTTCATTTGTCAAAATGACCTCTCTTCTTTTTATATCAGCCTTCCTCACTGCCTCAACCTCGGAGGACAAAAAAACAGGATCTATTTTCCAATTGTTCACATTTGCCAACAGTGGCTCGTTTTCTACCTGCCAATAAATAATATTGTCGTATTGGGCCAATTCTTTAACTAGTTTCACATCAATATCCAAAACATTTTGTGCAATCGGATGATTTTGAAAAATAGTATCTCCAAATTTTAACTTGTCTAGATACTTTTGAGGTATGTGATATTCAGGATAGTAGGGTGTTTTTATCCCAAGTGCCACGACCACTTTTACGTTGTGCTTTTTTGCCTCATTAATTGCAAACTTCATGTCATCAATTTTTAAGTTGTCACTGGCATCTGTCATCTGATCCCAAAAAAAAGGCAACCTAACCCAAGAAAAATGAATGTTATCCAAGAGCCAGGTAAATTGAGCTCGCCCGTCCAAGCCGTACCACCTAGACTGCTCAAAGCTATATGTGAACCCATAGCTAGGTTTAAAACCCTCCGGCACCTTCTTAAAAGAAAATGGATTTAAAAAAGCGTTGCCTACGTATACAAGAACAATTAAAAAAATCAAAATACCAACCCGTTTAAACATTTCTACATCTTAAATCTTACAGCTCCAATCTTAAATCCCTATCTCTTACCTATTCCTTACAAGAATTAATCAACAGTTTAAAAAGGTTCTTATATGCTATGGGTTAGTAAAACTTAGTTTTTTATATTCTCGATATGCTCTCGTGCATGTTGACTTAATCTCGGGAGGTCTGTCTCTCGCTCTTAAAGGCAGGCCCCCGGGATTAGATGTATAATTTAACTATGGAGCACACTGTAAGCTGGAAAACCATTTTTCGAGTCCTAACAACCGTACTGGCAGTCTACCTCTCTTTTCGTTTAGTAAACATTATTTTGGTAATTCTAACGTCCATCATGCTGGCTGCCGCCTTTCACCCAATCGTCACTCGCCTAAAAAGGTACATGCCCAATACGCTGGCTGCCGCCATTGTTATATTGCTTCTTTTGTCACCAATTGTTCTCATAGCTTTTGCAGTTTTACCCAACCTTATTGACCAATTTCCACAAATTCTCGCAACCGTCAGCACAATTCTCAATAAAACAACGGTCCTTCCTCCGGCCCTAAGAAACGTAGATCTTACACAATATGCCAGCAATGTCGGCTCATATCTTCTTAGGTCGACGTCAATAATTACCAACGCCGTAACTACTTTTTTTACCACAATTTTTCTAACTCTCTATTTGCTAGTTGATTCGGAACGACTTACAAAACTAATGACCGACTCTATTCCGGACGGTCAAGAACATAAGTTTCAAGCCTTTATCGCGCGGGTTTCGCAAATTAACGGCCAATACATCCGCGGTAATTTGCTTATATCTGTTATTTGTGGAATTTTAATTTTTCTCGGATTAACGATCCTGAACATTCCATTTGCGGCCTCACTTGCTCTGTTTGCCGCCCTAACAGATTTACTGCCTCTGATCGGAGCTTTTATTGGTGCAGCACCGGCGGTCATTATCGGTTTTTCTATTTCTCCAACCATTGGGATTCTCGTCATTGGCCTATTTTTAATATATCAGCAGTTTGAAAATAACATTTTGGCTCCCAATATTTACACAAGAGCTCTCGATATCTCGCCCGCTCTGAGCTTTATCTCCGTTTTAGTGGGAGGAGCCCTTTTTGGAATGTTTGGTGCTTTTATAGCACTACCAATTGCGGCCAGTATTCCTTCGGCTATTCGCTTCGTGCGCGACTACAACGTGCGGCTCTAAACAAAACCAAAGACTCTTGTGATAAAATTTATCTTCCTGCCTAGTGGGACAAATTTGACCAGGTAGGCCAGGGAGTGACAGACGCCGAATTCTTGCAGACGTGGCGGAATTGGTATACGCGTACGGTTCAGAACCGTATCCCGCAAGGGTTGGAGGTTCGAGTCCTCTCGTCTGCACAAATAATGTTTGTACTTTGTTCTTATCTCAAAATGCGAAAGCATTTTGAAGAGGAAGAACAACAAAAATTGTGTCAGAGTTGTTTGTTCCAACGAGCGGACGTGGCGGAATTGGTATACGCGCAGGCTTGAGGTGCTTGTCCCGCAAGGGTTGGAGGTTCGAGTCCTCTCGTCCGTACAGATAAATGACAATACATAAGCTTGATACACAAATGTATGTCGGCCAAAAAGCCTTTATTAATAAGGAAGGTAAAGTTTTGGTTTTGCGGGATCCTAATTTTGTAACTGAAGGACAAACAGGCCTGGATATCCCAGGCGGAAAATATCGTTGGGCAGAAGATTTGACCGAAGAGCTTAAAAGAGAAGTAATGGAGGAAACCAGCTTAGAAATTACAGTTGGCAGACCATTTGTTACTTGGACAAATTATCAGCTAAAAACAAAGGAGTTACATGCAAATGTCTTTTGTGTAGGCTATCTGTGCGAATATGAATCAGGGGAATTAAAATTGAGCGATGAACATGACGATTATGAGTGGGTTGACCAAAGTGATTATAAAAAGTGGGAAGAGGATTCCGGATACTTCTCTGCTTTGGAAACATACTTCAAACTAAAAAGGGGCGCTTAGCTCAGCTGGTAGAGCAACTCGTTTACACCGAGTAGGTCGGGGGTTCGATCCCCTCAGCGCCCACTTATGAAACTTGTCAATAGAAATTCTCGAGAATGGGAACCAGCAACTCACGAAGACCCACAAGACCCTGGCGTCCTCAAAAGAGTCATAGTCCGCCACGACGAAGTAGCCATTAATTCAAAGTTAATGATGATAAACCTTTGCCGCATACCCATCGGCAAAACTCACAAAGCCCATTCGCACAAAACAATGGAAGAAATTTTTTATTTTACAGAAGGTGAGGGCGAAATAAGAGTAGGGGAGGATATTGAATCAGTTGGCCCAGGAGACAGGGTAATTGTCCCAGCAACACTCGAACATCAAGTCAAAAATACAGGTAAAGTTGAGCTTCAATATATTGGCCTGGGAATCGGCCTCGACTAAAGCTCCTTAAGCATTACCTCAAGCTCCATAGGCTCCGACCAATTCTTTTGTCTCGTTCCAAATGCACATTTATATACCCAACCGTTATCTGTCCTCTTTATAATTGCAGTATTTGCCCCTCTTACAAGGTTCTTTCCCCTTACGTCTTTGTAGTAAAAATCAGTACGAAGCTTTCTAGCCAAGCGTGCCGTTATTAAACCCAATGCTTCCTCGGCAAAAGATAGCGAACTGACCTCCAAAGCAAAAACAGGGGAACTTTCCAAAATCCCTGGCTTAAAATTATCGGAAACGACCGGAATTTCTTTTTTCTTTAACTCATCTAAAAATTCCGTGTGCGAATTTAAACTTTCGGTCATATCAAGCGTAGGATAATACTACAAATAGAGACCAAATCAAAACTTTGGTAGAATTACAAAACCACGTGCCGGGGTGGCAGAGGTGGTCAACGCACCCGTCTGAAAAACGGGCTATGTCGGTTCGACTCCGACCCCCGGCACTAGACCTATAGTTAACTTTGCCGCATCCCGGCACAAATAATAGGTCAAGCCTATTTGTATCTAATGTTTTATGCGCGAAAATTGATCGAGGATCGTATATTACAGTCAACCGATTTATTTGAGGCTAATACACGCTTGTTTACCATATTCTAAAGGTTTTTATTGATTTCAATTTAGGATAGTGGATTATTCTTCGAGGCTGAATAATTAAAAATTAGTAGTGATTCACTTAATGAAATGATAGAATATTGTAATGAGTAATATAGATCCTAAAGAAATATTGGGATTTGACCCTGACACTAGACAAAGAACAGATAGTGTTGACGCATCATTCAAAGCTAAAGAATCAACACCTCCAAAAGAATTACAGCTTCAATTCCTAAAATTTGCTAAAAGTACGCTTCGGGGTTCGCTTTCCGGTAGAGGAGAACGAAATGTCAATTGCTTGCCAGATAAACTTTTTTGTAGTACGGAAGATGAGCATTTTATTGGAAGAAGTTATTTTTCTTATCCATCAGCACGAGATGGCGAATTTGCAAGAGGAGACGAAAGGATGCATATACAACTATCGAAAGCACATAATCATTTGGATATATTAAAATATGGAGAAGGGATTTCAGGATCAGGAAAAGAAGATCATGTCTTATTAAGTTTTGGTGAAAAGGGCAAAAAGGGTTTTTCGGTAATGACAAGGGTAAATGGTGTAACCTTGCACATATCATATGATGATAACGGAAAGGTTGATGCGGTATATTTTAGTAAAGGATACCTCTCTATAAACGATAAAGTTCCAGAGGGAGCTTTGCTATTAACAACACTCGGTAAGGGTTCAGATTTGAATGATTTAGAATCTACTGGGTATTTAGCTTTTGAACAAGGCAAAAGCAAGTTCGATATAACACTTAATGATGATAAATCTGTTGTTAGTATAAAAAATTCTCAAGATGGTGAAATAAAAGATGATATAGATTTTCCATTAAGATTAAACAGTGAACAGATTTATGATGAATTGATTCCTCAACCGTTGGAAAAATCTTTTTTTGATGGACCTACCGATCTTGACGAAAAATGGAAAGAAACAGATATGATGGATCTAGCAGGAATTAAGTGGCAAAGACATTAAAGATTATTACAAATATTATTGATTCTCGAAACTATTTATGTTTTTTATAACGCATTGCAAGAACTTTAAACCAAATAATGCTGATTGTTCGAAGGGAACTCCAAAAGTAATTCAATATCTGTAAAACTGATGTTTATCGTGCCTATATTTGTTCAAAGCTCATCCATTACAGTCGAGATGAAACTCTAATATAAATAAGCCTAATTAGTTAAGACCTAATTTTGTTTTTGAACCCAAAAAGTTCTAACATAGTCTACTTGTCGGCTCTTACAAACTTTTAGGTGCATCCACGAGGATGTAAGGTTTCAAGTGTGGTTCTTTATTTTCTGGTATATCTATTTTTCCTCTTTCAACAATAGGTTTTGATTCGTAAAGCATAATCTCTAACCCTTGTGTAGGGCTGTAGTATTGTTCGCCACTATAACCTGCATCAATAAGTCTTTTTGATATCTCCAAAGACTCTTCACCAACGGCTAAACGAACATTATCGAAACTAACAATATCTCTTGTAGACAAATCCTTAAGAATAGTCAATCTTCTCTGGGGATTTTCAACGAAAACATCTACAAGTCTCTGAATATCTTGAGCATCTAATGCTTTATTTCTATCAATTAACCTTAAATCGTCCTTTGTCTGCACTTCAAAAACAGTTGGTTTTATTCCATCCACACCATCAAATCTATGTGCATAATATTCTGCTAATCGAAAGTTTGGGGTCATAAAATATCCGCCAAACTGATTCTCAGTTTGAATTGACATAAATTCTTCTAAATCATTTCCAAATGGTGTTCCATGAAATAATGCTGCGCCCTTTGGAATTCGCAGTTCAGCAGGCAACCCATCTACAACCTTTTCTCCCTCCCCAGCTTTAGAAAAATAGTCTATGTCTTTTAAATCGTTTACAGGTAATGCTAAGTCTTCAACAGACTCCATTGGTCAATAATACACTAGACGACAATCAAACCCAAAAAGTTCTAACGTCGTCTACGTGTCGGCACCACGCATTTTTAGCCTCCATTTTCGGGTACCCACAGTCGGCAATTAGAGCTTTTAGCCACATGCTGATATAATTCCTCGATTACAGAACATGGTAACTGGCAAGAAATACGCACACCAATTGAGTTGACAACAGAAGCAGTGGCAGCAGCTTTAAATTCTGCCAAAACCGTTTCCCCCAAAAAGCTAAAGATCAAACTTTGAGTATCTTGCTAGGAGTTAATGAGCCAACTGAATCGTCGCTTTACTTTCGTAAATTAGCAACTAATGTTCTTGTTTTTCATAATTGAAATAAAGAAAATTCAGGAGACCAAGTTGCAACTTTGGCTGTGATGCCAATTTCAAAAGTCGAATCTACAGAAACATCAAAAGGACTGTAATCAGTAAGTTAGCCATCAGATAAAGTCACAGTTATCCTCAGCACAAATAAAATTTCCAAGGCAATACCCATTCCAAAATAAAAGACTGTTGAACCTATCAGTACATACTTCTAGTTGCTAAGGCAAGTTGCTGCCAGCACTACAGACCCCAAATTTCTGGGATGCTGCAAGCAGGTCAGCGGAGTTAACACTAACTATACCGTTAGCGGCAGGTGCAACATCGTAAGGGGCATACTCAGGCTTACTTCCGAAGTGAGCAGCAATCATTTTTAAGTCAGTTGAATTAACTATGTTATTTCCATCCATATCAAAGCAGCTTAGGGCTTTAACAAAGTTAACAGACAAGCTGTATGGCCCCGTACCATGGGAGTACTCTACTC
>JBBQJY010000031.1:0-9725 GCA_038326365.1 Candidatus Curtissbacteria bacterium | reverse complement strand
TAACATATTAGGTTTTCTGCTCTCACTAATCTTGGCGCTTGCTCTGTATTCGCCGCTTGCATCTTTAATATTAAAAATAATAAATTTGCCAAAAATATCCGTCAACCCAATTGCCTTTCTTTTGATTTGGATAGTGACTGAAAGTGTTTTTTTCGGTTTTTTGACAGGTTTTTACTCCAAATTTATCGCCCGTTATCACAACATTAAAATAAATAAATATTTTGGAATGCTACCGGCCGCCGTCAACGCTGTTCTTTTTATTGCCTTTGTCCTGCTGTTTGTAGTGTCCCTTCCCATTCGCGCAGACATCAAGCAAGCCGTTTTCCAGTCTAAACTTGGATCTCCACTGGTAAACGGCGCAACGGCTCTTGAGAGGCCTTTTAATAATGTATTTGGTCCGCTTACCAAGCAAACTTTAACTTTTTTGACTGTCAAACCAGAAGACAAAGGAACAATCGATCTTAAATTCACTCAAAAAAATACAACTATTGACGACAAAGCAGAGAAAAAAATGTTGGACTTAGTTAACTCGGAGCGAGCAAAAGTGGGCTCAAAACCCTTGATGGTCAAAGACAATTTAACTCGAGTTGCTCGAGCACATAGCCAAGACATGTTCGCAAGGGGTTACTTTTCGCATTTTTCACCCGAAGGCAAAGATGTTGGAGATCGATTGCAAGAAGCAGGGATCGACTACACGTATGCCGGAGAAAATCTAGCACTAGCACCAAATGTAGATAGGGCGCACAGCGGTTTGATGAACAGTGAAGGTCACAAAAGGAATATCTTAGATCCCGCGTTTGGTCATGTCGGTATTGGAGCAATAGACGGGGGCGTTTACGGCGAAATGTTTACCCAAGTTTTTACAGAGTAGTAAATTTAGCAATTTTCTAGAAAGAGCAGACTCCTATTTAACGGCCAGCCTGTATGGCTTTACTTTTTAAAAAAAAATACACTTTGCCAATATTTACTGCCCCCATAATATTTCTGTTCTTTATCATCTACAACTCTTAAAAAAAGTGACCACTACCCCAAGAGTCTTTAATCTTAAATCTCAAGTCGCTTTATTTGATATTTTTTGTCACCAAAATAGCCTGTCACTTCAGGCATTACAATTGGCATTCCCAGAAGCTGGGCCGGAAAAAGTGTATATTCTCCATACTTGTCGTTAATCAGGTCAGCACTTTTAATTAGTTTATTTCCCCTACACTCCTCCTTAAAAATAGGAGTTGTAAGGTTGCTTGAGTTAACTAGCATTCCAAGGCCCACTCCACAAAAAATAACATCACGCGTTTTCCATTCCTTGGAAATTAGTTTGCACAGTTCAAAGAGGGTTTTTCCCGAGTCTATATGGTTTTTTAAAGTTCGGTGACCGTACCAAGAAATATTGTCTTCCTCATCGGGACCAGACCATTTTTTAGGTGAAGTTCTGAGCCAATAAGTAACATGTCTTCCCGCAAGATTCATACGTCTTGCTTTAAAAGCTACTTCTTCTGCTAAATTTCGGGTAAGATTGTATATTTCCCGTCGCTTGTTTAGCGGTCGATGGGTTGTGTAAGTTCGGCCAACACTTTTTTGGTCCGCAATTGACCGGAAAGAATTGACTGGGTTTCTATCAATTCCTCGAGACAAATCATAAAGATATGGTCCCCAAAATGAACCAAATTCTTTATGCAAAAACTCTCGAGAGCAAGCTCGAATTTGAGCAAAGCTTTCAAGGCCAAGTTTTGTTAAATGGTTGCTAAGTCCCCAACCCAGACCACAAACACCAGTCAGCTTCGTTTTGTCCAGAACCTCCAAAGCGTTATCCGGTGTTATCCAAAACAGCCCATCAACCTTTATTTGCCCACAGGCCAATTTAGCCAAAAGTCGGTTATAAGAAACCCCAACCGAGACCGTTAAATAGTCGCCAACTTCTTCTCGCAGCCGCCTTTTTATATCAAAAGCGATATTAAAAGCATTGCCCCAAAACTTTTCGGTTTCCGTGACATCTAAAAAACACTCGTCCAAAGAAAAAACTTCACAAAGCGGGGTATAGGTCGCACAAATTTTAATAAACCGACGGCTAATGTCTTCATATTTAGAAAAGTCTGCAGGAACTAAAATAATATCCGGACATGATTTTCTGGCATCATAAACACGCGACCCCGTATATACTCCTCGCATCTTTGCCTCGGGGGAAGCGGCAATTATGCAGCTTCTGCCTTTCCCTTTGACTACACCCACCGGCTTGTTTCGTATGGCCGGATTAGCCTGCTGTTCGGCTTTGGCAAAAAAACTATTTAAATCAGCATGAAGAACGATCTTCTCCAAAGAAGTCGTGCGAGACAGACTTCTTATAGGGCGCATTAGTCTTTGCTTAAAACCCTTTTAACTTTCCAATTGTAAGTATCGGCATTAAATTCGAGCTCATAATTGGCGCTGTCCGAAGCACAAATCAAATCAACGATTTTATTGTTACCAACCATTTTGGTAGTAAGCAGGATCAGTTTTTCAAATTTAACAAACCGCCTTTGCCAATTCATGGCAATTGGAAAAATTCCATGGTCGAAAAAGGCCCATACTTTCACAACCTCGTCAACTTCAGTT
Organism: Candidatus Curtissbacteria bacterium; assembly: GCA_038326365.1. Taxonomy (GTDB): domain Bacteria; phylum Patescibacteriota; class Microgenomatia; order Curtissbacterales; family GWA2-41-24; genus JBBQJY01. Next base: position 7,139 of record JBBQJY010000031.1, on the reverse strand, counting down.
TCCATATGTTCTTCATACTACCCAAACAAAACCCGAAATACAAGATGGTAAATTAGCCCCGTTGCTATCAAATTAACAAAAATTTGGACATTGGGGACCAATTGTGCTTACAATTAAATTAGCCTGCCATGTCCACCATCTCATATCGTGAGTATCTTGAGCTAGTCGAAAGATACCATCAAAGTTCCGCCACGGTCGTTAAAAGCCTTTTGTCACTTGGTTTAGTCGTTGTAGTAGTTTTTACTCTTAGTGTATTTTTAAGTGTGAACTCAAATCAAAAAATTCAGCCGTCTTTGGACGCGGCAAACTACTTCGACAACGCCAAAACCAGCTTTTTTAAGACCCGCCAGTCTATGGGTGACTTAGTTTCTTCTTTTCAAGTAGCTGGTGAAAAAACCGTCCAAGTCGATAAATTAAATCAAAGCACTTCCTCTGCCACTCCTGGCTTCTTTATTACTCTGGGGGACACTCAAAACTTAATATCTCAAGTAAAATCAACCAAAGAAAACATTACTTTTGAGCGGGACACCCTTAAGCAGCTGTCTCCGCCTGAAGTTTATCTAACCTTAAACAGCCAATTAATCGAATATCACAACCAAACGGAGCAATTCTTAAACGATGTCCAAAAAACGCAGGAGGAAGTAAAAGATTTACTTCTCGCAGCCGGACCAAATTTTTACTTACCGGCGATGTCTGATGAAGGCGTTTGGCAAAGCCAAAACGCAGACAAAATCAAGGCTTATTACGAAAACAAGAAAAAAAATGCCCAAGACGCGCAAAACTCCTTTAAGTCAATAAAAACAAGCGATAAACTTGTGGATTACAAAGCGGCCCAGTTAAGTTACTTTCAATTAGTAATAAACGTCTCCGACAATATCTTAACAACCCTAAACAAGCCCGTACCGGCAGATGTAAACTCAGACCAGCCCACCAATATAGAGGAGGCTTATCAAGCGTTAACGGGAGCGCAAAAAGAAAATGAATTAATTGCTCAAAAGTTATCAGATGAAAAACTTAAACTGACATCAACACAAGAAATCAGAGATAAGGTCTCGCTCCTTAATCAAAGAGCAAAAATCATAGAGAGCGCACTTGCCGACGGTAATAAAATTCAGGAAGTCAACACAACGCAAGCTCAAAATAGCACCTTATTTAAAAGAATTAATCTATCAAACATTTTTTAATGTTACCGACTATACAAAATGATGTTTAGATTTGATAGAATACAAGGAAAGGAGGTTAATTAAATGGACCCAAATCAAAACAACGATCAAGGTCAAAACCCAGGTATGCCAGCAGATGATAGTACGGGAGGTGACACAAACCCAACCCCTACACCAGCAGGTTCTGATATGCCTGAACCAACAGAAACTCCAAGCGATGGGGGAATGGGGGGAGACTCCAATCCACCAACAGCAGGAGACAATCCAGGTGGTTCTCCAGCCTCAGACGAAGGCGGAATGGGTGGTGACTCAAACGGCTCACCAACAGCATAAGAAAACGAATTGGGCAGCTAGTTCTCAATAAAATTAGAAGGAATTTAATTTGACGCTTACTAGATTAAAATCTAATTTTAAATTAGCTGCCACAATTGCGGTTTTTTTAGTTTACTCAATAGGACTTTTCTTCTTAGGCCATACTTATAATAAAACTCAACAAGCGCCAAACAGTGCCCAGACACAAGAAGTAGCAGGCAATCTTCAAAAACCTTTACCTCAAAACGAAATACAATCAGCTAAAGTTCTGGCATCCTCGGTAAAACTTTGTTCCAACACCGTCTACTCTTATCAGTTGGCTTATCCCAACAACTGGTTCACAACTTACAATAAAGACCCAGACGCCTGCTCTTATTTTGCGCCCTTTTCCTTTATTTTACCGGAGGTAGTAGACCGAGACATAACACCCATAACCATAAAAAGAATAGACCCAAAACAATGGGAAGAAACAGTAAAGTCCAACCAAAATCCAACAGAAATCTACAATGTAGAGAAATCTCAAAAAATAAATGTCAACGGAAAGCTGGGCCAATTCCTGCGTTTAACTTCAACAGGCACTATAATAACCACTGGTTTTGTAAAAGACATTTATTTTTTACCAGACGAAAACAATCCCCTGGAAGTTTCTTACACTCAACAAGCAAGCAAAGAAAATGTTGCTGATATGGAAAAAATTCTAAAAGACCTAGTGGATTCGCTGAAGTTTTACTAAAAAGAAAAGGCCCCTCTTGCGAGAAGCCCTTTCGAGTTGCCTATCTTGCGATAAGCATAAAGTTTATACCCCCTGAAAATGTTGCTGTCAATAGACCAAAATGAACCTTAGGATGATAAACTAAGACAGTGAAAATTATAGAAGGCAAAAAAGTATATTCAGTCTCTGAAGTAAACTTTTTCGGCAAACAAACTTTGGAGCAGCTAATCATATCTGTCGAAGGAGAAATATCTTCTTTTCAGCAAAATCCTGCATGGTTCAACACGTTTTTTAGCCTTTCAGACGGCATCGACATCATTGAATGCTTCATTAGCAGCCAAAAATTTACAAACTCAGGTGCAGATTTCATAGGTAAAAAGGTTATAGTCAATGGCAGGCTCACTCTTTTTAAGAAAAATCAATACAAAATGGAGGCTTTTTCCATCAAGGAAGAAGGTGATGGATTACTTCAAAAAAGAACTGAAGAATTATTCAACAAGCTTAAAGACGAAGGACTCTTTGATCCCGAAAAGAAAAAAGAAATACCCCTATATCCCGTAAAGGTTTGTATAATCACGTCTGAGAACTCAGCCGGCTGGAAAGATTTTAAAACCCACACCCAAGACAAGTTTCCCCTGATTGAGTTAACAACTGCGGATGTACGAGTAGAAGGCGCGCGCGCTGTTTCTCAGCTTCTTGAAATACTGCCAAAAGTAGACAGCCTAAACTACGATGTAATAGTTATAACCAGAGGCGGTGGCTCACAAGAATCTTTACTGGAAGTTTTTAACAACGAGCAACTGGTCAGAAAAATATTCTCCCTTAAAACGCCAAAAATAGTAGCCATTGGGCACGAAATAAACGTATCTCTTTGCGAGCTGGTGGCCGATAAGCGGGCTTCAACCCCCACAGATGCGGCCAATATTGTGATAGCGGGGTTTCAAAACCTTCTTGATAAATTAGACAATTTTGATTTTAGATTTAGGAAAAAGTTGGAAACATATTCATACTATTTTCAGCATTTAGATACTCTTTCTTTCAAGCTTTCTCAGCTAAAAGTAAATGTGCGTGAGTATCCTCACCAGCTTTCTAGGCTCAAAGAAATACTCACGCGTCATCAAAAACATTTAATTTTCGACGCTGAACAAAAAATAGCAGAGCTTCTCGCGCGCGCAAAAAGACAATCATCAGCAATTTTTGATTCAAAAGGTCAAACCTTGGCCGGTTTTAACAAGTCGTTATCAATTCTTTCACCTCAAAATGTGCTTTCTCGCGGCTATTCTATAACGACAGATAGTAGTGGGAGTGTTGTTCGAGACATCCAGTCTGTTGTTGTTGGTCAGCAACTCGGGGTAAAATTAGCCAGAGGAAGTCTCGCGACCAAAATACTTTCAAAAAATGAAAAATCTTAAAGAAGAACTTACATTTACCCAGTCTTTGAGCAGACTTGAGCAGATTGTAGCAAAGCTGGAAGAACCGGATTTGGACCTTGAAGAAGGGTTAAAACTCCTAGAAGAAGGTGTCAAGCTTCACAGATCCTGTAAAGAGAAGCTTACCGAAGCAAGCAAGAGGATAAACTTGATCTTAAAAGACGACCAAGATGAGGCGAGTTAAAGTAGGCCAGGTTATTCATTATTTTGACAAACTTCAAGTTGCAATCATAAAACTGACCCAGGGTGATCTTAAAGTAGACGACGAGCTAGTCTTGGTAAGCAAAGACGGTCAAGAAATTGAACAAACGGTTAGCTCCATGCAAATCGAGCATACTCAAATAGATTTAGCCAGGAAAGGTGATATTTTTGGCCTTAAAACAGAAAAAAAGGTTAGAGAAAAAAGCGATCTTTTTAAAAAAACATGATCTATATCCTGCACGGAAATAATATCGAAGCCTCGGATAAGTATTTTAAATCTATCCTTTCAAAATTCAATAATTGGCAAAAGGTTTATGTTTCAGCAACCCCCGATTTAGAGGCAAACCTAAATTCTATTGATTTGCTCCCGCAACCAAAAGTAATAATTGCCGAAAATATTTTCAAAGGCAAAATTAATCCCAAACTTTTTGAAAACTTGCCGACAGATCGGGCAGTAATTATTTGGGAAAAGTCTGAAATACCTGCCGCAACATTGAAGCTGTACCAAAAAGCAGCCAAAATTGAAAATTTCAAATTGCCATCAAGCCTTTTCTACTTTTTAGATTCAATTTATCCCAAATCTGCAAATGTGCTGGCAAACTTGCAAAAATTAAACGAAAGCGAAACATCACTTTTTTGGCAAATATCTAACAGGTTTTTGCTCCTCAGCATGGCGAAATTAGGGTTTTCGCAATACGAAGCGGGCAGCGCTTCCAATAGGCAAATGGCGGACTGGCAATGGCAAAAAATCCAGACTCAGGCTGCGCTTTTTCAAAAAGACACCCTTAACCGTCTTTTTTCATCCTCATTAACAGTCGATAGTCTAATAAAAACTGGAAAAACCGCTTTACCCCCAAAAACACTAGTTTCCCTCATGCTCGTAAAATACTTAGAGCTCTGAATACTATTCGCGCAAGCAATTTATTTGTTACAATAATTTAAGAACTGCCCACTGCCAATCCGATTTATAAAGATAGGCAAATGGCGCATATCTTTATGGAAGAAATTGTTTGGTTCAAGGATGTTGATAAAAACGACGTAGCATATGTTGGCGGTAAAGGAGCCAATCTTGGCGAGCTCACAAAAATTGGTGCACCGACCCCCGAAGGATTCATAGTCACTTCTCAAGCCTATTTTAAAAGCATAGAAAGTTCTGGTACGTTGGATAGAATCAGGGGATTTCTCTACAACCTCGACGTGGATAACCCTACAGTTTTAGAAACCAAAGCTCGACAATGCCAAGAGGAAATAAAAAAGATAATTCTTGACCCAGATCTCGAAAAGAGTCTCTACAAATATTATCATCAACTTTCCGGTTCAAAGGATAGTCTTGTTGCTGTAAGGTCATCCGCAACCGCGGAGGATTTGCCCGAAGCTTCTTTTGCAGGTCAACAGTCCACCTTTTTGAATGTGCGCGGTGAGCATGAACTTAAAGTAGCTCTTCTGGGGGCTTGGGCTTCACTATTTGAAGCGCGAGCTATCTTCTATAGAGTTCAGAAGAACTTCGACCATTTTCGGGTGGGAATTGCAATTCCTGTTCAAAGAATGGTGGAGTCAGAAACCTCTGGGATTATGTTTACGCTCGATCCTGTAACTAACGACAAAAGCAAGATAATAATTGAAGCGATTTTTGGGTTGGGTGAGTTAATAGTTGGTGGCCGAGAAACTCCAGATCACTACGAGGTTTCTAAAAAAGATTTTAAAATCATAAATAAAAAAATAGTCGCTCAAGGTAAACAAATGGTTCGCGCAGGACGCGGCAACAAAGAAATCGAAGTGGCAAAAGCATATAAAGAAGAGCAGAAACTGCCAGATGAATATATTGTCGAGCTCGCAAAAATCGGGGAAATAATCGAAAAACATTATTTTTTTCCGCAGGACATGGAGTGGGCTTTCGAAAATAAAAAGTTGTATATAGTTCAAACACGGCCAATAACTACAATAAACACAATAAATAAGGAAAAGGACCTTGAGAAAAAACCTAAAATCGCCCCAAAAGATGTGCTTCTTGAAGGTGCACCAGCATCTCCAGTTATTGGCACTGGTCGTGTAATTATCATCAAGGATCAATCCGAAATCGAGAAAGTCCAAAAAGGGGACGTTTTAGTGACAGAAATGACTAACCCGGATTTTGTACCGGCCATGAAAAAAGCTATTGCCATAGTTACCGACCGTGGAGGCAGAACATCACATGCCGCAATAGTCTCACGCGAATTAGGTATCGCTTGTGTTGTCGGGACAGAAAAAGCAACTAAGGTCCTTAAAGACGGAATGGTAGTAACAGTAGATGGTGCAAGTGGAATAGTCTATAAGGGAAAATCTCAAACCAAAAAAGAACTATATCCAAGCAAACATAAAAATTTCGAGCACATCAAAACCGCCACCCACATTTACACAAATCTTGCTGAACCAGACCTTGCTCGAACAGTAGCCGCCAAAGATGTCGATGGTGTCGGGCTGCTGCGGGCCGAGTTCCTACTCGCCCAAATTGGTACACATCCCAAGGAATTTATCAGGGAAGGCAAAGAAGCTCTTTATGTGCAAAAACTGGTGGATGGTTTGTCAACTTTTACAAAAGCATTTAATCCACGTCCGGTAATATACAGAGCCACAGATTTCAAATCAAACGAATACAAAGATTTAAAAGGTGGAGAAAAATACGAACCTATTGAATCCAATCCCATGTTGGGGTACCGCGGGGCTTTTCGTTATATAAAGGATCCGGACGTTTTTAAACTGGAGCTGGAAGCCATAAAAAGGGTTCGCGAAAAACACCCGAATCTTCACCTAATGATCCCCTTTTGCCGGACAGTTCAGGAACTTAAAACTGTCAAAGAAATCGTCACCAGATCTGGCCTATTTGAGGATCCGCATTTTAAATTTTATATGATGGTCGAAATTCCCAGCAATGTTATATTACTAGAAGATTTTATAAAAGTTGGCATAACCGGTGTCTCAATTGGGTCAAACGACTTAACAATGTTAATTCTTGGAACGGATCGCGACAACGAAGAGGTTGCGGGCGAATTTTTTGAAATGAATCCTGCGGTTCTCTGGGCACGGAAAAAGATAGTCGAAACTTGCAACAAGCATAATGTGACATCTTCAATTTGTGGTCAGGCGCCTTCAGTTTATCCGGAGCTAACCAAAATGCTTGTTTCTTGGGGCATAACGTCCATTTCTGTTAACCCAGACGTTATTGAATCAACAAGAATATTAGTGCATGAAGCTGAAAGGTCTCTGCTGGAGACCAGAACAAATTAACAAATGGCACGTATTAAAAAAATAATTGGTCGTGAAATTCTAGATAGCCGAGGTAAC
>JBBQJY010000030.1:0-10702 GCA_038326365.1 Candidatus Curtissbacteria bacterium | reverse complement strand
CGCTTATCTGGAACTTCCACAACCCCAACATTTGGCTCAATAGTTGTAAACGGATAATTAGCAGCCTCTGCAACTTGTTTTTTCAAAAGCGCATTAAAAAGCGTGCTCTTACCTACGTTGGGTAAACCAACAATACCAACTTTCAAAAACACTAAAGTAATTTTATCAGAAAAAAGATCTCAGTAATGGAAGCACTCAACTTCTCGTTTCCAACTCCACTTGCACATGTTTTACCGATGGGACTTCCCGTACAATATTTGCCTGAATCATATCTATCAACTTTTCAATTTCTCGAGTCGTCAGCCTGCCCTGCATATTTACATCAAGATCCACATGCAATTTCTCTGTACCAATATGCATAGTTTTTAGCTCTAATACTTCTTTTACCTCAGGTATCTCTAAAGCAGCTCGGCGTATTTTCAAAAGTACTTCCGGTTGAGCACTCCGGCCGATCAGCAAATCTCGTACTCCCAGCACCAACAGATAGGCAAGAAATGCCAAAACCAAACCGATAACAACAGCTCCCAACCCATCAAACCTTAGGTTCCCTGTTACAGAATAAAAACCCAACCCAACGAGTCCCAAAAGCGAAGCAATTGTACCCATCAAGTCCAAAACAAACGTAGTTTTAGTCTCTACCAAGCTAGATGTGTAAAATATTCGAATAACCTGCGCAAACCCTCTTTTTTTAACAAGCCTCCTAAAAGAAAGTAAGAATGCATAACCATTGGTGCACAGGGTGAGCACCAAAACCGCATAGGCAAGCACAATATTGTGGATTGCCTCAGGCTTTAAAAATCTTTGCCACCCTAAATAAATAGATAACGTTGCTGTCACTCCAAACATCACCAACGCCGCCAAAAGCGTCCAGAAATACAGCTCTTTTCCGTAACCAAATGGGTGCGTTTTATCTTCCGCTCGGCTTGCCCTCATCATCCCGACAAGCAAAAGACCTGAAGAAACAAGGTCCGCAATCCCCTCAAAAACCTGCGTAAGCATAATTACGCTTCCTGAAAGAATTGCCACCCCCAAACTCAAGACCACGTCTATAAAATCAACAAAAAAAGAGGTCAGAACAACCCGCTTCACAGATATATGTTTTTCTTCCATCAAAATTGAGTATATCAATTTTCAATCATTTAAAGAACCCATAGTCATTTGCATTCAAAATGGTTTCATGCTACACTTACGTCAGTTGATATAGATAGAGTTATTCATGTTTTCTTCACCTTTCAGGTTTTGGCAAATTACTGAAATAGCTCCTAAATAAACTCAGTTACCTATTTAGTTTTCTACATCATAAAAATATAAATGAAACGAATCAAAACAAGAGGTCTCGGGTCCTCTCATTCGCGTGAGAGCATCCGCAACTATCACCAAAAACCAAAAAACAGAAATTTTGACAAGCCGCGCTTTTCCATGCATCAAAAATCCAGTTCAAACAAGACAAATCACAGGAGCGAGTTGGAAGGAAAAGACATCAATATGTTCATTAATCGTGCTAAAGATCCTACAGAACAAATGGTTTCTGCCAGTATTAATAACTTTGAAAGCTTACCCATTCTTTCGGAACTCAAAGCAAACATTCACCACAAAGGATACACATCACCTACCCCAATTCAAGATCAAGCAATAAGTCCCATACTAGAAGGCCACGATCTTATTGGCCTTGCAAGTACAGGTACCGGCAAAACCGCCGCCTTTTTAATTCCGCTAATTAACAAGATACTCTTAAATCGCAGCGAAAAAGTTCTAATTATTGCGCCAACCCGCGAACTTGCTCTACAAATTGACGACGAGCTCTACATTCTCTCCTACGGAATGAAGATACATTCAACTTTGCTAATTGGCGGAGCAAGCATGAATAATCAACTGAACAATATTCGTCGCAACCCAAACGTTGTTATTGCCACCCCCGGTAGGCTTAAAGACTTAATAGAAAGAAGAGAGCTATTTTTAGATAACTTTGGAACCTTTGTTTTAGACGAGGTAGACAGAATGGTCGATATCGGCTTCATCCAAGATATTAAATATTTTATTTCCCTTCTTCCACAAAAACGACAGTCATTATTTTTCTCAGCAACCATCTCACCCAAAGTTCAAGAAATACTTAAAGATTTTGTAATCAACCCAATAACAATCTCAATCAAAACTCGCGATACCTCCGAAAACGTCGAGCAAGACGTAATTAGAGTCAGCAACAGATCCAGGAAAATAGAACATCTTCACGATCTTTTAATTCGCGATGGATTCGACAAAGTTCTAATCTTCGGCAGAACCAAACACGGAATAGAAAAATTAAATCGCGAACTAACAAGCCGTGGTTTCAAGTCCGATGCTATCCATGGCAACAAGACTCAGGGACAACGCCAAAAAGCTTTAGATAACTTCAAAAAAGATCAGATCAAGATTTTGTTAGCAACTGATGTGGCATCTAGAGGTCTAGATATCGACAATGTTACCCACGTCATCAACTACGACCTTCCACAAACCTACGAAGACTACATTCACAGGATCGGCCGCACCGGTCGCGCAGACAAACGCGGAGTTGCCCTAACTTTCGTAGAATAACACCCAAATCGATTCCAATACGGAATTTTAGGCATTTTTCCTTCACATAAATCCCTTTTTTCAAATCATCAACAAATAGTTTTAACCGCCTCGCCCTAATTTCTTCTTGCTTAGCCCCATTACCAACTCAAATAATCTCGCTATTGATATAGTGGCCGTTTGCAAAATATCACAAGAAGTTCAGCGCTTAGTGCCTTTTTCATATAATCAGGCATTGGTTTATCCAATGGTGTACCGCCATAACTTTTGGCCCCTTTTACTCCGCAACTTTTAAATACTCGAGTATTTTCTTATTATCAATCTTGCTAATATCTCTGAACTTAATCGTTCTGTTCTAAAAATTATCGCTTACCTCAAACAGTTTGAATTTATCAGCCATAACAGACCCGAAGAAAAAACCCAACCACTTATAAAGCCCAAATTCCGCAAATCATCCCATCGTGATAAAAATTTGCACTCCCATTTTCAATCTTCGATTACGCGGGGGTCTGCTTTATGAATAAGCTCCCTCAGCTTTACAAGCATCTTTCGCGGTCTCCCACTGCCCATGTATAAATTCATCAATTAACCCCGTTGCCCTTGGATTGTCATAGCCCAATTTTATTATTTAATACGGAATTATTACTCATCTTTCACCTCAAAATATCATCAGCATTCGACAATTAAACACATTAAGGAGGTGATTTTTATGCCAAGATATATTTGTCCAATTTGCGGTATCGGCTTTCAAAGTGAAGGCGATTTAGGAGAACACAATTGGCAGGAACACATAAACAGACCGATTTTTTAAATTATGATAGAATCAAAAAATGATCGAAATAATCGGTCACTACATAGTATCTTTCATACAGTCGACGCAGTACATTGGGATTTTTATCCTTATGACCCTTGAGTCGGCGCTCATTCCAATTCCCTCAGAGATAACAATGCCCTTTGCCGGATTTTTAGCTTCCAGCGGGGTCCTTTCTGTGTGGCCAATCATTATTGTTGGCACAATTGCCAATCTTGCGGGGTCTCTAATTGCATATTACATTGGCTACTTTTTAGAAGAAACAGTTCTACTTAAACTGATCAGAAAATATGGCAAGTTTATATTGGTAACCGAGCACGAATATGAACGCGCAGAAAAATGGTTCAAAAAATATGGTGACAAAATTATCTTCATTTCTCGCCTCTTGCCTGGCATTAGAACTGTCATATCGCTACCTGCTGGCATGTTCGAAATGAATATTAAAAAATTTATCATTTATACAACATTAGGCTGTTTAATTTGGTCTACTCTGCTCACTTATACGGGTTATTACTTGGGGGAAAACTGGATGAAATTCGAAGGACTTTACCGAAAATTCGAAATCGTTATAGCTGTGGGGATTGTAGGCTTAGTTTTGTGGTACCTCGAAAAACACCTCAAGTTTTCAAAAATCTTTCAAAAAGATTAACTCTTCAAATGCCTAAATACAAAGAATATTTTAAAAAAATGATGGACGAAAACAGAGATCTTTTCGACAACTTCGGAGAACTTCATCTCAAGTATATGCAAGACACCAAAGCGCATCAAGAAGAATTTAACCAAAAGGGCGCGGAGATTTTAGACGTCATTCGCAAATACGAAAATATGCTTTGTGCTCAAAGCGAAGGAGGCGGTTACGGAAAGTATTCAGCAAATTTGGCGGACAAATTCCACGATATAATCAAATTAAACTTCCCCAGAATCGACTCAATCGGATTGATACTCCCTGGCTAATTTTTAGGGACGAAATTCAAGGCAAGTGAATTGATACAATAGCGCATTCCGCCATGCTCCTTAGGTCCATCATCAAAGACGTGCCCAAGGTGGGCATCACAAGCTGCACACATAACTTCAGTTCTGGGCATACCCATACTATTATCAACTTCTTTTTTTATAACCCCTGGTTTGGCAAAATCCCAAAAACTTGGCCACCCAGTACCGCTATCAAATTTGGTGTCTGATTCAAACAGAGGAGCTTTACATACAACACACTCATACATTCCGGCATCGTGGTTGTTGGCGTACTTGCCGCTGAATGGTGGTTCAGTTCCTTTTAAAAAACAAATGTTATATTGCTCCGGCGTCAGCTTCTTTTTTGCTTCATCCATATCACTTTTATTCACGTATTCATTATATCAGAATAAGCGTGTTATATAATTGCAGCTTGTGAAAGATCTCTACGACATCATTGTAGCCGGCGCAGGTCCAGCCGGTGCCAGTTGTGCTCGCATTCTTTCAAAGTCCGGCTTCAAAGTTTTGCTTATTGAAAGAAGCCAGGAAATAGGTGCGCCCAACTTTTCCAGTGCAGGCATGCCAGACTACGTCATTTCCGAATTCGATCTGCCAAAATCAACTATCGCCACTTACTGGGACAAATTTGAAATCATTACAAAAAATGAAAGTAGCCTTTGGCATTATCCAAAAACTCGTGGTTATGTTCTTAAGTTTAACGAACTCAAAAAGTTTTTAGTGCAAGATGCAGTCCAAAATGGCTGCGAAGTATTGATCGGTACCAACGTCACTGGTTCAAAACAAAAAAATAGTTTTGTTGATGTCGAATTTTCGGGTATTCACAGAGGCAAAGCTAAAGCTAAGCTTGTAGTGGATGCTACTGGTCCGTGTGGAACACTGGCAACTCAGGCAAATCTTCGCAAATCCACTCCCTGTTCTCCATCTTCCGGCCTGGAATATATTATGTCTAACGTTAAATTTAAAAACAAAAATAATCTGGCTTTTTATTTAGGAGCGGAATTTGCACCATTTGGCTATGGTTGGATTTTCCCGATGGGGTCAAATACAGCGAAGGTTGGAGTCGCTGTTTATGAAACCACAAAACATAAAAGTCTTCCACTTCTAGAACTCTTAAATAAATTTGTACAAAAAGTCGATATTCTAAAAAATGCACAACCCGTAGAGCTTCACGGAGGAACCCTCTTTGTAAACGGCGGCATTACAAAACTAGTTCAAGGTAAGTTACTAGTTATTGGCGACGCAGCCGTGAACGTCAATCCACTTGGAGCAGAAGGTATACGACATCATTTATATGCATCTAAGTTTGCCTCCAGTGCCATTAAAAACGCGCTTCACAAAAACAATATGATTTATCTTAAAAATTATGAAAAAGATTGGAAAAAATACGCTCGGCGATGGAAAGCCAGTTTGTTTCTGACAAAGGCTGTATATGCAAAATCAAACGACAAGATTTTTGACAAAGGTTTGGGACTGATCAAAAATCTATCAGCAGATGACATTTTCGATCTTTTCTTCGAATACAAATTCCAAAAGCTATTAAAAATAGTTCCCAAACTTTCCCACAAAACCAAGCTTAAATTCCTACAAGGTTTTTCCAAACTCGCCACCTAACAAAAAGCCACGAAAACGTGGCTCTTTGTTAATTCCAAATTGAATAGAATTAAATTACATTCCGGGAAGCGCCAAAGCTTCAAAAACCTCGATTTGGCAACCCGCCGCCCAACTAAGGTGCGGATGGTCCGCTAAAAGCTCTTTTGCCTCATCCATACTTTCTGCCTGCAATATCGAGTAGCCGTTTATATCGCTGTCACTTGCGCTGCTGCCAGATTCGGTTAGTTTTTGGCCATTACCAAGCGGAGTACCAAGGTCAACCAGCTTGTCACCGCATTTTTTAGCCCACGCCATCCAAGGCTCCATTCCGGCCTTAGCCTCCTCAGGACTGGCACCTTCCATGGATTTGGTTGCAGATTCTGGCGCATGATATAACACAATAAATTTTTTCATTTAATTCACCTCCTTTTTTTAAATTTAGATATACAATTTACTTTGCAAGAAATTTCCTGAGATTGTTAAATGTGCTTTCCCAACCCAAATCGTGCTCAGCTGCAACTTTAGCGTCGCCAAATCCAGTATGAGTCAGAACAACTTCTGTCTTGCTGTCGGTAATCTTACTAAACTCAACAGTTACCAATGTTGCATCCCTTTGGTCCCCGTCCCATTTCCAGCTAAATACTAATTTTTTATTCGGGTCAATTTCCTTATACTCACCCCTAACATCGAAACTACCAGCTGGGTGACCTTCAGTTGCAATATCATTTCTCATTTGAATATGATATTTTCCACCAACAACAGCTTCCGCTTCCAATACTGGCGTGGTCATACCTTCCGGGCTTTTCCATTGCTTCATCTCGTCATCGTTAACCCAAGCGGCAAATACTTTCTCAATTGGCGCATTAAACGTTCTCCTTACAACCAACTTTGTTCCATCAATCATTTTTTTTATCACCTCCCCCGCTTACCCCTAAGTATTTTTCCAAACTATCAAACTGCTTATTCCAATAGGCTTCAAATGCCTTCAGCCTATTTAGAGCAAGAATAAATGGGTCGGGGTTAACGGTGTACTCGACCTCTCTGCCCTTTTTAATTGATCTAACAAGTTCTGCCCGTTCAAGAATCTTTAAATGTTTGTGAACATTCACCTGAGAAGTTTTTGTAGGAATGTGCAAGGAAATCGCAGACAAAGTTGAATTTCCTTCAGAAATTAGTTGCAAAATGTCTCGTCTATTGTGCTCAGAGAGCGCAAAAAAAACGTTATCGAGGTCCTCCCGCGGATAATTAACCATTCGTTTAAATATAACATGTTTTTGGATTTAGTCATGGGGAATCTTAAAAAAAACGACCCCCAGGTTATTACTTCTAGTGTGGGAACTTTGTTAACGAACGTGCTCTTGCAAGTTCACTTTGTTGCACCGAAGGATGGAGCAGCTCCGGCTCTCCTACCAACTCAGCAAAAGCTAGTCTGCCTCCGACAATTTTTTTTAAATCTCGAATAGCTAGATGTCCAACAAGTGGTGCGTCGTCAACACGGTCCAAGACAATGTACAGCCGCAATAAGCCTCTCTCTCCCACTAAATTCGGTGGCTTAACAAGATTTAGATGTACGGACCTGTCACCATTTTTCCTCATCTCCAAAGCACGCACTGCCAAGTTATTTCTGGTTAAACCCCAAAATTCGTGCCAAACTTGTAGGCCTAAATCTTTTGCCTGGCCAGAACAGGTAGAAGCTTCTTTGAAAGGATTGGCAATTTCGAAACCATATCTTGCTTCCAATCCTTGTTGCATTATTCGATCACGCCAAGAAAGCCAAGAAGCTTCGAGTTCTTTTGTGGTTCGTGCCTGTAAGCCCTGTTCTGTCGACATAAAAAATTAGCTCGGCCGCAACCTGAGCTAACGGGGTGAATTATCCCAAACTTCGCCTAATAAATCAACAAAAATCAAAATGGATAGCCTCGCAAACCCTGAATTCCTTTTAAAACAGCAACCTCTCCCATTAAGTTGTTGATATGTCCAACAACAAACGCTGCCAAAACAAATGCCAGTGTTTGCTTACCCATCGGGCCCATATCAACCTCGCTGTCCAAATCTTCATCACTCAGACTTGCAAAATACTCTTCAGTATCATGATAAACATCTTTGGCATATTCGCGCAGCGCTTCCAGTTCAACTTTTACATTCTTTGTCCACTTTGGGTAAGAATCCGCCCAATCTTCACCATTTGTCGGCATTTGCTCACTTAAACCGGTTTTGCCCTTCCTGGAGGTTGTAGATATCATAGGCTTGTGTCTCACCGCCATATTCACAATCATATCCTCAGACGCCACAACATGAGCGTAGCTGGCACCTAAGGGATTTGCCTTACCTGGTGCAGGAGTATTGGCTTGTTCATCGCTCACTCCATCAATTGTTTTTTCCATATTCTCATGAGCCGTTTTTAGCTCCAAGAGTAATAAATCTTTAGCCCTCAAATTTATCACCTCCTTTCAATAGCACGATACATTTAAAATGCTTAATTTTCAACACTCAGCAATATGGTTACCACTGTGCACTTGATACAAGATTAAGAATGCTGGATACTTACACAATGGCTGCGAAAAAATGGTTTAAAAAGAAAAAATATGCTTTGAGATGGTATCCGTCAGTTTGGCAAGGATGGCTAGTCCTTGTTGTTTATATACTGCTAATTTTCCAAAATATTTTAAACGTGGTTAAAACCTCGCACTCTTTTGGCAGCTCACTGACTCGAAGCTTAGTCTCAATACTTGTTCTGACGGTAGTTTTAGTTGTAGTTTGCTATCTAACGGGCGAAAAAACTGAGTGGAGTATGGGCAAAAATAAAAAAGATATGGAAATTCAATCACATGACCAAAAAGAAGGAAAATAATTACTTTTTCAGATTCACCACAAGCGATTTATCCATCCAGTTTGAAATCTCATCTGGGTTCTCCATTACATCCACCGGCAATTCCCAATAACTCATCGCATATTCTTTCCCGTTGTGGCCAACATAAGTAAAAGGCTTACTTCCAGCTTTTTCGTAATCACCAACATTGTTTTCACCCACCTTAAAATAAAGCTTGCCGTTGGCAATCAACGCAAAAATCTTTCCATCTTGATATATTCCCCAACCTCCAAACATTGCGCGCGATTTAATCCCTTCAATCTTGCTCAATAAATCACCCATCACATATTCGTGAAATCCCTTATCCCTCACTAACGTTCCCCCTCTTTTGGGCTTTAGATTTAAAACAGCCCATCGGACACAATATTGCCGTTTTTGCACATTTTAAACAGGCTATAAAGTGTCGGTTGCAATTTGGGTCATGGCAATTGGTATAATTTTCGCTTTTCCCACCACAGCTGACACATTTTCCAATAATCTTGCGCTCGGCTGCTTCCATACCAAAACCCATAACCACACGCTGATCAAAAACATACAATGCCCCTCCAAAGTGCTCATTAGGATACTTTTCAATATAAGCATGAATTCCGCCTTGAAGTTGATAAACGTTCCCAAATCCGTTTTGAACTAGAAAACCACTCGCCTTCTCACATCTAACGCCCCCCGTGCAAACAGTCACGATAGTTCTATTTTTAAAATTAATCAGCTTTGGTAAAACTTGGGGTAAGTCCCGAAACAAATGCATACCGCTTTTTATAGAGCCCTGGAACATTCCCACCTCCTGCTCAAAATCGTTACGCATATCAACAATATAAAACTCTCGATTTTGACCAAACCAACTGTGCAGCTGCTCAGCCGTTATATACTTGCCCGTCAACTCGATTGGATTAACATCCGCTTCTCCCAAATGCCCAGCCACAATCTCATCCCGAACTTTTACAGACAACTTTCCAAATGCTTGGCCATCGCCGGTTGAAAACTTGAAATCAATATCAGCAAACCGCCCATCCGCGATCAAACACTTGATATATTCAGATATATTTCTTCCTGTGCCTTCCAGTGTTGCATTTATACCTTCCCCTGCAATAATCATTCTGCCCAATAACCCAAAGCGAGCGCAAAGATCCTTCTGGGCACGCATCAACCTCTCAGGACTTGTAATTGTTATATATTTATAAAAAAGTATGACCTGGTACTTACTCACCCCTAGATTTTACCAAATTTAAATTTCTTACTCATTTAATACGATTTTATGACCTGCTAAAAATACAATTAGTTTAAATTTAAAAAGAAATGACTCGTACTTATTTAATTATTGCAATAGTAGTGCTGGCATTTGCAGCCGTCTTCGTCAAGCTCACTAAATCGAATAGTGCAAACTTGGTTTCTCAGGGCGGATACAACCCTTTCGAAAGCTTAATAACAGACAAAATAGTTCCGTTGAGCGAGGAAAATAACTCCGGTGTCAAGGGTGTTGCACGTTTATCAAGCGAAAATGGAAAAGTCAAAGTTACAATCGACATAGTAGGCGAACCAGATTCCGCGTCGGAACCGGCACACGTCCATATCGGTCAGTGTCCCGGAGTAGGAATCATATTTTGGGGACTTAATAATGTTGAGCATGGTACTAGCGTGACAACTATTGATGCCACCTTGCAACAAGTACAAGAAAAATTGCCGCTAGTCATAAACATTCACGATTCGGTAGAAAATAAAGATAAATTTGTGGCCTGTGGACAATTTCCTACTTCTTAACTACAACTCGTCCCTTTTTGTTTGGCAATAAGAAGAAGATCAGATGAATTTACAACTTTGTTAATGATTCCGCCGTTCACATTCCAAGGCGTATCACCTGTGGCGCCAAAATGTTTTGATGCAACATTCAAATCAGCATCGTTTACTAACCCATC
>JBBQJY010000029.1:0-11126 GCA_038326365.1 Candidatus Curtissbacteria bacterium | reverse complement strand
TCAACGGTTAGATTTGTGCCTAAATTGACTGGACTGTAGCCAGATTCTGCAATCATATGCTCAGAAGGTTTTTTCATTTTGCCTTTGTACTTTACTTCTACAACTTGTTCAATGGGCGGCTGGTTGATAATCTCTTGGTTAAGAGCATCGGCCGCTTCAGCTAGGCTTTCTGCTTGTTCGATTGCAGATTGAGCCTTTGTTTGTAGAGTTGGAAATTCTAGCTCGCCTGTGGCAATATCTGCACTATCTTTTGGCCTTGGTATGTCTATTTTGTAAACTACTTTGTGCATTAATCTTTTGGCACTCTGAGGTTCATGTGATGCGCTTTGATTTACAATTTCATCGGCAACTTGGAGTCTGTGCATAAGCGAGGGCTCTCGAACTCTTTTGATTTTTCTAACTTCAAAAAGATCCCAGGTTTGGCCATCTTTTTCAGCTACCCTGACTACCTCGCCATTTTCTGGTGGTTCGGGGGGTTGGTCTTGAGCGAGCTCTAACTCTGCTTTGGTGCTAACTTCCGTTTCAGATTTTGTAGATTGGTCGGTGCTTGCATCCGTTTCGGCCATTTGAGTTGAACGGTCAACTTCTGCTTCTGGGCTTATTGCACTTTGTGTTAAAAGCGGCTCTTGAGCTTGTGCCTCTTCGTCCAATTCTGACTGAGAATTAGTTTTAAGCTTTGTATCTGCCTCAGGCGCTGAAGCAAATTCAGCTTGTGGGGCAAATATATCAAAGATGGTGGCTGCATCGGAGGTTTGTTGTTCGTCTTTCGCTTTGGCCGTTTTTAAAATTGCTTCTGGTTGTAAAACTTCGGTGTCTTGGGCTTTTTCTTCTAGTATTTTTTTAAACTTATCAATCCACTCTTGGGCATCGTTTTGTTCAAAAGCGTAAACGGTTTGGATTCTTTCAATTACTCTTTGAACGGCCAGTTCGTCGATCTTTTTCTCTTGCTCAGTAGTCTGATTGTCTTCTGCTTTGTGGATATTTTCGACATGTACTTGAGTATTGGAGTCTCCATTTTGGAGATCATTTGCTTCAGATTCCAGCAAGTGCCCCGGGATTGTTAACTGGGCTGTTGATTTTTCAATTTCGAACTTATATTCGGGTAAAAATAAGCTGCTTTGGCTGTCTGGGTTGGGAATTTCAGTACCAATGTCTAAATCGTACTCGGGTACGTCAATATTGCTCTGGGACAGTGGCGTGGGAATAAAGTCATCTGTATTTGGAGCTTCTGTAAAAGTTTGGATATTTTTAAGATCAACGGCACTTTCTGTTTTAATTGCCCAAGGGCCTAAGCTCGGATTGCTGGGATTGAAATTAAAACTTGCTTCGTTTGCTTGCGTTGGACCTATATTGGGTGAAAAAGCTTGAGCAGCACCTATCTCTGGTGAGGTTGTAGGAGCAGCAGTTATGGTAGACATGGGAGCTTCAACGCTCATCTTTACTACCTTCTTTCTGTGGCTATTGTAGCACTTTTTGGCTTATAAGTCTATAGGATAGTTACCCTTGAAGAGTCATCGTGCCTTGTTCGTGGATTTTCATTTGTTTGCCGCTAACCCAGGCGTTCATGCCGGTTGTTCTGATTTGTTGGCGCTCGGAAACCATATCTTTGGCGCTTTTGCTTTGCTCGGCTTTGACTCTTAAGACCTTAATTACAAATGTAAGCAACTTAATATCTATTTTGCCGACTTTTTTGTGCTGGTTTTCCAGGTGAACTTTTGTGTCGACACCCGACGCTTGAGCCAGTTTAACAACTTCCTCTGTTAGTTCTGCGACTTCTTTTTTGACCTCGGATTGTTCGTTTTGTTCTTTGATTCTAAATTCTTTATAGTTGGCCAAAATTTCTTGTATTTGAAGGGCTTTTTCTTCGGAATGATGCTTATCCTGTGCATTTTTTTCTTTGAGATGTTGTTCTTCTCGTGCGTGTGCAAGTTCGCCGCGGGCTATTTCATGAGGTCGGGCACCTAGCCGTGCGCTATTAAAAAACCCGTCTATTTGGGGGCGCGCTTCGTCTATAAACTGTGTTGGACTGGCACCTAACTCTTCTAACTCGTCAAAGAAGAATTTTGCAGCATTTGTTGCAGCTTTTACCGGTTGCATGGCGTCTATTATACTAGAATTTGGGTTCTAAATCCACTTTTGGTGCTTGAAAATCAACGATTGTGATTGTTGTGTCATCGACCGCTTTATCATAGAGGTCTAAGCTGTCTTCAAGTTTTTTTTGAGCGTCAGGTTTTGGAGATTGCACTGTCGGGCTGGCAACGCTTATGTTTTGGACAACCTCCGGCGGTGTGTTATTTCGCTTGGAGACAAAAACGAGAGCAAGAAGGCAAACCAAAAGAACAAATAGCGCAATTGCAATGAATTTAAGCTTAGGAAGTTTGAGTGTTTTTAATTTTCCCAAGCTTATTTTGGGCAGTTTTAGGCCAGGGGTTGTGGGTTTAGAGGCTGTTGGAGACGCAATTGGCTCGTTTTCTCGCAAAATTTCGCCTTCCATCAAATTTGGATCTTCGCTAGTCATTTTATGAGCTCCCTTATTAGTTGTTTTGTGGATTTTAGTGTTTGGCGTGCTTCAGAGGTATCGAATTTAAAATTCGTGCCAATTGCAACGTTGTCTGTATATACGTTGCTATTTGCCAAAGTAGTCTTGTATTTTTCTATATTGGTGGCTATTTTGCTTTTTGTAGCGCCTACTTCCGTTTTCCAGTTGAGGTATAGCTGAGTATCGTGCTGGCTGTAGCGGTCTTTTATATAGTCATCTACTTTTTGAGAATTTTGGTCCAATTGCCAGGAGAGATCTTCCACTTGGGCAATGTCACTGGTTGCCAGGGCTCTAAATACCTGTGGGACGATTTTGGCTTCGATTACTGATGTTAGTTCTTTAAAAACGGGTGTTAAATCTTCGAGTGTTTGGGCATCTCGTACTTTTTTTTCTTCTTTTGCCAATTCCTCTATTTGGGTGTTCAGGGGTGTGGTCACGTCGTCCTTTTTATATGCTGAGTGGTCCCAATTGACGCTATTTGTGCGCTCTTTGACCAGGTTGATATAGGAAAAATAGACATTTTTAACTTGGACAAGATACGTTTTTGTTTTTGCAAAGGCTTCATTTTTTGCCGTTGCCGTTTTGTATGTTTTGAAATTGGAACTGGCGGTTTGGTATGCGTCTTTGGTTTCTTGGTACTTGGTTATTTGGTATGTATAGTCGTTTTGCGCCTGCTCAAGAGGAGTTATTGATAATGCTGGCGAAAATTGAGAGACAACAACATATAAAGCTGCAATCAGGCTGATTATTTGCGATTTGCGCACTAGATCAAAACCGGCGTTGGGCATTAATTTGATTGTACAACTTCAGCTGAGCTATGTCAGATAGGCAGACTTTATTTGAACTGCACTTTTGTAAAACTTTAGTTTATTTAATCAAGCTCATTAATTTGTTTTAGTTATTTATAAACACTCTGCCTGTGTTCGATTTTGAGAATTTGAACAAGGATTAAAATTTTCACTCCTCTCGTACTTAATATTAATCTCACTGGGACGATAATGATGTGACAAGCCAACAGATAAGCCCGTTATATCAAGCAATTTGTATGTTTGAGATAGACTACGTCTCCTTCAGTGCCGAGGAGAGGACTCGAACCTCCACGGGTTTCCCCACACGTTCCTAAAACGTGCGCGTATACCATTTCGCCACCTCGGCCCGCAGATAATTTTAACAGATTTGGAAAAATTGGTTAATGTGTTCGCTGGATAGCGGTTTTGTGAGCTTGCCATTCTATATCGTCGTTTAGAGGTGCAAGATCGACATTGCCAGATTTGTGCTCTAGAGCCTTTGCAATTAGATAGTCCGCAAAGTGTGGGTTTTTGGGAAGAAGTGAACCGTGAAGGTAACAGCCGAAGGCGTTTTTATATACAGCACCTTCCAGTTTGTCCTGGCCGTTATTGCCAAATCCGGCCAGAACTGTGCCTAGCGGTTCGGTGCCTTCCGATAAGAAAGTTTTGCCAGAATGGTTTTCAAAGCCAATTAGTTGTGGCTGACTATTTGGATAAACAGTTGAAATCTCTGTTTGTATTTTTGGGTTGATTTGAACAAGCAAGTTGCCGATCATTCGCTCTGTTGAGCCGAGTGTATAGGCATCAAAGAGCCCGATTCCCTCAATTTGCTTGCCCTCTTGGGTCTTGAAATATTTTTGAAGGAGTTGGTAGCCGCCGCAGATTGACAGAAGTGCCGCTCCTTTGTCTATCGATTCTTTTAAGCTTTGTGCTTTTTGGGCAAGATCAGTTGCGACTATTTCTTGTGCTTTGTCTTGTCCTCCGCCGAAAAAGAAAAGATCATAAACATTGGACTTAAGATTTTGGCCAACTGTAATTTGTTCAACCTTAACTTCAATACTGCGTTTTTGGCATCTATAAATAATGGACAGAATATTACCTTTGTCGCCATAGGTGTCCATGAGATCGGGATAAAGATGACAAAGAGTTAATTTCATTCTTGGTGCCATTTTTCGCCTCCTGTTGATAGGATTTGTTGTAGGTCTAACATTGCTGTATATGTTGGCAAAATGATGAGTGTTTCGCCTTTGTTTATTTTCCCCAGAGCAGTGCTCAGGCTGGTTTTAATTTTGGGAATGACCATTTGTTTGTCCAGAGTGATTTGGCCGTATTTGAGTCGAAGTGCTATGTCGTAGGCGCGAGTACCTGAACAGGTCAGAGAGTTTACTTTGCTTTTTAAGATTTCCCAGTTTGTGTCCCAAATCCAGGAAACGTCTGCGCCATCGGCAATTTTGTCGTTTAAAATGCATAGCAAGTTTAAATTGGTGCTTGTGGCAATTGTTCTTAATACTTCGTTTGCTCCTGCTGGGTTTTTAATAAGAAGCGTTATGATTTTTTTGCCTTCTTTTTCTATCGTTTGAAATCTGCCAAAGGCACTGGAAAAGTTTTCTATGGAATTTTTTATTTTACCTATTTCAAATTCGGAGTTGGCAGCGGCTGCGGCAGCTGCGATATTGTACGCACTGTAAAGACCAGGTAAGTGAGAGTTGATGGTTACTTTTTTAGAGTTGGCGCGAAGGGTGAGACTTAGTGAAAAGTCTTGGGCAAAATTTACGGCGGTTACTTTAACTTGAGTATCGTTTCTTTTTTCGCCACAGTTTGGGCAAAAGTAGTCGCCAAGATGGGCAGAATAGAGCGCCTTGTAAGTAAGTTTATTGCCGCAATTGAGGCAATATTTTACATCGGCTACGTTTTCTACATTGGGCAAGTTAATTTTTGTCGTTTCCAGGCCAAAGAATAACTTTTTGGCTTTGGTGAACTTTGAAAGGTAGTTGGTGGAGGGGTCGTCAGCATTGACAATAAGCGTCGAGCTGCTTGGAAGACTTGTGACTACCTGCTGCCATTTTTTGCGTGTTGTGTCTATTTCTCCATATCGGTCCAGCTGATCTCGAAATAAATTTAAAAGGACCAGTGAGCTGATTTTAATCTGTTGGGAGATTGGCAAAAGGGCAGCTTCGTCGGCCTCCCACAAGCAGAAGTCTGTTTTAATTTTTCCAAATGGAGAAGATTCTTTAACAAGCGTAGAAGCGACGCCTCGCAGAAGGTTTGAACCAGCGCGATTGTGGATGATTTTATATTTTGTTTTGAATATGTCATATATCAGGCGTGAAGTTGTAGTTTTACCATTGGTTCCGGAAACAACAATGGATTTGATGTTATTTGAGCTTGATAGTTTTTTAACAAGATTTGGATCTATTTTCAGTGCATACAAGCCCGGTGCGGCTGTGGCTCCGGACCCTTTAACTTTTAAAACGAGAGCCGTTAACTTTCCAATTGATATGGCTAGGGTTAACTTTAGATCCATGAAGTGATTTTAAGCTTTTTGCTTGTTTACTGCCAAGCTTTATGGCCATTTTTAAATTAATCCTTAAAATAGTAATATTAAGGCGATCAAATGACTACGCGAGAAGTTTACCTTAGATTTGAGGGTAAGTTGATTGGCCGCAAGAGGATGCGCAGGATAGTTTGCGAGGTGGTTTCAAAAATGCCTGTGAAGATTATTGATTTTGTAACAGAAAATTGTTGGTTTGTTTGCTCAATGGAAGATGCTTGGGCATATACTTTTACGGGAAATGATATTGCCAATCAGCATATGGTGTTTATTTCAGATGAGCTCTTGGCGCAACCCGAAGCGCAGGTGCGATATACGGTTGCGCATGAGATAGGCCACGTTATTTTGAGGCACAAAAATTCGACATATGCGAGGCAAACGCCCCAGGAAATTTCCAAGCAAGAGCGTGAGGTACACGAATTTGCAAACAAGTACGAAGCGCTTAAACGAGCCTAGAGAGTTTCCATCTTGGTGAAGAAATAGTTAATGTCACGTGCCCACTTGCCGCCAGTTTCAAGCTGTGGTGGGGCGTAAATAGCCATTATCTGGTCAGGGGTAACTAAACCTTTTGAAATATAGCGGGTTTTTAGGGTGAGCGCTACTGATTCAATTCCCGTTTCCCACGAAGAAAATTTGGTTCTGCCGTTTTCAAATCCCCAGGCATTGTGGGAAGTTTGGCTGGCTGCTCCCCCACCTGATTCTTTCATGGCAATTGCGGGAATTAAGCGATAGTCAATATCGTATTTGTCAGAAATTTCAACCATATATTTGGAATACGGCGCCAGAGGCGTGCCTTTGAGGAATTTTTCGACGATCAAGGGTCTGGTGTCTGTTATTTGTGTGCCTAAGACCTGCCCCTGAATGTTATTTGGTCCTGCTTGGGCGATGTTTGCTTGAAGAGGCGTTGAGATAGTTTGTAGCTTGGAAAGTTTATTCTTTTGAAGAGTCAAAAGTATCCCTAAAACAATAACAAGTGAGGGAGTTAAAACTAACCACAGAGAAACTAGGATCAGTCTGCGTATCATGTGGTTGTACAGCTCAACTATTACACCAGTGGCCTTTTTTGTCAAATGAATAGCGCTATTTAAAAGGTCTGGATTGGGTTTTTTGCCCATAAAAAATGCGGGCAGATTTTTGAGTTTTAGCATTATAACAGGGATTTTGGCAGGCACAACCTACCGACTAAGTTGCGTAGTATAGCAGACTATGGGCTTTAATTCAAGTTAATAGTAGTTAAGGTAGGGCTTCTGGAGATATTTTTTTGAGCGGGAGACGAGTATCGAACTCGCGACCTTCTACTTGGCAAGC
This sequence comes from Candidatus Curtissbacteria bacterium, assembly GCA_038326365.1. Classification (GTDB taxonomy): domain Bacteria; phylum Patescibacteriota; class Microgenomatia; order Curtissbacterales; family GWA2-41-24; genus JBBQJY01. Next base: position 3,940 of record JBBQJY010000029.1, on the reverse strand, counting down.
AGACGCTCTACCACTGAGCTACTCCCGCGTGAGTGATGGGATTATATCAAGAAAATTATGGTGTGACCAGTTAAGTGAGATGTAACTAGCTGTATAGGTTTGTTAACTTAATTCTGCGGGTCAATTTTCTCAAACAGCAGATCGTTTAGGTTTGGTGCATCCCTCAGCTCATTAAAGGATATGTAGGAAGGTATTGAATGCCCCGCTCGTTGTAGTGTAGTAGGTTTTTTGATAACACCGTCTGCCAAGCCAAACATTTCTATAATTGCGGATATTTGACGGGGTACAAGAGTCCCGCGGGGGCCATTGGCAGTTCTTTTGAATTGGATGGTATTTTTTCTTCTTACAAAAGTAATATTTGGGGGTACGTGGGGTCTGAGAGTGTTTTGAAAAACGGCCGCCATTGTCTCCCTCACCTCTTCGATGTTGTAGCCTTTGGGAATTTGCCCTCTTTGAGGAAGATGGCGGATTTGATCCACTAATAGCACTATCCCATTGTTGATCCTGATACTGATGTCTTCAGGCTTGGGTGCCATCATCTTTTTGACTAGCAAACGTGTGTCTCTTACTTGCTTGTTCCAAGCTTTCAACACATCGGCGGGTGTTTCATGTTCTTGTAGCCAGCCTTTTTCGATAGCTAAGTTTTTGACTGCCTTGAAATCCTTATCACTTGGAATACTTAGTTCTAGTCGATGCGACATTTGGGGGATTTTAAAAGAAAATAAGATTTAAATCAATTAGCGCCAAGGGTAGAGGCAGCCATAGTAAACAGCATTGATTCTTTTTGTGTCTTCTATTCTTTTTTCAATTGGCGTCGTCGGACCATATTCGCTGGGCAAGTTTTTGTGGATAAAATCGGCCTTAACTTGGTCACATTGTTTGATGTGAATTTTGTAGACAATAAGGCCCCCAATTGTAATAATGATGGCCAGGGAAACGACAACAAGAATTATATTACTGCCAACTTTTGCCATTTTTTAAATTATACGATGCCAAGAGTCAAAATTTTATATTCAAGATAAAGTTTTGATTTCAATTACATCCTCCACCGGAACATCTGCCTGAGCGTGGGCATCCTTCACCTGGTCAGCGTTTTCTGCCTCTGTTTGGCAGTAAGCGATTCCTTTTTCGATATTGTAAAAAGCAGATAAAGGGGTTATGCCTTTTGCACTTGCCGCAGCTTTGTATTTCTCAAACCCTTCTGCAGCTTGAGCATCGGTTATGTCAGTTGGGAATTTGTGAACACCTAGAAATATTGCCATATTCTCACCTCCTTGCTTGAAATAATATATCACAAGTTTGGATTAATAATCGGAAATCAGGGTACCTCGTTTTGTTAGAACTTTTTGGGTTCAAAAGCAGAATAACTTGGTTATAGATTGAGATACATACGAGTATCTCCAACGAATTCACCTTTTTATAAAAGATTGCTTCCAGTATTCTGGCGACTGCAATAAAGCCAGGCTTTTCGTAGAGTCTTTTTGTGACGCGACTGACATCGCAAACGTCAAACTCATTTAGTCGCAAACCTTATGTTTTATTCTTAGCCTCTTCAATTACGATATTTGTCAGTTGAAAGCCAATACCCTCACTGCTGTATTTATTAGAGACTGATAGGCACCCTGTTAAAATATAAATTTATAGGGAGTAATTAATTCGGCTGATCTCATGCAAGTTGGAATGCTTTTTGGGGTCTAGGAAATTTCACCCTGGTACATAGGTGCAAACAAAATAGTAAAATACACGGACATTTTTAGGGTTGCGCAGGATTTGGATAGATGTGTATTCGAAGTTATTTAACAGCCGATAGTATCTTCTGATAAAATTTTTACCCCATATTCGTTTTTGATTGACAAATAATCTGAGTTATTCAATACTGAAATAGGGTGATTTCGGTAAAGACTAGGCGTGGTTCTCTGCACACATTTTTATTGTTATTTTTATTGTTGATTATTCCTGTAGCCGTATTTTTGGTTATTCATTTAAATCATCCTTTTGGTCGTGCTGCTAGCACAACTTTTGCTGATGAATTTGCGTCCTCGAGTTTAGACCCATCATGGCAATTTTTGAATCCGACGGGAACTGCTGCGGTTTCTGAATTAAGCGGGGTGTTGAGGATAAATGTGGCAAGTGGCAATGACCAATGGATTGGTGTTGACCAGGCGCCGAAAGTGTTAAGAAACGAAAAGGCTGGAGATTGGAGTATTGTGACAAAAGTTAATGCAAACAATGGCCCGCTGGCGTCTTTGGCAGGATTGGTTATATATAAGGACTCGCAAAATTGGATTACCTGGGCCCAGCTGGCTAACTTAAAAATGGAAGCTTCAGGGATTATCAACAATGCTTTCACCAACCCCGTCATTTCTAACATGGATCCACGCTTTGACTATGTTCGAATCCGGAAAATTGGTCAAAGATATTTTTTTGATGCTAGTCGTGATGGAAATAACTGGACCAACGCCAATGCTTGGACCGATGTTGGTAATGTTCTAAATGGCGCCAGATATGGTTTTATGGCCAAGAACTGGTCAGGTGCGCCAGGATATACCATCGACTTTGATTATTTTCGTGAATACGGTGAGGACTTGATGCCCTCGGCTATATCGTCAATAGATGCTCCAACTCTTGTGGACAAAGAAATTGGAGACGGAGGTCTGAACAATTCGGCTAGCGTCGACGTTTGTGGGGCAGATCTTGGAAGTACTTTTGATTGGAATGGCAAATCCTATATTGCTTACGGTGACACCTCCCGTTGTCCTTTAAGTGGGTTTAATGTAGATCGCTCAAGCACTATGGCCTACACAACAGATACTAATCCTTCGGACGGTATTAAATTTGATGGTTGGATAACTTCCGGAGGTCGAGCCAAAGAGCTTTTCCCCAAGGATCCTGGAACTGTTACTGCTATTCCAACAAATGGTGTAGCGATTGGTTCAACAGGATATTTATTTTACATGCAGGTTGTTAACTGGAATCCTTGGACTTGCAATCTTTCTTCTATTTCCACGTCTGTTGATGGTGGTCAAAACTGGACTAAACATGTGGACAGCATTAAGTGGGATCAGGGAAACTTTAACCAAGTGGCAATCTATAAAGTTGATCCTTATATCTATATTTGGGGAATTCCCTGCGATAGGAATGGCTCGGTAAAGCTGATGAGAGTCGATCAAAGTCAAATTTTGAATAAAAGTGCTTATCAATATTTTTCAGGTTATGACATTTCGAATAATCCAACTTGGGCTATAAACAACGAGGGGGCTGCTATTTCTGTTTCGGGCGGACCGACAGGGGAGTTGTCAGTTATATATAATCCATGGCTGGGCCGCTACACAATGACATATCTTAGAAACAGTGAAATTGTGATGCGAGAATCTCCAAATCCTTGGGGTCCTTGGAGTGCGCCTTTTGTTGTAACTACAGACAGTACTTACCCTAGTTTATATGGTGCTTTTATGAAATCTGGTTATTGGGAAAACAATGGAGAGACGTTTTACTTTAGGATGTCGCGGTTTTTTCCAGAATATTCCACCTATCTTTTAAAGGCAAAAATGAATAAGAATAATATCGCGCCTATTACTCCAACTCCTACGCCGATGCCAACTACTACGCCAATCCCCACAGGCTCCTTTGCCGCCCAATACTTCAACAATCCTGATTTTACGAATAAGGTGGTGGAGCAAAATGTGGCTCAAGCTAAAATAAACTCAAACTATCCACTGCCTTCGGGTGTTGACCCTGATACTTTTTCTGTCATATACCGAGGTAAGTTTAATTTTGACCAGGACACTTGGAGATTTAATACCCAGATTGGTACAACTGTAGCCGATAGCGTCAAAGTCTACATAGACAATGACTCTTCCCCAGTTGTTAACAATGCTGCTTACTCACCGCCAGTTATGAGTGGCATAAAGACGCTTGGAGGGATACATGAGGTGAGAGT
>JBBQJY010000028.1:0-12155 GCA_038326365.1 Candidatus Curtissbacteria bacterium | reverse complement strand
AATAGGAGAGTGTTAGGTAAATTGGGAAAAGAAAAAATACAAAAATAGCAATTGGGATGTTGTAATAGGCTAGAACTGCAATGGTGAAAATGCTTTGCAAAAATGTAGGCAGGATGAAATTGGTTGAGCCGTTTATAAAATTTTGGATTGTTTGAATTGCTCGGTTTAGCTGGTTTACTATTTTTCCGGAAATCTCTCCATCGAAGTATGTTTGCGGCAGAGTTAGTACTTTGTCATAAAATTTTTCGGTTAAAAACTTTCTTATTTTTCCTGCAAAATGGTCTCCCAAGCGATTACTGGCTGTTGTTAGCACGGTTGAGAAAAGCGAAAGAATGAAGCTGAGTGCCAGAAGAAGTGCAAGCCTGTTTAGGCTGCCTCCTTGGTTTTGAACCTTTTTGACAATCTCGTCTACAATGAACTTCGATATGATTGGCGGGAACAATTCCAGAAGAGAAGAAACGACAATAAGAAGCGCAATAACAAGAGCAAGTCGATGCAGGGGCTTGGAAATATTTAGGACTTTGAAGATATTTTGCATTAGGCAAGTTTAACACGCGGCATTTAGGTTTTTACAGTTTCAGATGTGATTTATTGACGGGGTAGTTTTGATTGTCGATAATAGCAACATGCCCGAAATTGTTCCCGGCTCGCAGTTTCCGACTGTCGACAACCCTCCACCCTTTAGTCCACCAATTATAAATAATAATCAACTAGGTGAGGTAGAGTCCTCGGCTTTGAACAGCAAAAAGCCTAGAGCTGTTAAAAAAATCTTATTGATAGGGACCGCTGTTCTTCTGGTTGGTTTTGTCTTTGCTTCATTATTTGTTTTTGCTCCCACTTATTTTACAAAATCTTATATTTTGGCGACTAAAAAAGATTTCAATTCTATTCGCACTAATCTGACAAAGGAAAAAAGCAAGTATTCGGGTTTATTTACTTCTATTGAGATAACTAAAGGTGTTTATTTTGAAATTGGAGAAATTCGCTCTTACAGCGATTCGCTCCTTCAGGCTCGAAAGAATCTAGAGATTATTAACTCTGCACAAACAATGGTTAAGGACGCTCAGGAACGTAAAAAGAAGCTTTATTTCAGCTCCAATGTGCGCGAACTTTCAAACGCTCTTGATAAGTATTATCAGAAGCTGGGCGATGGTTTGGGAAAACTTGGATCGTATGAAAAATTTGAAACGGATATGCTTTCTGCGGTGGGGGATGACTTTAATCAAGAACTAGCTAGGATTTTTGTCGTTTACAGTCCGACAACAGGAAGGGACGCTTTAGTTGCTTATTTCCAGAACCTGTCTCGACTTGCGGACGCTTCAGTTGGTCGGTTGAACTCAGTTGGGCAGCCATATCAGCAACAGGTTGAAATCTACAAACTGGTTCTGGATGCCCAAAAAGATATTTCGCAGACGGCTAAAAATATGGCTGGCGAGATTGTTCGCGGAACACCTGAGGGGGACGAGGCAGCCAAAAAATTATTTTCTGCTTATAGTGGGCGAATTCAAGAAAGAAATATTAAGATTTCAAATGCGACCAAAAGTGTTGTAGGCAAGAGTGATATTCGTAACAGTTTTATTAGCGTGGTTTCCCAGGAAGAGCAGGTTAATAGTTTGTTTGGGCCTCTTGAGGCGAAATATTTCCCTGGTAATTAGTACAAAAAGGGTATAAATTTTTTGGTTTTTGAGATATAGCCATGGTATTCTTCGTGCAAATTTGTTAAGAATCTTTCTTCGATTGATGCTTTTTCGTCTGTGACATATAGAAAAAGAGCAAAGACGATGAAAGCTGTAAAAGCCAAACCCGACAAGAAGAAACAGAGGGATATTAGGATGAGTCCTGTGTACATAGGGTGTCTTATATATTTATAGGGACCAGCCTGTACTAACTTATTATTTTTTTTAGGTTCTGGAAAGGGAGAGTATGATTTTGAACCCATATTATAAAAAGCCCAAAGCGTGATTAGTAAGCCAAGCGTAAAAATTACGGCTAAAAAAGGGTTTTTGGTGATTGTTGCAAGGCTTCCAAAGTAAAAGAGCGTTAAAAGTAAAAACACTTGCGCGTAAAACAAATAATTGTTGTTCATAGTTCAAATATAACTAATAAATTTTTAAAAAGGAATTAGTAACCCGGAGCTGTGTTTGTTTTTGGAGAAGCTTTCATGACATCTGTTGGCGAAGGTGAACTTTGTTCCATCATCGCCCCGCTTGCGTCAAATTTTATGTCTGCGCAAGCAACATAAACACTTGATTGCTGAGCGCTTTTGTGGACATTGACTGCCAACGGCCCTTCATTTTTGAGCTCGGCAATGGTTTTATTGTCTAATGTGGTTTGCGATTTACCGTCAACTGCGTTTGTGAGCGGATAAAGGGGTTTAGGGTCCAGTGTTGCGCAAGTACCTTTGTGTATGTGGGCAGGTTGGGCAACTCCGGAAGGGGTACCAGTTAGCGCAAGGTTCACTGTGACAATTTTACCTGCAGAGTCAGAAAGGGTTACTTTGCCGGTTTCACCAGAGCTATTTTGAGCAATAAAGTTTGCAGATATCTCGGAGGTTGGTGGGTTCGTCGGTTGTTGTTGGATTACTTGAGGCGCGGTACTAGACTCTGTTGGTGATGGGGTGTTTGACTTGGTGAAATAAAGAGCTGCCGCAATAATTACCAGTACGACTACTATTCCTATTCCGATAAGCGCATTTTTGTTTTGCATCGCACCTCTTTATACTGCTTAGAAAAAATGATGTCAAGCGATCTTGGGCTTTATTGTCAGTTACTAACCTTGATGGTACGGACTAGTTGCGTGCCGATTGAAGCTATTTTGGCACCGCTTGATGTAACAAACATGACAAGCAGATAGAAAACGCCAAGATTTAAGAGTTTGGAAAACGCCTCGTCGGAAAGCAGTTTGACCGATGGGGGTTCTTTGGACGCAGACGGTTTAAGAAATTGCGCTACTTGGGTGGGAAGTTGAGATGTGTCGATCGTCTCAGTTGCTTGTGGGATAGGGATTGAAGGTGCTTTAACATCGAGCACCTTGGGCACATTTACTTTTCCAGTTAGAACAAGAACAGCGAAGATAACTGTTGCTATTATTATCAATGTTCCAATAAAAACATAGATCCAGCCAATCATTTTGCTATTTGATTTTTCTGCCGGTTCTTTGAGAGTCGGGTCCATAGGTCTATTATACTTCTTCGGTTTTAATTTGGGTTTTTCGTGATAAAATTGGATGGGATTATGAAACGAGGGATTGCGACATTCACACTTGATTATGGAAAATGTCCTCCGTGGCTTTACGCGCGAATGGTTAAACTTGGTCGAGAGATGACCAGAGTATTGGTTGACGAATTTGGACCGGGTGAATTTGTGAAGCGGATTGCCGATCCAGTGTGGTTTCAATCACTGGGTACCGTTTTGGCATTTGATTGGAATGCCTCGGGCCTGACGACAATTTTGACGGCGGCACTTAAAGAGGCGATTCGGGGACAAGAAGAGGATTTGGGAATTTTTATTGCTGGTGGAAAAGGAAAAACAAGTAGGAAAACTCCTGATGAGATTCGTGGTTGGGGGGATCGGCTCTTGTTGCCAGCTGATCAGGTTAAAAATTTAGTTTATTCTTCGAAAATGTCTGCCAAAGTGGACAGCTCTCTTGTTCAGGACGATTACCAAATTTATCATCATGCATTTTTTTTCTCGAAAGAGAATGGAAAAGTAAGCTCTTGGGCGGTTGTGCAACAGGGCATGAACACCAAAAGTGTGACTGCACGGAGATATCACTGGTATAGCGAACGAGTTGATGATTTTGTAAATGAGCCGCACAACGCTATTGCTGCGCAAAAAATAGAAAAGGAGGTGCTGGACTTGACTGCTGCCACAAGCGGTAAAAACCGGGATATTTCCGTAGAGCTTGTGGGTGATGGGGTAAACACTCTGCTTTCGGATATTGAAGTTATTCGCAAGCACTCTTCTAAAACAAGCAAAATGATAGGCCTTAAGCGACAAAATGAAGAGTTGACTCTGCTTGAGCTTTCTGACCAAGATTTTGTGCACCATCCGCTTGAAGGAGAAAAATTTTGGGATAGCCCGTATCTTAGAAAAATACTAGCAAAATTAGGAGAAGAAAAACCGAAAAGCTACGAAAAACTCCTTGCAACAGAGGGAGTTGGGCCAAAAACGATTAGGGCGCTTTCTTTAGTTGGTGAAGTAATTTATGGAGCTGAGCCATCTTATACAGATCCGGCTCGCTACAGCTTTGCTCATGGGGGTAAAGATCATGTCCCTTACCCGGTCGACCGGTCGACATACGACGAAACAATTGAGATTATGAGACGTGCGGTATTGAAGTCCAAAATATCGCCAATTGATCGTGACAAAGCAGTCAGAAGTCTTGCAAACTTGAAACCTAATTTGGTTCAAGATCAGGATTTTTCCAAAGGATAGGCATAGGGCTTTTCCCTTGGACCATATTTATTATTTCTTTATCCCAGCTCGTGCTTGAGGCAGGTCTTGATTCTTTTAGTTCTTGGTACATCCCTATAAATTTATAAATGGCTGTACTCCCTCCACGTTCTTGAATAAGCTCTTGGATTTTAGCCATTTGGAGGGATAGTTCGAACAAGTGGAGGTCTTCTAGTTCAAAAAGGTATGGAGGAGGAAATGTGTCAATTTCAGGTCGTGCGTTTCTGAAATAACTGTATATAGTTCTTCTAACTCCAACGATCGGTAGTTGAGTCGCTTCACGAAGTTTTGGGTAACTATACTCCCTCGCATCTTCAATAGCTTTTGCCCATTTGTCTAAAAGATCGTCGGTCACCAGGTCTTTTATATTGAAGAATTTGAATTCAGGAATGCTTTTATGGGAGGGGGCGATATCTAAGGCAAGTATATTGGTTTGAGAGCAAATGAAAACAAATCTAGTATAATTTAGCTTATTATTTTCCTCTGGTCTAAGTCTCTCTCCTGCATTTGTCGTACAATTTATCACTTATTTGGAGTCATTTCAAGATTCTCTAGTATAATGAGCTTATGAGCGATCTGACTTCTAGGAAATGTGTTCCTTGCGAGGGTGGAGATCCGCCACTGCCGCGCGATAAAGTTGATGAGTTGCTTCAGCAGATACCTGGCTGGAAACTTGCAGAGAATGGGGTTTTGAAAATTATCCGAAGTTTTAAATTTAAAGATTTTGGTGAGGCTCTAGTGTTTGTAAATAAAGTTGGAGAAATTGCGCAAAGTGAAGGACATCACCCCAACATCTGTTTTACTTGGGGGAAGGTTGACATTACCCTTTGGACCCATGCTGTGGGGGGTTTGTCTGAAAACGACTTCATCTTGGCTGCTAAAATCGATACGCTTAGTTCCTAACTTTTGAGTTTAAAAATTTGTAGAGAATCAAAGAGACTCCTATCATAATCACGGTTGGAATAAAGACGTAAGCTGGAGAGATTCCTCGCAGGTAATTGGTGCTTGTGAAGAAAATGATGCTGACAGTTGTCCATGGAATAAGGCTCGCTATCATGTATTTTGCAAAGTTCATTTTGGCCATTCCCGCTGCATAGCTGACAATGTCGATGCCAATTGCGGTAAGTGGCAATACCCAGCGGAGCGCAAAAACTTGGCCAGGAGTTATTCGCTTGGCGATTTTGTGGCCGAAATCCATCTCACTTTGTTTGTAGAAAATATCGAGCATTCTCCATCCGTATTTGTTTCCAACTAAGTAATTAACAATTAGTGTAAAACTGTGAGCGGCAAAGGTGGCCAAAATGGCAACTGGGGGTGGAAAAATAAAGGCAGCTGCAAGGACGACTGCGTAATCGGGAATAGGGTCAAAAGGTATTGTTAGGCCGAGGAAAAGAACTGCCGCATAAATTAATGGGGCGAGGGGCCCGAACGACAATATGTAAGCCTGAATTTTATCGAGATTAATATTGGAGTATTTTTGGATAAAAAAACTAACAATAAAAAGCGCTATAAAAATTAGGACAAGTCTTGCCAGGAACCATCTCTGTTTGGTCACGAGGTAATTATAGCCTTTGCGTGGGGTGAGATAATACAGCTATGGATAAGCTATCTCAATACAAATCAATGCGGAGTCGCGATAAAACTCCTGAGCCATTTACTGGCGATGATGTTAATCCTAAAAAATTAGTTTTTGTAGTTCAGAAACATTCGGCTACCGCACTACACTATGATTTTCGTCTGGAAGTGGACGGGGCGATGCCAAGCTGGGCAGTTCCAAGGGGGCCGACCCTTGACCCGGCTGTTCGAAGGCTTGCGATGCAGACTGAGGATCACCCGCTTGATTATCGACATTTTGAAGGAACGATTCCCGAGGGAGAATACGGAGCAGGTCCGGTAATTATTTGGGACAAAGGAACATATATCCCCGAAGTGGAAGTTGCAGTTAAGTTACCAATGACAAAAAAAGAAAGGGTTCAGGTTAAAGATAAGAAGGAAGGAGAGCGGGTGATGTTGGCCGGCATGAAAAAAGGAGAGATAAAGTTTTTTTTAAACGGTAAAAGGCTTAAGGGTTCGTTTGCACTTGTTAAAACAAAAGGATTTCCGCCAGGCAAGAAAAACGCGTGGCTTCTAATAAAACACAGGGATGACTTTGCAAAAGAAGGCTATGACGCAAAAGATTATATAAAATCCGTGGTAAGTAAAAAAGAGTTAATTAAGTGAAAAAAATTGTAGTTGAGACAAAAAAGAAAAGAGATATTGTTGACATCACAGATCGAATTGAGAAGTCACTTGCAAGTGTTGAAAAAACGCAAGGGATTGTCGACGTTTTTGTTAAACACACAACAGCAGCAGTTGCTAGCGCGGACTTGGACCCGGGAACAGATCTAGACATTTTGGAAGTTTTGGAAAAGATAATGCCGGATATTAAATTTCGCCATCCACATAAGCCAGAGCATGCGCCGGATCATATTTTAGCTACAATTCTGGGGCCGTCGATTTCTGTCCCTTTCGTTGACAAAAATTTAGTTTTAGGTACTTGGCAGAGGATAATTTTGGTGGAATTTGATGGGCCTCGGGAACGTGAAATTGTAATTGTAGTTTCCTAAATTTTAGATATATAGAAATGAAAAAAGTTTTGAGTCAGGATTTTTTCGTGCGTGATTCTGTAGATGTTGCTTGGGATCTAATCGGAAAATATTTAGTCAGTAACGCAGCCAGTAGGATCATAACCGAGTTTGAAGCCTACGGAGGTGTTGAAGATTTAGCGTCGCATGCCAGGTTTGGTAAAACTATTCGAAATGAAGTGATGTGGGGAGAACCTGGAGTTTTTATGTTTATTTAATTTATGAAATGTATTGGATGCTCAACGTGGTTTGCGCAAGCATAGGTGAGCCGTCTGCCGTTTTGATTAGGGGAGTGGAAGGCTTGGATGGGCCGGGAAAACTTACGCAAAAGTTAAAGATTGATAAATCCTTCAGCGGAAAGGTTGCTAAAGTTGAAACTGGTTTGTGGTTTGAAGATCAAGCAGTGAAGGTGGGCGACTTTCAGGTCGAGGTCACTAAGAGAATTGGAGTTGACTATGCAAAAAGATGGGCAGAAAAGCCCTGGAGGTTTAAGTTGTTGACAAATGCAAATGGATTGCATTAATATTGCAAGTGAGTTGCGATGCAAAGCCTAAAAGCCAATTCTAAAAGCCTTCTTGGTATTTTAAAAAAATCCGGATATAAGATTACTGGGCCGAGGTTGGACATTCTTAAAACAATATCTTCTAAAACTCCTCTCTGCGCTCAAGAAGTTTATGAACTGTTAAGGCGAAAGTCTAAAAACGTTGACCTTGTGACTATTTATCGAACGCTAGAGCTTTTTTGTGATCTAGGAATTGTTCAGAAAAGTGTTTTTGAAGATAAAATTGCCCGGTTCGAATTGATTCGTGATGAGGACCACCACCATCATTTAGTCTGCATAAGATGTGGACATGTTGAAGAAGTATCTTTGGATGAAACACGATTTGTAAATCAAATCGAGACGAAATCTAATTTTAAGATTCAAAGACATTCTTTGGAATTTTTTGGATTTTGCAAAAATTGTATATGAACTTAGCGGTTATTTTTACCATTGCAACCTTCTTTTCAACTTTTATAGGTGGACTAGTCGCTCTTCGTTATAAGGATAAGCTCCATCTAATTTTGGGTTTTACTGCCGGTGTGTTGTTGTCAGTTGTTGTTTTTGATATTTTCCCAGAAATCTTTGACCTCGTTGAAAAATTGAAAATTGATGCCCAGAAACCTTTGATATTTTTAGTAATAGGATTTTTGGGGTTTCATATTATAGAAAAGGTTTTACTCATTCACCACTCACAGGAGGGTGAATATGGTTTGCACAAACATCCTACGGTTGGCACATTGTCTGCGCTTGCGCTTGCTGCTCATTCTTTTTTGGATGGAGTTGGTATTGGACTTGGATTTCAAGCTTCAAACGCAATTGGCATACTTGTTTCTATTGCGATTATTTCTCATGATTTTTCGGACGGGCTAAATACTGTTATCCTGACTCTCAATCATAAGCATACAGACAGGCGAGCGTTGCTTTACTTGTTTGTCGATGCAGCAGCGCCCGTTTTGGGAGTTGTATCAACTTTATTTTTCCACTTGCCGGAAAACTTATTAGTTTTATATTTGGGATTTTTTGCAGGATTTCTGCTTTATATTGGGGCGTCAGATATTTTGCCGGAAGCCCATTCACAGCATTCAAGCCTTGGAACGATTGCTATGACTTTAGTGGGTGTTCTTTTTATCTTTATTATCACTCGTATCATCTAAGCTTTCTTCTTGTTCGTCTTTATATAATAGGATTAGAGCAAATATTCCTGTTGCAAAAAGCGACATTACGATTGTGAAGGCGTTGACTGAAAGATGGAAAACAATAATTGTAAAAATAACCAGTACGACAGCAAATCCAACATTTATTGAGAGATCTTTGTTAATCTTCATTTTTTCCATGGTATTCTAGGGAGAAATAAAAGTCAATTTGATGGAAATCGCGAATAAAAAAGTTTTAATAACAGGTTCAAATCGCGGGATAGGGTATGCGCTTAGTTGTGAGTTTGCCAAAGGTGGTGCGGAGCTTTTTATGGCGATGCGAAAACCGCAGCCCAGTTTTGAGAGTGAAATGAAGGGGTTGGGAGCAAGAGCTGTGCACATTGTCCAGTGTGATTTATCTTCGTTTGAAGCTGTAGAGAGTTTTGCCAATGATGCCAAAGATTGGAAGATAGACATAATGGTTAACAACGCAGGACTTTTGTCTGGCGGTTTGCTGGAAAATGAAGATATGAAAGATGTTTACAAGATGCTTCAAGTTAATTTATTTTCCGTTATCCACTTGACCAGTCGTCTTTTGCCGGGAATGATTTCTCGCAAAAATGGAAAGATTGTGAACAATGCAAGCATTTCGGGGATTTTAAATTTGCCGGCGGCTTCTTGCTACACCGCCAGCAAAACTGGTCTCGTAGGGTTTACCAGGTCCTTGGAGCAGGAGCTTGGCGGAACCGGAGTTACTACGTTGCTTTTGATTACTCCGGGGGTTGAGACTCGAATGTTTGCCGGTGTGCGCAAGATTTATTCAAAAAACCTTAAAGTTTCTCCAAAAGGAGGCACAATTTCGCCGGAAGTGTGGGCAAAAAAGGTCTTAGAGGCAATCGGTGATAATAAGCGAGAACTCTGGCCGGGTGGTGCCACTGGGATTGTAGGTAGAATTTATCAAATTTTTCCAGGAGTTATTAGAGTCGGGACTAGAAGAATATTCAAGCGTTAGTCACAAATTGGAATTAATTTCGTTAAATATATGCGCGACATAAATGTTGTGGAGACAAAAGAGTTAATTTCGCGAGCTAAAAATGGAGATAGTATTGCTTTTGGCAAACTATATGAACTTTATTTTGTACCTGTATTTAGGTATGTATATATTCGAGTGGGCAAGCGAGTCGTTGCGGAGGACATTGCCAGCGAGGTTTTTTTAAAGGCCTTTGGTGCAATTGGACAATATGAAGATCGTGGCCAGCCGTTGCTTGCTTACTTGTATACGATTGCCAGAAACGCAACGATTGATTACTTGAGGAAAAAGCGAGAGGTCCGAATCGATAATGTTGGAGAAATTGAATCACAAGAGAAAATTGAAGACAGCGTTCAAAGCCGGGAGGACGGACAGATATTGATACGTGCCATGAATGTTTTGTCTGATGAGGCGAGAGAGGCTTTGACACTAAAATATATAAGCGGTCTGAAAAATGCCGAAATTGCCAAGATTATGGGTAAAAGCGAAGTGAATGTGCGCAAAATTCAAAGCAGGGCAATTAAAATTATGAAAGTGACTATAAATGAAAGATGATGACGAAAAAATAATAGCACTTTTGGAAAATGGCTATACCTATGGTGAGATAGCCCAAAAAGTGCCGACCTTAAAGGGGCAAATACAGGAATTTGCAAATGTTATTGACTTCTTGACCTTAAATGGCGCTAATATAAAGATAGGCAAAGAAAAACTGGCCGCTGTCCTTGAGAAAACTGACCAATATGTCACAGAAAAAGGAAATGACCGTTATTCTTTACAGAAGATGAAATATGCTATTCCACTTTTTGCGATATTACTTTTAGTTATTGGAGTGTTTGCATACTTTAGTTATTCCGGCAAAAAATCTGCACTTTCGAATGCTCCGAGCGCTAGCTCGACACTTTCGCAAGAAGCGCCGGTAACTGGCAATCCGGATGACGTCGCAATAGCTATCGACAAGATTGCTTTAGATGAGCAAAAGACAGTTTCTGCCGAGGACTCTGATACTTCTTCAATTTCTGCTGATGAGACCGATATCACCGATGTAGAAGGGTCTGTAAATGAAAATGATTTCTAAAAAGATATTTGCAGCAAGTGTTACTTTGGCTTTGGTATCTTCTATACTGGCAAGCAGTATTTTTGCGGAATCTCCGGCACCGAAAACGGGAAATGTAGTGTGTGGAAGGTTAATTGATCTGGTTGGTAAGGTTGACGGGCGAATAGGTGAGCGTGATGGCAATTTAGCATCTCGGCGTGGGGACCGATTAGCTGATCTTGCCAAAAGAAGAGCCGATCGTGATAAGGGGCTCGAAAATGAAAGATCTGAAGCCGACACTACTCGAACGAGTCACTTTAAAAAACTCGAAGAAAGAGCAAAAACGGATTCCGAGAAAGCGGCAGTAACAGTATTTGAAAATACGATAAATACGGCAGTTGCAGCTAGACGAGCTGCTGTAAATGCGGCAATTGCAGCCTACCGAGTTGGAATTGATGCAGCTCTGGCTACTAGAAAAACACAGGTTGATGCGGCGATTTCCACATTTAAATCCTCGGTTAATGTGGCGATTGCAAAAGCTAAGAATGATTGTGCTGGGGGAGTGAACGGCAAGACTGTCCGGGAAAGCCTAAGGGCTTCTGTTAAAGCGGCAAGGGATAAATTGAAGAGCGATTTGACGGCAGCTGATAAAGTAAAAAATCAAGCGGAGACGCTAGCTCAAACTAGAAAGACAGCTGTTCAAAAAGCGATTGACGATTTTCGTGGAACTGTGGCTGCGGCTACTAGTGTTCTAAAGGCCGCATTTGGTAAAAGCTCGGCAACACCTTCTGCAAGTGGTACCCCTTAATTTGCTCCACAATTTTCTGGTATACTAAAATTAGGACCGATGGATAGCCACAAAGAACCCATGCTCGATGAGATAAGCGAAAGTTTGTTTGAGCCGCACACTCTCAAACAGCAAGAAATGCATCAGTACTTAATTATGATACTGGCTGCTGTAAATATTCTGACGATAACTGCAACCTTTTTGGTCGCGCCCGCTTTGTGAAGGTATTTTTGCAAGCAATTTTTGAGCTAGACCAGTATTAGTCTACGTTTGGGAAGAGGATTGTAAGCATTAAAGTAAAGAACTCTCATAAAATCCCAGGTCCAATTTTTTAATTATCATCATGTTTTTGCTTTTGGCCGCCGGAATGGGCTTCGTTTTTGGTCAATCCAGAAAAGTCCAGGCAAAGCGCCTGCAGTTGCTCAGGTCAACTGGGTTCACGCCAGCTCATGCTTTGATATGACAGGAGATGGGTTAGTAAACGATGCTGATTTGAATGTTGCATCAAAACATTTTGGCGCCACAGGTGATACGCCTTGGAATGTGAACGGCG
>JBBQJY010000027.1:0-12479 GCA_038326365.1 Candidatus Curtissbacteria bacterium | reverse complement strand
CGATAGCCAATTGTTACTAACCGCGGTATCAGAATCTGTACCAGCAATTATCTCTCCGTTGGCCTCAAAACTTCCATATTGCCTGGCGCCAGAAACACCTTGAGTCTTTGTATAACTCAACACCCGTACCCCATACTTTTTGGCAACCGAAGAAGTTTCATCCTTTGAACCATTATCAACTACTATTACCTCATAATCTTCTCGCGGAAAATCTTGGTTTAGTAGTGCTTCTAGGGTTCTACCAATGTACTTTTCTTCATTATAAGCCGGAATAACAACCGAGATTTTAGGTTTTGACTGGCCAGTTGTCATATATCAAACATCCCTTTCACGAATTTTCTAAGTATCATACTGAGTATTTTATAGCAAATTAAGAGTAATGTCATTAAAATGAAGATTAAAATGACCGCGTGAGTAAGATTGTCAATTCTCTTTGCTATTTGTGCGTAAAAACTGCCGAAAAAATAACCAAGAAAAGCATAAAAAGCAAATTTAGGCACGGAGGGCACCACAACTGACCTAAAAAATAAACCGTAAGGCACTTTTAAAACCCCAGCCGCCACAATACTTAAAATATCAATAACAGGTAGAAATTTACCAAAAAAGAGCATTCTACCCATATGTTTCTTATATTTTTTTTCAAATGCCCTCAATTTGTCTATTTTGATTCCAATAAATCTTCCCCAGCGGACAATGAACTTTTCGCCTCCAAACCGACCAATAGAATACCAAAAGGCATCACTGACCATATCAGCTGAAACCGCAATTAATATAACGCCCCAAAGGTTAATCAACCCCAAAGACGCCAGAAAACCCGCAATAATAGTGACAATTACCCCTTCGACAATTACTAAAGGAAAAAGTACAAAATACGTGTAAACCTCAATTAGTTGCCTAACATGCTCAATTTGCACCTAAAACCTCACACTTCTGGTCAGCGTATCAACCATTGTATAAAAACCGGAAGATCGTTTGGCGCGAGGCCGTGAAAGCTTATCGTCAATAATTTTTTCTACCGTTCCCGGAGCTTTTGAAAATATAACAATTTTATCGGCTAGTTCTACAGCTTCTTCCACTAAATGAGTCACCATAATAACTGTCATTTTATACTTTTTCCAAATTCTCAGAAGATCTGCACGCAAGTTTTCTGCGGTAAAAGCATCCAGCGCCGAAAAGGGCTCATCCATAAACAATAACTCCGGTGACATTGCCAAAGCTCGGGCAATTCCCACTCGTTGTTTCATTCCGCCCGAAAGCTCCTTTGGATGCTTATCCGAATAACCTTTCAGGCCTACATCATTAATTTGCTCCTCTACAATTTTTTTGCGCTTTGCAGCGTCTACCCCTTTCATTTTTAAACCAAACTCTATATTTTCAAAAACGGTCAGCCAGGGAAAAAGCGCGAAATGCTGAAAAACCAAAGCGCTAACACCCATTCCCAAACTTAATTTCTTTCCGTTAAATTCAACAGACCCTTCGCTTGGCACGTCAAGACCAATCATTAAGCGCAAAAGTGTGGACTTGCCACAACCGGAAGGTCCAATAATTGCACAAAATTGACCAGCGTCAACATCAAACGAAACCGAATCCAGGACCAGCACCTCGCGGTCGGGCAAAATAAAACTTTTTGAAACATTGTTAACGACTAAACCCATAAACTATTCTTCTGTTGCAAATTGAGTCGACTTCTTAAGAAGCGGCAGCCAAATCAGTTTGTTTAGAAAAAATACAAAGAACAAAAGCGTAAATATTCCCAGCGCTAAAGTTTTACCATCACCTGCACGAGATGAAATTGCCAAAAATGCTCCAATTCCTGTCGAAATCCCAATAATTTCCGCTCCGATTATGGCATCCCAAGCCTCACCCCAACCGATTATCGAGCCTGTAACAATCGACGGAAATATCGCAGGTAGCAAAAAATTCCAAACCAAACCAAAACCTCGCGCCCCGAAAACATGAGCGGCTTCGCTCATATCCCCTCTTAAGTTTTTTATTCCCGAAACAATGCTAAAAAGGACAGGCCAAATAATGGTAATTACCAAAAAAACGATTGCTGTTAAATCGCTCGCCCCAAACCACAGAGTAGCAATTGGCAAAATTGCAAAAGAAGGGAAAGATTGTAGTACATCCAAAATCGGTAAAAATACATCCTCAACTGTTGTATTTCTTGTTACTAAAAAGCCGATAACAACGGCTGCTACCAAAGAAATTAAGTAAGCAACAACCACCCGATAAGTAGAAGCAAGTAAGTCAAACGCCAAAAGCCGAGGAGAAACACCCATTCGATGCATCAGAATAAAAAGAACCAATGTCGCCAATGCAGAAATGACTAAAGTAATTGGAAGCTGGAACCTTCTTCTATAAATATGGACAGGATGAGAATATCGCACTCTAATTTAATTATACAAATAAAGAAGGAAGTCGGGATCCTCGATCGTCACACGTGACGATCTGCAACGTGGCTAGCCCCCCAGGAAGTTGGCTTTGTCGCAACCCTGAAGCCATTTGCACGAATCATGCCAACAATATCGGAAATTAACTCACGTGTCTTGCCATTGGGGCCAATATCGACGTGAATTTCCAGGTTAAAAGCTTGACTATTATCCTTATTATCAAAAAGACCAATCTTTGCAAAATCATCCACTAAGTTTTGCGCCAAAGTTAAGGAAACACTTGCTTCGTGCCAGATTCGCTCTTTTAAGGAATACAGGTTGTGAACCTTTTGCCTTCCCCAAAAATAAACACCTCCACGACCCTTTTTGTGGACAATTACCGCCGATACAAAATCTGCATCGCCGTTTGTAGCCTCACTGTCAGTGCCGACAATAACGTCGTATGATGCATCTCTGTCCAAGCTCAAAAACCACGCAACTTTTTCAAGAACTTCTTCCCATTTCATAGGACCATAAGAGGGGCTATTAAATGATTGAGGCAAGACAATATCCCGCATTTATGAGGGCAATTCTATCAAAATTGACTTATTACTACAATCTGAATTTGATCGGGCTTGAACAAAAAGCGAAAAAAAGACCCCTGTAGCTACAAGGGGTCTTAATAACTCTGAAAGGGCTTTAGGTCAAAATACTTGACCTAATTCCATAGTTACAGACAGGGGAAGACGTGTCAATACATACACTTCTGTGCTCAATAATAAAAAGATTTACAGGCTGAAGAAAAAAGGTGTAAGGTTAATTTGTGAACTTAGCAGCTGTGACAAGTCCGGCCGACATCAGCCCTAAACCGGCAACCAATAAGACAATATTTGCATCTGTACCCGTTGAACCCAGAATTTGAGGCGAAGTCGAACTTCCCCCTCCACCGGTTGAAGCTCCACCGCCACTTGACGATGACCCACTACCCCCACCACCGACCCCAGGAGCAGTTGATGGTGTCGGCTTAGGTGATTGGCAACAAACAATGGTTGCACCATTGCTATTAACATTATTTGAAATATTTACGCTTGTTGAACAATTACCCGTTGAGGTACTCGTACTGCCACCCGTGTTTCCACTTGAGTTGTTATTGCCTGTGTTACATTTTGAATTAACGTTGTTGTTAACGTTAGCAGTATTATTCTGATTTACAGAATTATTGGTCGATTGATTTACATTTACTGAATTTTGGCTACCTGTCCCATTGTTAGAGTTATCTACCGCAACTGTTGCATTCGCCCCAGTTGCAAAGATTAAAGGAGTTAAAAATAACGACACTACGGTCAAAATTTTTTTCATTTTTACTAATTTGGCAGAATTTATTATTAAAGCAGGTTGATCTACTTAGGCAGAAGAATGAATAAGTTTGAGCATTTTATAGTTAGTATTATAAGTTGTCAAGCCCTCTACTTATTGACAACCAAATTTCCACACTATAAACTTAAATCTCTTGATAGAATGTTAGAAATCTAATCATTAGAACTCTAACTAGAAACAAGAGAGTCGACATGAAACATACTCTTGTTTTTCACTTACTAGGCGTTTCTAAAAAACTTCAAAAAGCGTTAGGCTACAAATCGCAACCACTGTCTCTTTCTTTTTCTCAGGCCAGAGCCTTACTGATCATATCTTCGTTCCCCCACTTCAACCAAAAAGAAATTGCCTGGCACCTGCAGCTTGAACCAGCATCTGTGGTTACCTTAATAGACGAGCTTGAAAAGCTTAAACTGGCAAATAGACAATCCATTGAAAACAATAGGCGCACTTACAAAATAGAGCTAACTGGCAAAGGTAAATCGTACGCAGCCGAAATAAAAAAACATTCATACGATGTCGAAAATTTAATCAACAAAGCTCTTAAGCCAGCAGAAACAGACAAATTCTTTAATATGCTTGAAAAGTTAAACAGCGAAATCGATAAATGGCAAGACTCCTCAAAAAATCCCATAGAAAAGGAGGTGAATCATGAACTACCCAGCGCAAAGCGATATTTGGCGTCTTAGAATGGCCACTAAATCAAACGGCAATCCAGTCACAGAAGTTGGCACATCAAGAATCTTGTTTCGAACTAAGCAAATATTCCCGATAAACTTATTTCCGAGCGAGCTGATAATTGAAGAATTAAGAATTGTATGTCTGAAGCAGTCTGGCCCCTGGCAGAATGCAATATTGTCAATTATGGCCACAGATATCGCAAGCGTGAACGCGTCTAGTGGATTGTTTTTCGGTCATATTCATATCAAAAGCTTAACCGGAGGACCGGAAATAATGGTTGATAGTCTACCAAGAAGCGACGTTTTCCAGGTTAGGAGCCTGGTAGAAGGTATCGCTATGTCAGCCCGCGAAGGCTTAAAGGTCCAAGTAGGAGACCTAGAATCCGAAAGGAACAGTCTTTACGAAGCCGGCACTGTAAATTAGAAAAGCGAGTTAGGAGGTGTAAGTTCTGCACAAGTTGCAGATTCAGTACTTTGAGTTAAAAGTTACCCCAAAATTTTCAAAACCTTAGAAACAATCGCAGTAGAATTAATACCTTCAAATTGAAGGAGCTCATCTCCGGTTCCTGACGTAGGCATTTTCGAAACGGATAGTTTATATACCTTTAGATTCCCAATAGTGGCAACAGCATTCAGAACTGAATCTCCCAGACCACCCTCTGCGTAATGGTCCTCAACCGTGACAATCAAATTACCCGATTTTGATGCCATATCTCTAATTGTCGTCTCGTCAATTGGCTTGACGGAATAGGCGTCCACTACAGCAACATTAATTTTCTTCTGGGCAAGATCTTCTGCCGCTTTAATTGCTTCAGCTACACAAACACCGCAAGCAACAATAAGTAATTGGTCATTTTTTGAAAACTTAACTACCTTGCTTCCACCCACCTTAAAGGAATCATCAATTTCGTAAATAACTGGTGTTGCAGGTCTAGCTGTCCTCATATAGACAATACCCTCTTCTTTGGCCATCACAGAGGTCAATTTGGCCGCCGAAACAGCATCGGACGGCACCAAAACTTTTGACCCAAATATTGTTTTAAACATAGCTATATCCTCAAGCCCCATTTGGCTTGGACCATCTTCACCAATAGACACCCCTCCATGGCTTCCGACGAACTTAACATTGCCAAGCGAATACGCACTCATACGAATTTGGTCAAAAGCTCGGGTAAAAAAAGCAGTAAAAGTGTTAACAAATGGAATTTTCCCACGCTTTGCTAGGCCAAGCCCCGTCCCCACCATATTTTGCTCGGCAATAAACATTTCAAAAAACCTGTCTGCATTTTTTTCTTCGAAAATTTCCGAATATGTAGAATTTTTTGTTTCTCCATCTAAGACTACCACTCTAGGCTCACTTAAACCCACTTGAGCCAAAGCCTCACCGTAAGCTTTTCTAGTTGCAACCATATCTCCCACCTTGTACATCAATTTGGGTATTTCAAATTTCAAACTTTGACTTTCTAATTTCTTTCGGTCACCCGGCTTGTCTATTTGTCCAACCATCTTCTTATCAACCTCGCCAAGAGCAAGCAAGGCTTCCCTTAATTCGTCAACCCCGAGCGCCTTTCCATGCCAACCCTCTTTGTTTTCCAAAAATGGTACACCACGACCTTTTATTGTTTTTGCCAAAATCATTTGCGGTCTACCGCTGGCAATTGGCAAATTGTCAAAAACACGTACAACTTCTTCCATATCGTGCCCATTTACCTCATGAACTTCCCAACCAAAAGCACCAACTCTCGCACGGTACTTTTCAAGGTCCCACTGAAGCATTGTCGGCCCCCGCTGACCCAAACGATTAATGTCGGCAACAGCGACAAGATTGTCAACCTTATAATAAGAAGCAAGCTCCATCGCCTCCCAGATAGAACCTTCGGCCATTTCGCTGTCACCCATCAGAACATAATTACGATTTGAAATCCCATCGAGCCTAGATGCTAGAGCCATTCCAAGACCAATCGACAACCCTTGGCCCAAAGAGCCTGTCGCGGCTTCGGCGTAGGGAAAAACCGGTCGAGGATGACCTTCAAGTTTACTGCCGAATCGTCGATAACCCTCTAGCTCTTTGTTGCTAATCACTCCAGCAACTCGATAGAGAGCATAAAAAAGCGGTGAAGCGTGGCCTTTGGAGAAAATTACTCGGTCGTTGTTGGGATTTTGGGGATTTTTTAGATCAAACTTAAGAGAATTAAAAAAAAGTGCTACCATCAGGTCTGTTGCCGACAGGGAAGAAGTCGGATGACCACTTGCCACCTTGGTTGTCATTTCCAAAATGTAGTAGCGGACAAGTTTTGCCAACTCTTGAAGGTTTTTTACCTCTGCCATTATGGAACTTAGATTATCACGAGAGAAGTTCTATTAATAGCCCTGGACAGTGGAAATAATTCGCCCCAGTAAGTGTTCGTTATAAAGAAGTGCGCTATGACATGAGTTCTCAATTTCTGGCATGGTGGGGCTAGGACCTTTAACCACATGATCATCGTCCGCAATCCAAGCGTGCATTCTCCGCTTTATATGCAGTGACTGCGGGGAGTCTAAATATTCCAAAGCTTCTTGAGCGTGGGCAAATTCGCGCCCACCTCGCAAATAAAAAAACGCTTCTGCCACCAGAGAATTTACGCGAACAGGTAGAGGTGAACCAACCATAAAAAAATGGTCAACTTGTTCTGCAATCTCAGGATACCTTGCTGCCAAAAAATATTCACTCATGCCTCCTAGGCTATGACCAACCAATGCAACTTGCCCATTATTAGAATTGTGAGCCTGAACTATCTCTTTCGCGGTTAATTCCACCGTCTCCTCAACAGAACCGTCATTGATATTGCCTTCTGGAAATATTATTTTAACCCTTGCTCCTTTTTTTTCGAAAAAACGCTGAGTACTCTCATAAGTCCCTCTCATCGCCCATGGAACCCAGCTTGGCGCCTTGTTGTCTTTAAGTCTGTCCCCCAACAATCCTTTCCAGCCACCAAAACCAGGCATCAATATTATATTCGGCGCTTCTTCTCCAAGCGCAGATTCGCTAAAAAAATCCAATTTGGAAACATCCCAAGCCAATCTTCTTTCCGCCCAGTAAGCCTCGGTTGCTTCGGTCAAAAGCTCAGCGGCATCAAAAACTCTATTTGCTGCATTCAAAGACTTGACCTGATCCCTATATTCGGAAATGGTTCGAGGAAATCTATACTCGTTGGATCCTAATGTAACCTCCCCGCTTGGGGGCTCAAATGAAGTAAATACACCCTTTGGACCCAGTTCAATCACTTTTTCCCACAACAAGCGGGACTCAACCTTATTTATTCACTTTAAACACAAACCGTCAAGGGACAGAGAAAAATGGAATTAATTCACAAGCTGTGCATTGTGCTCTTGTCTCAAATGCCTATTATGAAATTCTAGATCTACAAACTCCCCACAAATCAGGCAAATTACCTTATCCGTCATTTGCTCATTTTTATCTCTTAAGTACAATTTATGAGAATAATTGAGTAATAAAACAGTAAGAAGGTGTGCTTTGACATATAATATAAACATGCCAGATAGTATTGAGACCGCAACACTCGCTGGAGGTTGTTTTTGGTGTACAGAAGCAATTTTCAAGCGGCTAAAAGGAGTAGAATCGGTTGATCCCGGCTACAGCGGAGGAGAAAAAGCGAATCCAACATATGAAGAAGTTTGTACCGGAACAACCGGACATGCAGAAGCAATTCAAATAAAATTTGCCCCGCAGACTTTGCCATTTAAAAAACTTTTAGAAGTATTTTTTGCGCTTCATGACCCAACAACCATGAATAAACAAGGGGCGGACTCTGGCACTCAATACCGCTCATCAATTTTTTATCATTCCGAAGATCAGAAAAAAACAGCCGACGATTTAGTTGCAAAATTAACCAGCTCCAATGAATACAAGAACCCAATTGTGACTGAAGTCGTACCTTTCAAACACTTTTACAAAGCAGAGAATTATCACATTAATTATTTCGACAGCAATAGGACACAACCGTATTGCCAAGTGGTAATCGACCCTAAAATTCAAAAACTATATAAGGATTTTAAAGGCAACTTAAAAGAAGAATTTATAGCCTAAACTAAACCCTCAGAACTAACTTCTCTATAGTGACCCCTGTAGCTTTCAGGAAGTAGAAGTGCTATTTCCCCCATTATATGATTGGTAATCCTATGATTCATTTCATTTCTACCCAAATGTTCATATAACGACTTTAGAGGATCTAAGGCTACGGGCCTTCCGATTACTAAATTTGCTCCAGCAGCTCTTCTGGGCAAACCCCGTCCCCTGGGCCAAACAATCTCCGTCCCAAACGATCCCACCGGTACGATATTCATTTTTGACAATAAATGCCAGTATATTGCTATTCTGTGGTCTACCTCACCAATTGCTTGTGTAGCACTTCTCGTACCTTCTGCAAACAGAAACGGAATTTCACCTCTTAGCATTGCGGCTTTTGCACCTCGTGCTGCCTTTAAGTTCATGCGCAAGGCTTCCCTTTCCTGCTCTTTGTCTTCAGGAATCTCCGTAGGCGGCCATACTCTAAAATAATTATAGGAGTTCAGTGTTCTCTTCCCATACCTACGCTTTTCCAAACGTATACCCAAGAAAAAATCTAGCTTAGCAGCCAAGTCTACATAGCCTTTGGTTTTGAAACCTAAATCAATAATCGGACCATCCGAATCGCTTAAATGATTTCCCACCCCCATACAATACTCCCCTCTAATGAGAAGCTCACGTACAGAATCTAAATTTTCTGCTGTATGAACTCGAAGGTCTTTGGCGCAATATCTTGTCGCCATCTCAGCGGCCTTATGTTTCCAAGGATTCCTTTTAACCAGTGCGTCTGAGTATGTATTTCTCTCTCCCACAAATTTCCTAAAGGGTAATACTACTCGTAATCACTCACATTTTCAAAGCGCAGGCTCGATGATAAGATTCTAGCGTGCAAAAATTCACTGGAACAATTGAAATAGTTGATATCAATCCCTACCTGGAGATTCCAACAAATGTCCTCGACTATCTGCAGAAAGAGGCCAAAAAAGACAAGAGCCCAATTCCTGTTAAAGGGAAACTAAACGGCATGCCCTTTTTACAAACACTAGTCAAATTTCGCCTCTTGTGGCGCCTTTACCTAAACACTCCCATAAGAGATTCGACTCAAACCAAAGTTGGGGATCGTGTAACTATTGAAATTGGTTATGATCCCAAACCACGGAAAATAGTAATTCCTAAGTCCTTTGCCCAGGCATTGGAAGAAAACAAATTAGCCAAAAAAACATTCGAAAAACTTCCGCCGTACCGCCAAAAAGAAATCACTCGCTATCTCAGTTTTTTAAAAAGTGAAGCCACTCTGGCTCACAACATCGAGCGCACAATTAAATTCCTTGAGGGTAAGAAAATTAGAGGCGTTCTTTATTATTAAGTTTACTTATCGCCTTTCCAGGGAGACATCAATTGGAAATAGTTGCCGTCCGGATCTTCAAATGTGGCAATCCACATTTCGTCCGCTTCCGATTCCATATAAGGTTCTTTAACAACTTCAGCGCCTTCACCCTTAATTCTTTCAAATTCTCCTTTTACATCTTCCGTTTCTAGATTAAACATAATCCGTTCCGGGTTTGAATTCTTTCCTTTCACTTTGTCGTGGCCGCCAATTGTCAAATTAGCACCACCGATTGAAAATCCGAAGTAGCCTTCGCCTGCCCAATCAGCATCTTTGCCAACAACTTTTTTATAAAAATCGGCAAGTTCTTTAGGATTCTCTGAAAACAATAATATTGAGTTTAGATTTAACATATATTCACCTCCTTCTCTTTTTGTTGAAAACCGATCTTATCACGAAAACATAAGAATGGGGTAAGAAATGTTAAACTATATTAAGATGTTAGACACTTACAAAAAAACAAAATGGGCCAAGCACTCCGGGGCAAACCACGGTGGCAACGCTGTTTATGCTCTAGGCATGATCGGAGCGTTAATTTACTTTATTCAGCACGCAACGACTTTTACCGATGGAATTGTTGGCATCTTGAAAGCAATAGTTTGGCCTGCAATCCTCATCTATAAAGTCTTCGAACTTCTCAGATTTTAGATTTATCAGGTTGAGTAGTAAATCAAAACGTTACCCGATTTGAATTCTTTGGTTTTTAAAAGTCTTAAGCTAAGCTTTTTATCTAGACCAGCAAACAATAACGTCCCCTTCCCTATTACAATTGGGTTAACTATCACTCGAACCTCATCCAACAAACCTTTTTTAATTAAACTAACGCATAAATTATTGCTACCAAATACTCCAATATCCCCACCATTTTTGTCTTTTAACTTCTGAATATCAACAACATCAACTTCGTGCATAAGCTTCGCATTTTTCCAATACCCCTCATTAACTTTCTTGAGTGTCTTAGAAAAAACAATCTTCTCTACATTATTTATAAGCCGGGCAATTTCAAGATCCTCAGGAGAAGTTTTAGGGTCTAATTCCGCTTGTGGCCAGAAATCTTCAAACAACTGGTAGGTTTTGCGACCAAACAACAGTGTGCCTATTTGACTTGTCTGCTCTATAGCAAACTTATTAAATTCGTCGTCAACATTATGCCAACTAATATCATGCTTCGGCCCCTCGAAGTACCCGTCCAAAGAAACCATCATAAATAAAAATATCTTGCGCATTTATTTTTTCCAATCTAATTCATACTTTTTACTTGGACTAGATTCAATAGTGTCAAAAAGGTAAAACTTCTTGACAGATATTTTGTAGAACTTATGTCCATCATCTTCTTTCGCTTCTTCTATAATAGATTCATCAGTCCCGAATCTCTCACAATAGAGCTTGTACCCTTCGTCATTCTTGCCTACATTATTTAAAAGTTCTGCGATCCCTTCAAAATAAACTCCCCTTGGTTTTTGTCCAACAATATGTTGTTTAACAATATTTCCTGCAACATTTTTGTTTGCTGCAATTTCTTTGCTATGTCTTCTTGAAGGCTTTGAACGGAAATAGAGATTTAAATCGTTGTCAAACACGAAATGGACTTCGCAAACCCAGGGTCTATTGTTTGCACTAGTTGCCAACGACATGTGAATTATTTCCGGTAAGTATGTCCGAATAGCTTGTTCAACATCATTATCATTTTGAAAACCCATTTTAGGAAAATCTTTTTATCGATCTTTCTTTAGCTTTATTTGCTTCTACTTCACGATTTTTCGGCTTGGAGTTTACAACAAGCGACCCCAGAAGATCTTTTACTTCGCGACTAACATTGTCTATAGCTCGTTCGAACTCAACTTCGTTTAAATTCGACGGTTTGGCAAAACCCGATACTTTTCTCACAAACTGCAAGGAAGCATCTCGAATTTCCTCATCCGTCGCCGGCGGGTCATAGTTGAATAAAGGCTTTATACTGCGACACATACAAATTAATTCAGCGTCATTTTTTATTTGCCGAAACGGCCGCGCGAACCAGCTCTTTAAGCGCAGCTTCGTCGATTTTATCTCCTGCATAAAACCTCACAGAACGAGATGTTTTAGCATCTAAGCCAGCGTTAAAAAGCTTTTTAGGATCCGCAAGAGACGCGCCCTTGAAGAAATTTAGTCCTACATTGTCCTTAAAAGCGCCAACAGCACAAACAAGCCCGTTACTTGTCCAAACGAGAGTGTCCCACTTCCAATCCTCTACAAGAGTGGGTTCCACCGCCAGAACGATTTTGCGGAGATTGGCAAACATTTCCCCACGCCAAGAACCAAGCTCTTTGATTCTTTTATCAATCTGCTCTGAAACATTCATTCTTATTTTTACCTACTTTTTCTCACCTGAATTATACGGCGTTTTTTGGAAATTGAACATCCAACGTACCCCAAATTTGTCTATTAAATCTCCGTAAATTCCACCCCAAAATTCTTCTTTAAGTTCGTGCCCTACTTTTCCGCCCTCTGCAAGTTTTGCAAAAATTTCTTTCGTTTCTTCTTCGCTTTCTGTATCAACCGCCAATGAAATTACGTTGCCTGCGTTGGCGGCCTCCTCACCCATCATGTCAGAGGCCATC
>JBBQJY010000026.1:0-12543 GCA_038326365.1 Candidatus Curtissbacteria bacterium | reverse complement strand
GGGAGTTAATCTAATTATCACAGTCGACAACGGTGTCACAGCAGTTGAACAAGTAAAAAGAGCCAATGCACTCGGAGTCGACGTTATAATCACAGACCACCATGTTTTGCCCATAAAACCACCCGCCGCCTTCGCGCTTGTCCATTCAACGGAGCTTTGTGGCGCAGGTGTTGCCTGGCGTCTTTGTTATGATTTTGTGCAAAAATTTAAACCGGAATATAAAAATGAAATTTTAGAAAAATTAGAGCTGGCAGCCATTGCCACAATCGCCGATCTTGTTCCCCTAAATGGAGCTTGCAGATCAATTGTTAAATTTGGTCTAGAGAAACTCAATAAAACTCTAAGGCCAGGCCTTCAAGCTCTCATTCGAGCGTCCAACATCAATGGTCCAATTGGCACCTATGAAATTGGGCACATAATAGCGCCTCGAATAAATGCCATGGGTCGAATAGAACATGGGCTCGATTCTCTGCGCTTAATATGCGCCAAGAACAAAGATCAAGCAGAACGACTTGCACGACTTCTTGCCAAAACTAACACTAGGCGACAAGACTTAACATCCGGCGCAATTACCTCAGCTCTTGATCTTGTCGATACAACCCAACTTATTGGAGTTGTTGCCCATAACCAGTGGCATGAAGGGGTAATCGGTTTGGTTGCATCTCGTCTGGTTGAAGCCCATCACAAGCCAATGATTGTTATTTCCCGAGGCGAAACTTTTTCAAAGGGCTCCGCACGCTCCATACCAGGTTTCAACATAATAGAAGCAATTCGCACGTCTAGTGAATTTTTAGTTGACGCGGGGGGTCATCCGATGGCCGCCGGCTTTACAATTGAGACCAAGCATATTGAAGCATTCAGCAAAAAAATAAACGTATACGCCCAAACAATAATTACAGAAGAAATATTAGAGCCTGTTATCGAAATAGAATGCGCTCTAGAAAAGGAAGATGTCAAAATGCAGAATTTAAAATTTGTGCAAGAACTCGCACCTTACGGGGTAGGGAATCCGGAGCCAGTTTTTATAACTCGCAACATGTTAGTCGAGGACCTAACTACTGTGGGCAACGGTCAGCATTTAAAATTACAGGTCGCAGGCTTAGGAGCGATCTATTTTAATAAAGGAAACCTGCAAGCGTCTATTCGCCCGGGTTATCAAATCGATCTGGTCTATTTGATAAACGAAGATCGCTACAATGGTGGTCTTCAGCTAAAAGTCCGCGATCTCGAAGTCAAAAATTAAACAACATCAATTGTTCTTTTTAACTCCTTAGGTCTTTGATACCTAACGCTTATGTTACCAAATACATGGCCGACAGCCTGGTCAATGTCTACTGTGTCAATTGGCGCTTGCCCTCTGGCAAAAATTTCAACTGTTTGCTCGGCAACATTTCCTATCAGTACACTTTCAGGTTTGCAAATTCCCATCGGTTTTAACTGCGAGCTCTTGCTCTTAAAGCGGATATCTACGCCTGGTCCAAAAATTGGACCATACTCTATTCTGTTACTGATTTATTTCACCTCCAGCTTTGTGGTCGCACGTCGTTCTTTGCTTAGCTGCTTTCTCAGCTTCCAACAACGCGCGCGACTTTTTTTGAAGGTCGACATTCCACCATTTGTCATGAAGATCGCTTGCAAGCTGCACGTTTGATACAATAAATCCGGATTCCTCAAAAAGAGTATCGATTTGCTCACTACTGCCGAAAAGGACATCATTTTGCTTTAAATACTCAAAAAAGTTTTTTACTCTTGCCTTCCCCACGCCCAACCTCCCTCGTCTTTTGAAACTGTCTAATTTTGAATCAACAAGATCTCTATGGTGAAGAGTTATCAGGGCTCTAGCATTCGGTTCCATAACTCTAAACAATTCGTTAACTACTTCTTTGGGCATAAAGTCCAAGGCCATCGACGATACGACAACCGCTATTGATTCATCTGCAAATGGTAAGTGGTCCCCCGATGCTCTCACATGCTGATTTTTGCTTCTTGAAAGAAGCTTACCGTACGTTATGTGTGCTACATCTAAAGTGACAAAATTGAAGTTAGGTTCGCCGTAGGCTTGTGTATAATTCTTTTCAAAAATTTGCCTCCCCGCGCCTAAATCTAAAACATAATCACTTGAAGATAAATTTTCCGATATTGATCTAAGGTGACGCCTGAGTGTCGTCCGAGACGAGTCGGGACTATCCTCCTTTTCGGTACCGTAGACACTTGTGTAATGGTCGCGTACCAGTTTTACTGTCTCGGTATTTATTCCTGATCTCTCTAGGTTTCCCATAAAAAAACCTCCCGCTTGGGAGGTATCCTTTCAAATTTGGCTAATTTAATTTAAGCCAAAGCCTCCCACGACCTCTTGCCAAGCAAGAGACCCAAAACTAGGAGACTCATACAAATTGATGTCTTATTCATAGTGAAAATTCTACTCTCCCTCGTTTTAAATTGTCAACTTATATCAATTTAAGTTAGAATTTACCTCATGAGCCGTACGCTAATTGCAGATTGCGCAGACAAGGTAAATGAACAAGTCACCGTTGAAGGCTGGGTCCACCTGAAGCGTGACCATGGCAAAATTAGCTTCGTGGATGTTTACGACCGAACCGCCACTGTTCAAATTGTGTCAGCAGGCGAACTGGCAAGCGAACTCAAGCCTCAATTCGTTGTCAGAATTACGGGTCAGGTAAATAAACGTCCTGGCAACGCAGCCAACGAAAAGCTCAATACAGGCAAAATAGAAATAAAAGCAGAAAAGATTGAGATTCTCTCTCGTGCAGCCGAGCTTCCGTTTGACATGGGTGGCCAAGAGCTAGATCTCCAGTTGCCAACTCTTTTGGATTTCAGAACGATCACACTCAGGCATCCAAAAATACGCTCCATTTTTAATGTTCAAGCAACGCTGATGGAAGGTTTTAGAAAAGCAGCCCACGACTTGGATTGTATAGAAATATTTGTCCCCACAATCGCAGCTTCTTCCACAGAGGGCGGTGCTGAAGTTTTTAAAGTGGACTACTACGATCATAAAGCATTTCTCACCCAAAGTCCCCAACTTTATAAGCAAATGTTGGTACCTGTTTTTGAACGTGTTTTCACCATAGCTCACGCTTACCGGGCTGAACCTTCAGTTACCACTCGACATCTTTCAGAAGCGACTCAGCTAGATTGCGAAATTGGGTTTGTAGACTTTAATAGCCTTCAAGACATGCTGGAGCAAGTGGCAACCAGTATGCTTAAATACGTCGAATCTAAATGTGCTGATATTTTGCAAGAAAACAAAATTGAGCCAATTGCATTTGGAAAGATTCCCAGGCTAACTCTAAGGGAAGCACAAGAAGTTATTTTCAAAGAGTTCAGAAGAGACAGCAGAAGCGAAAAAGACCTTGCGCCTCAGGATGAAATTGACATCTGCGCTTGGGCTAAAAAAAACCACAAAAGCGATTTTGTTACCATAACCAAATTTCCAACAAAAGCAAAACCATTTTATACAATGCCGGACCCCGAAAATCCCGACTATAGCCTAAGTTATGATCTGCTTTTTCGCGGCGTCGAAGTTCTGTCCGGCAGTCAAAGAATTAATGATTACAACGAGTTGATAGAATCCATAAAAAGTAGAGGAATGGACCCCAAGAACTTCGAGCTCTACCTCCAGGCTTTTAAATACGGTATGCCGCCAGAGGGAGGCTTCTCGTTTGGCTTGGAACGTTTGACAATGCATATTTTAAATCTCAAAAACGTCCGTGAGGCCTCACTTTTCCCCCGCGATATGGAAAGAGTCGACCTCAGGCTTAACTCACCCAAAAAATAGTGATTTCAAGAATTATCGCGACGTTTTTAATTTTTACAGCCGTTGTGGCGGTTCTTGTTTTGCCCAAAACCAAATGGGCTAAATTACTGGAACTGCCTCACGCCCATTTAGCTGGTCAAACTGCTCCGACTCCTCAAATTTTCCCAAAGCCAAAAGAAGTCTATTCAGAAGCGCCGCAGATTTCGGCCAGGTCGGCAGTTGTCATAGACGCAAGAACAGGAATTTCTCTTTTCGAAAAAGATCCAAACCTCAAACACCTGCCAGCCTCCACAACTAAAATGATGACAGCTCTGGTTGCTCTGCAAAAGTGTGATCCTGCCTATATCGTTACAGTAAACAGTCCCGAAAAGGAGGGGTCAAAAATGGGTCTCGTCGAAGGGGATCGTGTGTCTGTAGAAACATTAATAAGAGGCATGATGATTGCCTCAGCTAACGACGCTGCTCTCACACTTTCTCAAAACTGCGCCACAAGTTATGAAGACTTCATTTCTCGCATGAACAAAAAAGCACAAGAACTAAATATGAAAAACAGCCATTTTGTAAACCCGGCCGGCTTCGATAATGATTTGCAGTACTCAACTGCAATTGACCTTGCCAAACTTGCTCGTGTTGCTTTGGCAAATCCAATCGTTGCAGACGCCGTTAAAACCAGAAGTACGGTTGTAACAGACGCAGCCGGCTTGAAAACTTACTTTTTGGAAAATGTCGACAAACTTTTAGGAATTGTCGAAGGTCTTGATGGTGGAAAAACCGGGCAGACCGAAGGTTCTCTCGAAAATCTCATAACCAAAACCACCCGAGAAAACAATTCAGTCATAGTCTCCGTCTTGGGGTCAAAAGACAGGTTTGGAGAAACTCAAAAATTAATTGAATGGGCATTTGCCAACTACAGTTGGAAATAGTCTAATTTGTCCAGGCGTTGGCAACTGCCGGAACGTAAGCTTCCAAACCGTTGTCACTAACAAAAACGTAAACTGGCTGCAAATAAAGAGAAGATACATCTCCATCTAAATAAGCAAGTTTCACATCTCGAATAGAGAAAACATTTCCGTCAAGCGCCTTATTGAAAATCGCATTTCCACCGCTAAGTTCCGCATACGCGTCTTTAACGCTTTTTAAAGGGTAGGTAGAAAATTTATAAATGAGCAAATTTGTAATACTGGCCTTTGCAGCAACTATGACACCGCCTGCGACCAATATTCTAATTTTGGGCTTTTGATAATTTGCGTAAACCACAGGTACTGAATCTAAATCGTCATGATAGAAGTTAACTTGCTCAAGATTAGTTTTAGAGAGCGAAAATGCTTCACTTAGTTTTCCTCCATCGACACGATATTTAATAAGCTCAATCTTCTCTTTCGGATAACTTGTTGTAAGAATTTGATTAAATTTAGTTAAAAAAGACATAGCCGCTGCCTTTTCACTTTCCTCATCTTTTTCTTGGTAAGCAATTACCTCCGGATTATTCAAGTAATCGCTATTTACTACAAAATTACCACTGTTCAGCTCAATATTCAGAGTTTTGCTTTTATCGGTATTATTCAGGTAAGTAGCGGTTGTATTTGTCGTATCAGCAGGAGGTACCTTATATTCCAGTCTTCTTGCCCAATCGTTGGCATCTGCCAAGTTACCAAACTTCAAGTCTTGCTGCCCGATTGCAAATACTTTTAGTTTGGTTTTTAACTCTTTCAGGTCGCCGCTGACGGTATCTATTTTGTACGTAATGTTCCCGGAAGGCTTCGCTCCCTGGTCTAGTGAAAGTTTTGGAATTTTTCCAAATGCAACAAGCGCCGGGTCGGGGGGAGGAGGGAAAAGAGCCTCTTTGACCATGCCCAGGACGTTAAATAGCACAATAAGTACTAAAACTGCTCCAAAAAAAATGGCGAGCCACACTAAAAACTTTTTAGCAAAGACGGCAGTATTTGTTAATGAGGCCATAATTCTCTAAATTGAGTAAAATAATTAGAGCTGATACAATTCTAACCCTGAATCAAGAGCATGGTCAACGACAATATGAACAAAGTCAAAGTCAGATACGGTCCTTCTCCTACGGGTATTCCGCACGTTGGCAATATCAGAACCGCATTATTTAATTATCTATTTGCAAAAAACCAAAAAGGTCAATTTCTCCTGAGAATTGAAGACACCGACCAAAATCGTCTTGTACCAGATGCTGTCGAGAAAATCAAAGATAGCCTGACACTTTTGAATCTTAACTGGGACGAGCAGATTATTTATCAATCAAAGCGCTTAGATCTCTACAAAAAAAGCCTGGAAATATTAATTTCAAAAAAACTTGCCTACCAAGATGAAGGCGCAACAAGATTCAAAATCAAAACAGATAAAAACTCCATTGGCTGGGAAGACGCTGTTCATGGGCACATAGAATTTCCAACCAATGTTTTGGAGGATTTTATAATAATGAAATCTGATGGCTTTCCAACTTATCATTTCGCGTCAGTTGTCGACGACCATGATTTAGAAATAACTCACGTCATGCGCGGCGACGAATGGATCTCCTCAACCCCAAAGCACTTACTTCTGTATGAAGCCCTTGGTTGGCAGCCCCCAAAGTTTGTCCACATGCCACCCATTCTTGGACCCGATAAAAATAAGTTGTCCAAAAGACACGGCGCAAAATCAGTTCACGAATTCATAGACGAAGGCTACCTGCCAGAAGCAATCATAAATTTTATGGCATTTCTAGGTTGGTCCCCTCAAGATAATCAGGAAATTTTCAGCCTAGATGAACTAAGCAAGGTATTTTCCCTAGATAGGATTAACAAAAATACACCAATTTTTAATATCGAAAAATTGGACTGGTTTAATAAAGAATGGATAAAAAAAATGAGTGATGACGCCCTATCGCACGAAATAAACAAAGATTTTCCAGAATTTAATGTCACGCAAATAAAAGACATCTTGCCTCTAGTCAAAGACAGGATAGGTAAAGTAACTGAATTTAAAAACATTGCAAATTTGTTTTTTGAAAAACCAAACCTTCAAGCTAATAAAAAAGAAATAGCAATTAAAATTGAAATATTCACTAAAATAATCAACAGTCTAAAAAAACTTAACCCTTGGGGTGCAAGCGATATTTCAACAGCTGTAAATAAAATAATGGAAGAAGAACAATTAACAAAAAGCCAAATGTACAAAAGCCTAGGAATTGCAATTTCCGGTCAGCTAATAACCCCACCCATTTTCCCCTCCATGGAAAAATTAGGCAAAGAGGAAACAATAGATCGATTAAAAACTGCCCATAAAGTTTTGCAAAAATGAGTTTGTCTAACTTGAGCCTTGCATCCATAGTAGCCGTGCTCACAATAATATTTGGGGTGATTGTTGAAATTGTGGGGTTTCCTGATCAAATAAGGAGCAACTACAAAAAAAAATTCACCAAGGGTTTATCTTCAACTTTTATTATTCTCTCATTTATTACCTACACACTATGGACCCTTCACGGCATATTCCAAAATGACCCTGTACTTGCAATTGGACAAGGGCTAGGAATTATTAGACAGGAATCATTCTCTATCAGATTTGGATTTACAAGAAGTATAAATGAAGAAAAATAAGACAATTGTTGCTATTTTTGCCCATCCTGACGATGAAGCGTTTGGTCCGGCTGGAACCATTGCCAAGTTTGCTCAAGAAAATGATGTCTACCTGATCTGTGCTACCAAAGGTGAGGAAGGCATGGGGCCAACCTCAAAGCTTGCCCAAATTCGCTCAAAAGAGCTGCTGGACTCAGCCAAAATCCTAGGTATCAAAAAAGTCTATTTTCTTGGATTTCACGACGGAACATTATCAAATAATCTTTATCACGAATTAGCAGCCAAAATCGAGGCATATTTAAAAAAATTAAAACCGGAAATATTAATTACCGATGAGTGGCAAGGAATATCAGGTCATATCGACCACATCGCAGTTTCCATGGTCACAACGTTTGTATTTAGAAAACTTAAATTTGTAAAAACTCTTATGTACTATTGCATCGACAAAAAAGCAGCATCCCGCATGAGCGATTATTTTATATATTTTCCACCAGGCTACACAAGAGACAGTGTAGATCGAATTGAAAATATTGAAAGCGTTTGGAAAAAGAAAAAAGAAGCAATGAACGCGCATGTTTCTCAGAAAAAAGACGCACAAGCCATCCTAAGAAGGCACGAAGGCATGCCCAAAGAGGAATATTTTTTAACTTTGGAAAAATGAAGCTTTACAACAATCTTAGCGAAAAACTGGAGACGTTAAATATCAATGGAAAAATTGGTATTTATGTTTGCGGTATCACTCCATACGATACTACTCATTTGGGCCACGCTTTCACCTTCATTGTGTATGACGTGCTGACCCGGTATCTGCGTTTTTTGGGTGCAAATGTGACCTACGCTCAAAACGTGACAGACATCGACGATGACATTCTAATTCGCGCCCACGCTGTCAACAAATCATGGCAAATACTTGGTAGCGATGAAACCAATAAGCACCTCGGCAACATGGACCGCCTTAATGCACTTCGCCCAGACTACTTTCCAAAAGCCACAGAAAATATTAACCAAATGATTGCAATTGTTAAAAAGTTGATAGCAAAAAAATTAGCATATGTTAAAAACGGCTCAGTCTACTTTGAAGTCAAACGTGATAAAAATTTTGGTAAACTTTCTCGTTTCGGATATCGGGCTATGCTGGAAATTGCCAACGAACGTGGCAACTTACCGCTAGACCCCAATAAGCGAGATCCATTAGACTTTATACTTTGGCAAGCCAAAAAAGCAGGTGAACCCTCATGGCCTTCACCTTGGGGCGTGGGTAGGCCTGGTTGGCACATAGAATGCTCAGCAATGTCCATGCGTTTTTTAGGTGAAACAATAACCATTCACGGCGGGGGATCAGATTTGATTTTCCCGCATCACGAAGCAGAGATTGCCCAAAGTGAAAACTATAGCGGAAAAAAATTCGTCAAAATCTGGATGCATGCCGCGATGGTTTATGAGGAGGGTAAAAAGATGAGTAAAAGCTTGGGAAATATGATTTTCGTCTCCGACCTTTTGAAAAAGTACGACGCAAATACAATAAGAATCCTGCTTTTATCACACCATTACAGGATGCCCTGGAACTTTGAAGCCAAAGAATTGGAAACGGCTAAGAAAGTTGCAGATGCAATTAGGCCGCATGCTGGTATATCAAAGATAAACGAATTGGACAAAATTCCACAATTTCAAACAGCTCTAGAAAACTATTTCGACACCCCTACCGCGATTAAAATATTGTACAAATCAGCTAATTTCAAAGAAAAATCAATAGCGGTTTCTCAAGCTGCTATGATCCTTGGTCTTGTTTAAATCCCGTCTACTACTTGACCGAGAGTAATATTGCCTTTAGTCTATTTCAAGCTCACCGATGAACAAAAGCCTCATAAAAAAACCAACGGCGATATTAGCTCTGGCTGCCATAATTCTAGTTTCTCTTTTTGCTGTAAGCCATATCAAGTCTAGTAAAATACTTGGACAAAAATCACAAACTATAGTGGTCTCCTCATCGCCAAGCGTATCACCTCAGGCGGCTTTTCATACCGTCACAACGATTGAATCGACCCCGTCCCCTGTGCCAATTAAGCTTTCAAAGTCGACATTCACCATAGCTCTTTTTGGCGACTCGATGATTGACACAATGGGTGACATGAAATATTTAAGTGTCGCCCTAGCCAAGAGATATCCGGATACCAAGTTTAATTTGTACAACTATGGCATCGGTGCACAAAACGTCCAAATGGGCCTAGACCGGGTTGATTCTGCTTTTAACTATCAAAGCCGCACTTATCCGCCAATATCTCAAACAAATGCAGACATAATTATCGTCGGGTCTTTTGCTTATAACCCATTTGTAAACCACGATGTAAATAGGTTCTCAAATACACTAACTGCCTTGCTTAACAAAGTGCGATCGTTTAACAAAAACGTTTACCAACTAATCGAAATTGCTCCATTGAAAGATAATTTTGGCAAGGGCCCTCACGGAATAAATTGGCCGCCTGACTTAGCCCTTAAGCAATCGCTGCATATAGACGAACAACTGGTGGCGGCAAGATCTGTTGCTAAAAATTTAAACGTTCCAACAATAGATGTCTATCCTTTTAGCACCGGTCGTACCATGTACACGAACCCAGACGATGGTATTCATCCGTCCGTTGACGGTCATACCTTAATTGCCAATATTATTGTCAAAACTATAATTTTGAAATAGCATATTAGTGTGAACCAACTAAACAGCTACTGACCTTAACAACAATTGATATTTTTCTGGTCTCAATCGAGCGTTATTCGCCGACTACTAAAATAATTCTCCAGGCGTACAACTTTTTAAGACTTCACGAAGTGCTGCAAATAGTCACACTTATACTAATTACCGTTCTGATACCATTTTTAATCCTAAAAGAGCTGACATATAATTTCGATGCACTAAAAACGACAAAAGGACTAAATTTATCCTCATTATTTATAATTGGAATATAATATTACTCAACAGGAAATAGCCAGTTACCTTTTTAATTCTTTTTGTCCTATCTATACTTTTGCCACAAAAAGTTGCGGCAGCATGTTTTTTTAATGACTATTATTTTGGAAATATTCTTTATTTTATAGGAGCATATTTAATACTTGTGCCCTTGTTGCTTTTTGAAATTGGGAAACCATACAAAACTTTTAATAAAAAGGAAATGATAATAATGTCGGCGAATGCACTTTTCTTTTCCGCAGCCATCCTCGCCTATTCAGGCTTTGACAGAGTGTTTGTCGGGCTGGTGTATTCTACGATTACGACCTTAATAATTGCCTACTCAATCGGCACAATAGTGTCGCTACTCATTCGTTTTATCAAATAAACCCCATATTGTTTATAATCATTTAGATGATTCTTAATGTCTACCAAGCGTTAATTTTTGGTGCTGTCCAAGGAGTAACAGAACTTTTCCCAATTTCGAGCCTTGGCCACAGTGTCATACTACCTAAGCTTTTAGGTTGGAGCGTAAATCAAAAAGATCCTTTCTTTTTAACTTTTCTTGTCGCCACTCATGCTGCAACAGCTACGGTATTATTTTTATTTTTTCTCAACGATTGGAAAAAAATAATTGCCGGCTTTTCTCGCTCTTTTAAAGATCGACAAATTAAAGAGTCCGATACTTACGCCAAACTGGCATGGCTTTTGATCATTGCAACAATCCCGGCAGGGATCTTGGGACTTCTTTTTGAACAACAGCTTAAAAATCTTTTTGCGTCCCCGCAACTTGTTGCGCTGGTCCTAGTTCTTAATGGAATATTGCTTTTAGCGGCGGAGTATCTAAGAAGGAGAAAAAAGAGTGAAGCGACCAATAGCAGCGATCAAAGGATTGCAAAAATTACCTGGATTCAGACAGTTAAAGTTGGTGCAATGCAAGCACTCGCCTTATTCCCGGGACTTTCCCGTACCGGTTCTGCTATGACTGGTGGTTTGCTCGTTGGCCTTCATCATGAAGATGCAGCTAGGTTTTCCTTTCTTCTGGCAACGCCAATAATTGGGGCAGCTGCTCTACTGAAACTGCCAGAGTTAACAGGTGGAGGCGATTTTGTAGTTCCCTGTGTATTGGGAGCAATCTCCTCGGCGATTTTTGCTTACCTTTCTGTCAGATTTCTAACAAAATATTTTCAAACAAAAACTCTGACGCCCTTTGGAATTTATTGCTTAGTTGTCGGAAGTTTAACTACCCTGCTTTTCCTCTTTAGGTGATTTTTGTCCAGTTTGAAACCAGGCAAAAGAAAAAGCAGCCAAAGCAAGCAGAAGGCAAGCAATCCCATGCTTATAGTGGTGCTTTACTAAAGCAGCATCATACCCCGGCATAAAACTCGGTAGTGAGCTTGCTGGTTGTAAAAAGTAGACAAGAGAAGATGCCAGAAGCAATAAGCCGATAATTGCCGACAAAATCACGATAATCTTCTTCACAATTAGATTATAACAAAACTAGCTTTAAAATTATTTTGGTAAAATGCTATTTTCGTAGATAAAATTAGCGATCTCATGTCCGATAAAATCAACACCCTTAAACGAAGGGTGAATATCGTCAGTAGGATTAATTAGAGAAACGTCCCCATCGCCGTTCTTATCCAAAGATTTAGCAAAAATATTTACAACGGGTATATTGTGATTCACACCGTATGCTATGTGATTTTTAATATAGTCGATCCTCTCTTCGGCCTGAGATATCCTTTCGGCAGCCGTGGCATTTCGTGTAATTTTTTTGGCATAGATATCCTTGTTTGGAGAAATTGTTGCCACAAACACAATCCTGGAATGTGGGTGCGAAAGTCTAATAGTTTTAATTGCATCATCTAATGCTTCTGTTTGTTTTTTCAACCCTTCAGCCCTTGTAGAAAATTGTGAGAGGGGATTATAGCCAAAAGATTCAATTAATATTAAATCAAAATCACGAGATAGTAGCGGTTCAAAGGTAGAGTCCCAGTAAGTTGTTTTAGTTGTCATCTGCTTGCCAATTGAAAGAATATTAGTCGAACCTTCCGCATAGTTGTCGATGGAAATAAATTTTCCCTTCGGTTTGTACAAGTCGTTTATAAATTTATTAAACGTTCCGCCCCTGGGTCCGAGGGCATGTGTCATAGAGTCGCCGACCATAACAATACTGTAAGTGTTTTTATCCTCTACAAGTGGAGCGCTATAATTGCTATTGTAGTCATCCACTTTTTTTAAAG
>JBBQJY010000025.1:0-12971 GCA_038326365.1 Candidatus Curtissbacteria bacterium | reverse complement strand
ATATGAACTGGAGTTTCACGTTACCTTTAAAGCACCGCAAATAATCACAATATTATTAATCAGTTCTTCAGCGGCTGGATATTTAAGAAGTAATGTTGCGATATTTGTTAATGGACCCAAAGCCAAAATAGTAATCTGGCCAGGATAATTTTCCAACAAGGCATTTATTTTTGTATCAGCGTTGCCGCCCAAGCGCATCTTTTTCGCTTTTATATTGCCTAAACCGAATTTTCCTTGAACATTTGCTGTAACAAGCCTCTTAACAATTGGTTTTCCAGAACCAGAAAATACTGGAATATCAAATCTACCAAGTTGATCCAAAATAAATCTCGCATTGTTTGTCGTCAATTGAACACCCTTGTTACCTGCGACTGTGGTGACAGCTGCAATCTCGAAAAGTTTAGATTTAACCAACAGCACAAGTGCAAGAGCATCATCAATACCCGGATCGCAATCAATTATTATTTTCTGTTTATTTTTCATATTTTTCCCACAAAAAAACCTCCCACCTGGGAGGCATATTAATTTTTATTCAGTCTTGTTTTAGACCAATTAAAATACCTCCCGCAAAGAGAGGCTTTGATGTAAAACTATTAATTTACTATATTTCATCACTGCAAACGATACAAAATAGATAGCAAATTGTCAATAGCGATAACTACAGGCTCTGAGGAGTGCATATTATAAGACTAGTGAATTATTCGGCCGGTTTTTAAAGAAAGTTGACAAATCGCCAAAGATTCGTCATCATATACCAACATTTTCTGTCCCCTAAGCGTAACCTCTGTCTAAATTCGATTAATGAAAATAATAAAAAGCATTTTGCTGC
Source organism: Candidatus Curtissbacteria bacterium (assembly GCA_038326365.1). Classification (GTDB taxonomy): domain Bacteria; phylum Patescibacteriota; class Microgenomatia; order Curtissbacterales; family GWA2-41-24; genus JBBQJY01. The sequence goes on along the minus strand of JBBQJY010000025.1, from coordinate 12,142 downwards.
TTGCCGTAATTATAATTATCGGCTGGTTAGCAATAAATACAAAGGCTTATGCTGCACCTCCTGCCAATTTTCAGACCACTCAAATAATTGGTTCTGGTCTTTCTAGTCCTTCTGGGTTTGAATTTGCACCTGACGGTAGAATATTCATATTGGAAAGAACCGGTAATGTCAGAATTTACAAAAACGGTCAACTTCTGACAACACCCTTTGCCAGCTCGCCTTCAAGCATCAACGGGGACAAAGGACTAATTGGAGTCACTTTCGACCCAGATTTTGCAAATAACCACTTTGTATATTTTTATCACACCTCGTCGGCAGACGAGCATGGTCGCTTAGTCCGCTTTAATGCATCGAGCGATGTAGGCACAGATTACACAGTCCTTTACGACACCCCCGAAGGAATCTTGCAGTTTCATGCAGGGGGTGGTCTTGCTTTCGGACCAGACGGGAAACTTTACCTTTCGATTGGAGACAATGGTATTCCTTCAAACGCCCAAAGTCTTTCAAACCCATTTGGCAAAATGCACAGGTTTAACAAAGACGGTACAATCCCAACCGACAATCCTTTTTACAACACACCTGGTGCAGTAAAATCTATTTGGGCCTATGGCTTTCGAAATCCTTGGCGTTTTCAATTCGACACCCAAACGGGCAAACTTTACGACGGAGATGTAGGTCAAGACACTTGGGAAGAAATAGACAGAGTAGAAAAAGGTCTGAATTACGGTTGGCCTACAATCGAGGGCAACTGTACAAGTAATTGCTCGTCCTTTACAGATCCCATCTATACTTACAATCACAACGGTGGCAGCGCAGCCATTGCCCTCGGCCCAGTCTACCGCGCAAACATGTTCCCGCAAGAGTATAAAGGGAGTTTGTTTTTTGGCGATTATGCAAACGGTTTCATAAAAAAAATAGGTCTAGATAGCAATGGAAATTCTACAGGAGTTTCTGACTTCGACACAAATGCTGGCAGCGCCGTTGATCTAAAAGTTGCCCCCGACGGATCACTTTACTATGTTACATATTTCCCCGGCAGGCTATACAAAATAACATATTCAACCTCAAACCAAGCCCCCACGGCAAACGCAACTGCCGATGTCACCAAAGGCAATCAACCCCTCACAGTTAATTTCTCGAGTGCGGGAACGACTGATCCAGACAACGACCCAATAACGTACAGTTGGGATTTTGGGGATAGTACAACCAGCACCCAAGCAAATCCGACAAAAGTTTACAATACACAAGGCACCTACACCGTGGAGCTTACTGTCTCCGACGGATCACATAATGCGCAAGCAGTACCAATCGTTATTCAAGTCGGGGTACCGCCAAGCCTGAATATTGCCTCTCCCACCGACGGCTTAATTTATAGAGCTGGAGACACGATTTCCTATAGCGCTTTTGCAGCAGATGCCGCAGGCGTAGACCTGCCGCCAAGTGCTTTTACGGTTGAAATACTTTTTCATCACCAAACGCACACGCACCCATTTATAGGTCCAATTTCAGGATCAAATACGGGTACTTTTATAATTCCAACAACCGGAGAACCTTCAGCAGATACTTGGTATGAACTAATAATTAGCGCCAAAGATTCTAACAATTTAGTTACCAAAAAAAGCGTTAATATTTATCCCAAAAAATCCAATATAACGTTAAATACAAACCCAGCGACTCTTGACCTTACCCTTGACGGCACAATAATCCATACGCCGACAACCTTTCCGGCAGTTGTGGGTTTTAAAAGACAAATTACAGCAGCGTTAACCCAATCACAAGGAACCAACGGTTATCAATTTTCCAGTTGGTCAGATGCAGGCGCAATCGATCACCAAATAACGACTCAAGAAACCGATACCACTTACACCGCAAATTACAACTCTATCCCTGCCTTTAGTGCATCCTACTTTGCCAATCAAACTCTAAATGGCAACCCAGTCTTAACCAGAAACGATACCGATATTAATTTTGATTGGGGAAATGGCACCCCTGATCCTCTAGTTCCAAGCGACCATTTTTCTGCTCGCTGGACACGCACCTCAGATTTCGCAGCAGGGGACTATGAATTTACAGCAACTGCAGATGACGGAATTCGGCTTTACGTAGACAATCAACTTGTTCTCGACAAATGGATTGATCAAAGTACAACTACATATAAAGTTACACGCACGCTGAGCGCGGGACCGCATACCCTAAAAGTTGAATACTACGAAAATACTGGTGGCGCAGTCGCCAAGCTTAGTTATCAACTGGCTTCAGTTGCGCCACCGCAGGACACAAATATCGCGCTTTCAGCAACTGGATATCGTTGGTCCAAAAATACAACGGACACTGCAAATACCAACCGAGTTGCAGCGGCGGGCATCAATGACAATGATTTGGCAACTAATGTGAACCTAAACGCTGGCGATGATAATGCCAACGCTTGGGAAGGAGCCGGAGTAGTCTGGGCTAGCCCTCAAGATTCAATCAGCTCCGTTAAGTATAAAAACGGAACTTGGGACGGTGCCCAAAACGGTGCTTTCTCAGCCAACTTTAAACTCCAGTTTACAACAGACGGTACGACTTGGACCGACTCTGGTTGGACAAGTTCGCCTGCCTACAACTACGATTCTCCAAGCTCTTCTCTTGCCACATATACTTTTACAGGACCAACAGTCTCTGGCAAAATAGGAGCAAGAGTAGTCGGTCAGGTTAGAACTGCAAATGCTCTTTCCTGGATTGGTCACGCAGCCGAACTTCAAGTATTTGCAACTGGTACCCCGCCACCGCAGGACACAAATATCTTTCTTGGGCAATATTTTGCCAATCAAACTTTAACAGGTAGCCCAATTCTTACCAGAAACGACAGCGCAATCAACTTTGATTGGGGTAATGGTTCACCCGACCCAGCAATCCCTAGCGATCATTTCTCTGTTCGCTGGACCAAAACTCAAGATTTTACAGCCGGTAACTACTCGTTTACTCTCAAATCCGACGACGGCATTCGCTTCTGGATAGATAATCAGCTCCTTGTAGACGATTGGACAGATCACGGAACAAAAACCTACAACCCTACAGCAAATTTAACAGCCAACAGTCACACGCTAAAAATTGAATACTATGAAAATGGTGGGGGAGCAGTCGCCAGTTTTCAACAAAATTAGGCATCTCAGGCACAAAAAAATACATCCCACCCCTTCAAACCGCAGCCTCGTTGCATACTTGCTATAGGTCTATAAATATGCTAACATACAACCTCATAAAAATTTAGTATAGGTCGTCTTCAATCTGCCTACACTCAATTTAAATCAATGGTAAGTATCGTAGTGCCGACATACAACGAAGAAAAAAATATACGCAATCTTTGTGCGTTATTGGACTATTCTTTTGAAAAAAATAGCAATAACTATGAGATTATAGTAGTTGACGACAACTCAACCGATAATACACTAAAAATCTTAAAAGAACTCGAAAGTAAGTATTCTCTTCAGGTATTCACAAAAGCTGGCAAAAAAGGCAAGGCATACTCTCTCATTGAAGGTTTTGCAAAAGCCAGGGGCGACATTATTGCCATGATTGATGCTGATTTACAGTACCCTCCACAAGAGATCCCGCAAATGATAAAAAAACTGAGAAACAGCGATATTGTCGTTGCAAACAGGAAAACATATAACGATACACCTATTAGAAAAGTATTCAGTAGAGGTTTTAAAAAAATATTTGGTAAAACTTTATTTAATCTAGACTGTGATATTCAATCAGGCCTCAAGATTTTTAAAAAGAAAGTTATAGAATCAATAAAGTTCACACCGGGCTCTGCCTGGTCATTCGATCTTGAATTTTTGCACAAAGCTCAAGAAGCAGGTTTCACAATCGCCGGACACGATATCACTTTTTATGCAAGGGGAAATGGCAGCTCAAAAATCGCTATTTTGAAAACGGCATTCGAGCTTGGTACAAATGCCCTTATTTTAAAAGCTAAACGGTCCATGCCTGTTTCATTTGCTCCTCACACAGAAAGTTCTATGAAAGGAGCGGGTGTTGGCTTCAAAAAGAAGCAATATGTAACCCATACAACTTTAAGCCATGATGTATCAGCACTTCGCGCTTTTTTACTCTGGCAAAAACTCTTAATATTACTTATAATTTCATCTCTAAGCCTGTTCTTTTACATTTCTGCCCTTAAAACAGCAATTGCTTTGGTTGCAGGACTATCAACAATTTATTTTGCTGATGTTTTGTTCAACTTTTTGTTAACTTTAAGAAGTCTGCAAAATCCGCCTGAGATAGCTGTCAGGGAGAATGATATAAAAAGCCTAGACGAAAAAAATCTACCTCTATACACAATTTTATGCCCGCTTTATAAAGAAGCAGCAGTTCTTGAAGGTTTCCTAAAGGCAGTAAATGCTCTTGATTGGCCCAAGAATAAATTAGAAGTCCTCCTTCTTTTGGAAGAAGACGACAAAGAAACAATCGAAAAAGCCGACAAAATTGGTCTGCCTTCATATGTTAAAAAAATAATTGTTCCGGACTCTTTACCTAAAACCAAACCGAAAGCCTGCAATTTTGGACTTGCTCACGCCAATGGTGAGTATTTGGTTATCTATGACGCGGAAGACATACCAGAACCCAATCAACTTAAAAAAGCATATTTGGCATTTAACCAATCCCCAAAAAACGTGGTCTGCTTGCAAGCTAAATTAAATTATCACAACCCGCACCAAAATTTGTTAACCCGTTTCTTTACGGCCGAATATTCTCTCTGGTTCGATGTAACTCTTACCGGCCTGCAATCAATTGGGACAGTTATTCCGTTGGGTGGAACAAGTAACCACTTTAGAACAAGCGACCTAATCAAACTTTTGGGCTGGGACCCTTTTAACGTTACAGAGGACGCAGACCTCGGAGCTAGACTTTTTAGGAGTGGTTTCAAAACAGCCATTATCGACTCGACAACTCTGGAAGAAGCCAATAGCAAATTTGGAAATTGGTTCAGGCAAAGATCTCGTTGGATAAAAGGTTATATGCAGACCTATTTGGTTCAAATGAGAAACCCTGTCTCATTTGTTAGTCAAAGGGGTGTCCACGCTCTATTTTTTCAGCTAACAGTTGGCGGCAAAATAGCTTTTATGTTCATCAACCCAATCTTGTGGGCAACGACAATTGCTTACTTTGCTGCCTACTCAATAGTCGGACCCACAATAGAAAGCCTTTACCCACCCATTATTTTTTATATGGCCGCAACTTCTCTGGTTTTTGGCAATTTCCTCTTTATGTATTACTACATGTTAGGTTGTGCAAAACGTGGCCACTACTCACTCATAAAATATGTGTTTCTTGTCCCATTTTATTGGTTGGCGGTAAGTGCAGCAGCAACAGTCGCCCTATATCAATTAGTCAGAAAACCTCACTTTTGGGAAAAAACAGTCCATGGACTCAATATGCCAAAACCACAGGACAAAAAAATTGACAGGCAAACTATACCAGTACTAGCTGGCTCGCCATCACCTAGGTGGGCCTGGGCGTCTGGAGCTTTCCTCATTTCAGCCTCAATAATTGCCAACTTTTTCAACTTTGCTTACAACGCCTACTTGGGGCGTAGGATCAATATTGAAGAATTCGGTCTAATCAGCCTGGTCGGCAGTTTTCTCTATATTTCCAGTATCCCAATCGGCGCCCTGGGTAGTACTGTAAATCACAAGAGCGCCTATTTTTTTGGTAAATACAACCATCATGCTGCAAACTTTTGGCAAAAAATAAGGAAAAATGCTCTTGTTTTTTCTTTGGCAATAACCCTTCTTTGGCTTTTAATATGTCCTTTCTTGGCAAACTTTTTCAACACAACTTCGCTCGTTCCTTTTTTAATCTTTGCACCTGTTTGGACCATAGCTGCCCTTTCGTCTGTAGATTCAGGTTTTCTATCCGGAAATCTAAAGTTTAAATACATAGCAGTTTTAATGTTAACCGAAGCTATCTGCAGATTTTCAATTGCAGTCGCTTTAGTTGAAGGCGGATTTAGTCAATACGTATATGCGTCGCTTCCAATCTCTATGTTTGTATCACTTTGCGCTGGATATGCTTTTGCAAAGCGTCTTAAAAAAGCACCAGACCAAATCGAAAAGAAAATTAATCTCAACTTTCCAAAGCAGTTTTACTTTACGTCGGTTTTCACAAAACTCTCAACTATCGCATTTTTAACATTCGATGTTATTTTAGCAAAGCACTTTTTACCGCCAACAGAAGCTGGTCAATATGCACTTCTTTCCTTGATAGGTAAAATGATATTTTTTGTAGTCTCTCTCTTTGATCAATTTACAAACACCCTCATAAGCCGAGCCGAAGGTGCAAAGAAAAATAGTCAGGTTGTATTTATGAATATATTTTTAATAGCAACCGTTACTAGCTTTCTTGCCTACCTTGTAGTGGGTTATTTTGGGGCTATTACAACGCCAATATTGTTCGGCGCAAAAGTTCTGCCAATTGTTGGCCTGCTTCCAGCGTATGGCCTTGCAATGCTTTGTTTTGCGCTTTCATCGACAATTGTTAACTTCTATCAAGCAAAAAGGAAACATATGTTGGCGTATGTAAGTTTTGCAGTTGCGGCTTTTCAAATTTTGGCAATTGCCAGTTTTCATGCAAATATCAGTCAAATCGTGAATGTCATGGACGTGATAGGAGTCGCGAGTCTTATCTTAATGGTTGCACTCCATGTCTCATACGAACAAGTTGCCGCAATTAGCAGGAATTTTGCTTATATGCTTGGCCTCTTCGAAAACAAAGACACAGAAGAGCACTACTCAAAAAAATTAAACATTTTGATATTTAACTGGAGAGACACAAAGCATGTCTGGGCGGGTGGCGCAGAAGTGTATATTCACGAGCTTAGCCGCAAACTTGTCAGAAAAAATCATTCAATTACCATCTTTTGTGGCAACGATGGTCAAAACAAGAACTATGAAGAAATAGATGGGATTAAGGTTTACAGGAGGGGAGGGTTTTACACAGTCTATATTTGGGCCCTGCTTTATTACATTTTCAAATTTAGAGGTAAATACGATATCGTAATAGACAGTGAAAATGGGATCCCATTTTTCACTCCACTCTTCGTTAAAGAACCAATAATCGGCCTAATTCACCATGTTCACCAAGAAGTATTTAGAGGTAACCTGATTCTGCCATTGGCACTGCTTGGAAAATTTCTGGAAGGAAGGGTAATGCCCTTTGTTTATAAAAATGTAAAAGTAGTTACCGTGTCGAACTCGTCAAAGTTGGCCATAGAGAAAATTGGGTTAGGAAAGAATTCACCAGTTGAGGTTGTTAACCCAGGAATAGATACAAGCAAATTCAAACCAGGCAGCAAAACAGCAACACCATCAATACTTTATTTGGGAAGACTTAAGCCCTACAAATCAGTCGAAACTGCGATTCTCGCCATGCAAATGTTGGTAAAAAATATTCCCAATGTCACTCTCACAATTGGAGGAGAGGGAGAAAGTAGGCCCATCCTGGAAGAATTGACAGAAAAGTTAAAACTTCAAAAAGCAGTTAAATTTATTGGCCATGTTACAGAAAAACAAAAAGCTGCGCTTTACAGCAAGTCGTGGGTAATGGTGCAACCGTCCACAATCGAAGGTTGGGGAATTACGGCGATCGAGGCTAACGCCTCGGGTACACCAGTTGTAGCTTCAAATGTTCCGGGTCTACGCGATTCAGTCATGAACCCTCATACAGGCTATTTAGTAAAGCCAAAAGATCACGATCAGTTCGCCTTAAAACTAGAAAAAATCATTTTAGACAAAAGAATAAGACGAGAACTTGAGCGAGGCAGTATAGAGTGGGCAAATAACTTTTCCTGGAACAAAAGCGCCGATAGTTTTTTAGAAATACTCGAAGCAAAATTAGAACTAAGTCGCAAATACCAATATCAATCAGACCTGTCGCTTGAAGGTGTTGCATGAAGAAAAAGTTAAACATAGCAATTATCGACCTAGATGATATTAAAAACCCGATCCTGGGTGGTGGGCAAGCGAGGGCCACTTTTGAAGTGGCTAAAAACTTAGTTGCTATGGGGCACAGAGTTACAGTTATTTGTTCTCGATTTCCAGGGTCCAAAGACACCAAAAATCACGGAATATTTTACAGACACATAGGGCTTGGTTCGAAAAATATAAAGATTAACAACGTTGCTTTCTTTTTTGCTCTCCCCCTAGCTGTCAGAACGCAAAAGGCGGACGTCTTTATTGAGTGCTTTACAGCACCAATTTCAACCAGCTTCGCGCCGCTCTTTACAAAAAGTCCCGTGATAGGTATGCCAACGATGTTTGAAGCAGCAGAATTTAGCAAAAAATACCATTTACCCTTCGACAAGGTCGAACGGTTTGGCTGTAAGTTTTATAAATACTTTTTGGCTTATTCAGAAATAAATAAGAAAAAAATGGCAAAAATGAACAAAAATGTTTACACGAGAATCATACCCAATGGTGTAGACGAAAGCTTCTTTAAGGTAAAAACCAAAGAAGGAGACTACGCACTTTTTATTGGCAGAATAGACATTGTTCAAAAAGGCTTAGATCTTTTAACTAGCGCTTGCGAAAAAAATAAAAAAATTAAAGTGTTGATAGCAGGAAATGGCCCTAAACAAGAAGAGCTGAAACTAAAAAAGATGATTGAACAAAAAGGACTCCAACAATCAGTTTTCTTTGTTGGAAGAGCAGATGGAAAAAGAAAACTAGACTTACTTGCAAATTCCATGTTTGGTGTGTACCCTTCACGCTTTGAAGACTTTCCATTGGTACCTCTTGAGTTTGCAAGTCTCGGCAAACCCATGGTCTGCTTTGACATAAAAGGCCTAAAGTGGGTAACCAATAATGTCTCCACAAAAGTTAAGCCATTTGACGTTAACGCGCTAGCGTTGGCCTTAAGCCGCCTTACTCAAGACATTAAGCACAGAAACTCCCTGAAAAAAGACGCAAGAACTTTTGCTAAAAACTATGGATGGAAAAAAATTAGCAAAATGTACGAACAATTTTTCTTTGATGTAATAAATATGGAGACTACAAAAAGGAGCTTAGTTTGAGAGTATTAATTCTAGGAGGCGCTGGTTATATAGGATCGGTACTGTCAAACTATTTGCTAGAAAAAAACCAAGAAGTAGTAGTGTTTGATAATTTCTTATACCAGAAGAAAATAACAAAATCAGATCAAATAGAGTACATCGAAGGTGATATAACCAACATCAATGATTTACTACCGGCAATAACCGCAGCAGACGCAATTGTAAATTTAGCAGCAATATCAAACGATCCGGCCAGTGATCTGCAGCCTGAGTTAACTTGGGAGATAAATTACAAAGCAAACCAAACAATTGCGGGTCTGTGTAAAGCAACTAAAAAAAGAGTCATTTACGCTTCCTCTTGTTCTGTATACGGGTTCAGTGAAAAAGGTACTTTTAAAGAAAAAAGTAATTTAAATCCGGTAACACTTTATGCTCGGACTAAAATGTTATCAGAGGAGTTTTATCTAGATAAAAATGTTAATTCTGTGATTTTAAGATTTGCAACGGTTTATGGTAATTCACCAAAACCCCGTTTCGATTTAGTCGTAAATACTATGACCGGAACAAGTTACTTTACTGGAGAAATAGTAGTTAATGGAGGCAGTCAGTGGCGGCCGATCGTTCACGTACAGGACGTGGCCCAAGCCATTTATCTTGCCCTCACGGTTAAAAATCCTAAAAGCCGTATCTACAACGTAGGTTCAAATACCCAAAACTATCAAATAAAAGATTTGGCAATTATTATTTCAAAAACGATTAAAAATATAAAAGTCACCAACAACGCAGAGAGTGTCGATGGGAGAAGTTACAAGGTCGATTTTTCAAAAATATCCAAAGAATTAAACTTCAAAGCAACGTTTGGTATTCAAGATGCGGTAAGTGAACTATATAGCGCATTCAAAACAGGTGTGATTAAAAACATGCAAGACGATGAATACTTTAGAGTTAAGTATTTACTTAAAAATATTCACAACAAAGATTTCATAAAAAAGTTAACACCGATTTATATGTATCCGAGAGCATAAAATATGAAAAACCTAAATTTAACAAGTCCATCCATAACAAGTCTCGAAATCGCAGCAGCTGCAAAAGTGCTTAAAAGCGGCTGGCTCATACGAGGCAAGGAAACTGCCGTATTTGAAAAAGAGTTTGCCAAATACATAGGCGCAAAATACGCTGTTGCCACCAATGGTTGCACGATGGCACTTTATCTGGCTCTAAAAAAGCTAAACCTGGAAAAAACTGATGAGGTGATAGTGCCTTCCCTAACTTGGAGCGCAACAGCAGCAGTTGTCATCCACGCCGGGGCAACACCTGTTTTTGCAGACATAGATCCAACCACATGGTGCTTAGATCCCAAAGACGTTTTAAAAAAGGTAACTAAAAAAACTAAACTTGTAATCCCAGTGCATTTTGCAGCCCGGCTTGCTAAAGGATTTGAAAATTTTCCAATTCCAGTTTTATTCGACTCAGCTCATCGTGTTGAAGAAAACGATTACAAAAAAATTACCAGCTGTTACTCTTTCTACGCGGTTAAAAATATGACAACAATTAGAGGTGGTATGGTCGTGACAAACAACGAGCAAGAAGCCAAATGGTATGCGCAAATGTGCCACGGTGGCCTAACAAAAGATACACTTTCAAGGTACGCAAATAGAGAAAGTACGGATGTTGCCAGCTTCTACTACGAAGTAACACAGCCCGAAATGAATTTTGATATGACCGATGTGGAAGCAGCAATCGGTCGGGAACAGTTAAAAAAGGTGCGAGAGCTCAACAAGAAAAGAAATAACATAGTCAAGTTATACAACAAAGCGTTTGGACTTAAAAATCAAGGAAATCATTTATACCCTATCCTGATAAAAGACAGAGACAAATTTCTTGTTGCCATGAAAAAATCAGGTATTCAGTGCAGCATACATTACCTACCTTTGCACCTGATGTCAGGTTATAAAAAGTATTACAAGACAAAATTACCTGTAACTGAATTTGTTGGGGCACACACAGTAAGTATTCCGCTTTATCCAGACCTTAGAGTAAGTGAAATAAAATACATTATTGCCCAAGTCCACAAAAGTGGAGAAATAATAAAAGGAGTACAAAGTGAATAAAACCTTTACGGTAACCGTCGGTTTACCTGCTTACAACGAGGAAAAAAACATTCAAAACGTCCTAGGCGATATTATTTCTCAAAAGCAACTAGGTTGGAAACTTGCCGAAATTATCGTTTATTCGGACGCATCAAACGACAAGACAATCAGTCAAGTTAAAAAATTCCGATACAAAACCCTGAAAACAATTGATGGTAAGATTCGGCGCGGCAAAGCGTACGGGCTTTCTCAGATATTCAAACTCTCAAAAGGAGACGCAGTAATATTTTTTGATAGCGATACAAGACTTGTTGGTAAAAATGTAATCACAGATTTAGTCAAAAGCCTTAAAGAAGATAAAGTTATGTTAGTAGGAGGAAATTCACTCCCATTCAAACCTCGAACCTTTTTTGAAAGATCAGTTTATTCCACATTCTTAGTTTTTGAAGAAGCACGAAAGAAAATAAATAACGGCCATAATATATTTGGATGTACTGGACAAATAATAGGGGTGAAAAAGAAATTTGCCAAAGAAATTAAATTCCCTAGGGTCATCAATGAAGATGATTTCCTCTATTTTTCTTGCCTAAAGAAAGGTTATGTCTTCAGGCACGTCAAGACTGCAACAGTTTTGTACAAACTGCCTCAGAACTTAGGTGACTATTTGAGACAGGTATTTAGGTCTAACCCCGAAGCCGTTGCATATAACGTAGACAAGTACTTCGGCAAATTAGTCGAAAAAGAGTATAAAAGAGGAAAACTATTCTATGCAAAAAGCGTTGCAAAAGCTTTTATAGGTAATCCTCTGGGAGTTGCTTATATTGGCCTCATTAACATTATTTGTAAACCTCTTTTTCCGATATTTTCTAAAAAATATAAATTGGAATGGTACACGGCACAGTCCACAAAGTAAAAAAATGAAAAAAACAATTAAAAATAATAAAGTTAAAGCCAAAAATACTTCTATGAAGGAATTTTATGTTCTCTATAATAAAAACTCTCCCAAAAATGCTAG
>JBBQJY010000024.1:0-14224 GCA_038326365.1 Candidatus Curtissbacteria bacterium | reverse complement strand
CTTATTACATCAATACAACTAGAGTTGCTCAAAGTTTTATTGTTGCTGGGCAATATTCTGTTGCTGAGGAATATTTAAATTGGGCTGTAACACTTTTGCCTGAAGAAAAAGATGCATACGTGGCACTCGGAAATGTGTATTTTCTGGAAAAAGATTGCGGTCGATCTGCGAGCAGTTTTGATAGTGCGTATAAAATAGATAAAAAGGATTGGAAAATTCTGCAATCTTTAGCGAAGGTTTATAAAGAGTGCTTCAAGGACCAAGGAAAATCGGACTATTACGATAGACTTGGAGAGCAGCTAAAAAATAAGTATCAAGAAAAATTAGATTAAGTTTTTGTTTGTCGTAGCTTGAAGTAGCCAATAGTTAAAATTAAATATGAAATTGCTGAAATTATTAACCCAATTCTGAGAAAAATGGGGTCGTAAACAAATTTTATATGATTGTATCCAGCATCAACAAAAACCGCTTGTGAGTTGATGTTTGCCGGTAAAATATTTTTTCTTAATCCACTAACGTAAACTTTCCAGCCCGGGTAATAAGATTGAGACACGGCAGCGATAACGTTTTGGCTTGTGGTTAAGTCAAATTCTACCGACCCTTTTTTCGTTTTGAGATTCTTAATGTCGTATGTTCCAGGGGTTAGTTTTTTGGGAAGATTTTCTTCCAATATTATCTGACTGCTTGGGTTGAGATTTGTAATTTGTTCAGGATAATCCTGTATGTCTTTTATTTTTGTAAAATCGAAATATATATTAACCAATGGCCTGACAAAAGTATTTTTATACACATTGAAAACTTGATCGTTCTGCTTTACGGAATTTACCAGTTCGATACCATCGTTATTAATATTTAATGGGCTAATAATGTATTTAGTGCTGGAAATGCTTAGAAGATTGATTGCGCTTTTGGATAATGATATTGCCCCTCCACTTGACCTGTCAAAGTTTTTAATTATTTCTTGTTGTAAAAGATATCTCTTAGTTGGCAAAGTTTCGAACATTTCGGTTTGATTTATTCCGTAAAATAAATTTGCGTTTGCATTAAGGTTGTTCAGGAGAGTTAAATAAGAATTGGGGTTATTCTTCCAGCCCGTTTTAGTAAATAAATCATTCCATGGTTTTGCGAAACCGAGTGAGTATACTCTATAGAATTCACCGTCACTAAATAATTGTGAAGTTGCTTGTGGTTTGAGGATATTTGATATCTTTTCGACTGGATTGTAATTGAACCAATGTAAAAAGATGTCTAGGACTAAAAAAAATAGTATTAAGAATTGAGTTGTGATTTTTATCTTTCCTTTTAAATTTTCTGTAATATAATTCGCTCCAAAGGCAGCAAGTAAAGCCATGAAGAATTGAGTTAGCAACAAAAATCTTGATGGAACTCGAAAAAAATTAAAGGGTGGTATTGAGAAAAATATGTGCAAAGGTGAGGATTTTCCTAGGGCTAATAGGGTTGTGAACACAGCAAAGATGGCGAGGAGAACTGGTAATTTGTTTTGTTTTATCTTGTTGATTCTAAATAGGGTTAGGAATACAAATATTAATGAGATGATACTAATGTAAGCTGTGTTTTCCCAATAAATTCCATAGTTTTTCCAATCTGTACTGTTATATGTGCCATCCTTAGGGCTGCCGAGGATAAAAGGGTTGATAAATGAAGCCAAATTCTTTATACCATACGGGTAACTTGTCAATATGCTTTGAGAATTGAGGCCATTGCTCCTTTGAGAAGCCTTAATAAGTTCAAATGTGGGCAAAATTTGAGAACTCGATATTATAATCCCGGCAATAAGAATGAACGTTAGCTGTAGTAAGAATTTTGCTTTTAAATTTTTAACGTAAATTTGGTAACAGATAAAGAAAAGAAAAAATGTAATAATTGTATACACATAGAGTTGAACAAAACCTGCCATGATCATTTGAGAGGCGCTAATAATAGCAAGTATGAAACTAGACCAGTTGAAATTGTCAGTTAAAACCAATAACGAATAAAACAGTATTGGCACGAGGCTGGCGGTTGCGATAAGGTTAGGATGTTGAACGTGAAGGATGAATGTTGCACAGAATGTATATGAAATTGCACCAAGTATTGCCGAAGTTGGATTTAGTTTCAGATATCTGGATAGGTAATAAAATCCTATTGCGGAAATTGAAAAGTAGACAACATAGGCCAGCGGTATTGCAAGTTGAAAGGGAAAAATAAAGAATAAAATTAGGTTGGGAATATAAAATGTTCCAATCACCCCTTCAGCTAAAATAGGATATCCTTGGCCGATTGTTGGTTCCCAAATGGGAAGGCTAAAGCTTTTTAGGCTTTGAGAAAGTACATACCTGGCAGGAAGATTTGAGTGTAAAATGTCGCTTCTTCCAAAGTCTGGAGTTATGAAAGACGACAAACTTGGAAAGAAAAGTTTTGAGAAAAAAACAGTTATTATAATTATTAAAAAAATTTCGGAAGAAAAATATTTAGCTTTTTTTAAACATAAGTGCATCAATAAGCGCGATATTAAATGAATTTTCTTAAAGTTAAACATTCAGCGAGAGTAATTTATTTAATTATTGCACTCTTAATTCTTGTTTCCACTTTAAATTACTTCACGGTATTGCGCAATAAGTTTCCTTATTCCTCGGACACTTTGTTTTTTGTTCATATGTATTATCAGTTCAAAGGAAACACATTTACTACTGCTCGAGATAGTGTATTAAAAAACTATCCAATAAAATGGAACAATATAATAGAAGAAAATATTTTTGCAAGCAAAAAGGCATATATTGATTCATACCCTTTCTTTAAGCATCGTATTTTTTACCCATTGACAGCCTTTGTGTTGGGTTATTTTATACACGACGAGCTAATGGTTTTTTTGTTGCCTCTACTTTTTTCATATATAGGGTTGGCACTTATTATCTTTAAATTATTTCGACCGAACCTGGGTCTTTTTTTGGCGGCTGCTTCGAGCATGGCTTTTATATATTTTCCTCTTAATGTTTTAACGGCAACGACATTTTCAGCGGATATGTTGGGAGTATTTTTATTTTTTCTCACTTTTGTATTTATTTTAAATTACATAAAATCTCCGAAACCGCATAATTTATTATTAATTGCTGTTTTGTTTTCAATTAGTTGTTTAAATAGAGAACAGTCTTTAGTCTTAATGCCTATTCTTGTTTCATCCCTTATTATATTTTTGCGACAAAAAAACACTAAAATTTTAAAGTCATTTAAAAAAATACTGCTAGTTGTAATAGTTGTAGGTTTTGCTTTCTATGGGTTTATCCTAGTTGATGGGCAACCGACACTTGTGGACAGTTATCATAGATTTATGAATGGTTACGGTCTCACCAACAATTCTTTTACTTTGGGCCAAACTTTTAAATATTATCGTATCAGTCTTTGGCGAACACATGTGAATGCGCTGGCTTTTCTTGAAAGTCACATACTTGTCAGTTGCCTAGTGCTCGTTGCAATTTACGAATCATTTAAAAAGGCATATGAGAATAAGTTAGATGAAGTTGAAGTTTTTTTGTTGACTACCTCTATCTTTACCTATTTATTGATATTTGCAGTACCATCATTTGAACCTCGTTATTTTATCCCCATAACCATTACAGTTATTTACTTTACCGCACATTACTTAAAGCGGGTTTTCAAATTAAATGAGACTTCAGTTTAATACACTAAAAGTATTGCTCGCCAGTGTTATTTTCTCAGCTAACTTTATTGCATAAAGTCCGTCATTTGCGGTAATTGGCATATCTGTTTTATTTCGAAGAGCTTCAATGAAGGCTTTAAGTTCAAGGTAAAGAGGCTCTTTTGACTGGAAGGCAATTTTAACAACATCAGCTTTAGTGAACGTCGAAAGTGGATCAAAATTGTTTTTGAATAGTTCACTGTTTTGTCTGTAAAACAAAAGCTCCTGAGTAATGTAATTCGCACTGTACATTCCATGTTCTCCAAGAATTGATAAATTTCTTGTTTTAGCCGGATGCAGCCAACTAACTTCTATAACGCCGATAGTGCCATTTTTGAATCTTAAAATTGAAGTCATTAAGTCTTCTTTTTTGTGCACCCTATGTGTGGTTTCCGCGTAAACACGTACGGCAATCTCGTTTAGAAGATACTTCATAACGTCAATGTCGTGTGTTGCTAGGTCTACTATCACTGAAACATCTTGTTTAGTTTGTGTGGGTGGAGAAAAACGTTGTGTGTGTATTTTAATAATTCTTCCTAGCTCTCCAGCTTTTAATCTCAGTTTAATTTCATTTACGACGGGGTTAAATCTTTCAATATGGCCTACCATTACGGGTACTTGATATCTTTTTGCTATTGCCACTAGATTCTCTGCTTCTTTTACTGTCGCAGAAATGGGTTTTTCTATGAATGTCGGAATACCTTTTTTTATTGTTAGAATTGCAGTCTCATAGTGCAAGGTTGTAGGTAGGCAAATTGTTATCGCATCAAGTTTTTCCGATGCTATAAGACTATCAATATTTTGATATTCATTTATTTGGTATTGTTTGGCCAGCATTCTTGTTTTTGCAGAATCTATATCACAAATCGATGTGAGATTAACGTCTGGCAATGAAGACAGGATTTTAACGTGGTTTTGCCCCATATATCCCGCACCCAGAACGGCGATCTTTATCGGTCTAATCATTCTTTATTAAATAACTTTCATTACATTGCGGACAAAAATATTTTGAAGATTTTCCAACTTTTGATTTGAGTTTTAAATCATGAGCCGATTTGCAGATGTAGCCAATTACTTTTGCTGGATTGCCGACAAGTTTTGAGTGGTCCTTTGTCGAAAGAGTCACAACAGAACCTGCCCCGATTAAGGAGTATTTGCCAATTGTAATGTCCGGTAAAATTATTGCTCCGCAACCGATCGAAGCGCCTCTTTTAACAATTATTGTTCCTGCATGCCAGTTTTTGCTTGTCTTGAGTTTTCCATTTTTAGTAACTGCTCTTGGATATTTATCGTTAATGAGAGCTGCTGCCGGACCAATAAAAACATTATCCTCTATTTTGCTTTTATAATAGATTAATGCATTGTTCTGTATTTTGACGTTGGATCCAATTTCAATGTCATGATCAATATACACGTTGCTTCCGATCACGCAATTTGTGCCGATGGTTGTGTTTTCTCTTATTTGTGTTAGTCCCCAAATCATAGTGTTTTTTCCGACTTTAACTGTTGATGAAATTTGTGCTGTTGCGTCTATCATATTTGTTGAGCAATTATTTTTGAAATTTTTTTTGCGGCATGACCGTTTCCGTAGAGTTGAGGATGTTTGCCGCCTTTTTTAATGGTTGCAATTGAATTTATTGCATTGGTTAATAGCTTCGCGTTTGTGTCTACTAAGTAATTCCAATTATTCTGAACGGTTTCAATCCATTCTGTTGTGGACCTAATGGTAATACATGGTACAGATAGCCAATATGCTTCTTTTTGGATTCCTCCAGAATCCGTTATGATCGCTCGAGCATTTTTTTGTAAAGCAAGCATGCCTTTAAAATTTTGGGGCTCTATTACTTTGATATTGGTAAGTTTTATATCCAATTTGTCTATTACTGTTGTGGTTCTCGGATGGGCGGGGAATAATACTACTTTGTCAAGTCGATTTACGGCCAAAAGAATTTTTATCAATCGCGTTTCATCATTTGTATTTTCTTCGCGATGTATTGTCAGCAAAAAATAGCTTTGAGGCTTTATTTTTAATCGACCCAAAATATGTTCATCTAGGTGTGTATTTAAAAAAATATCGTAATTTATGTCCCCTGTGTAAAATACGTTCTTGGTAATACCCTCTTTTTTTAAACAATCAACCGAAAATTTTGAAGAACAAAATAATAAATCAGCTATATGGTCGCATATTATTCGATTAATTTCTTCTGGCATCGATTTGTCGAAACTGCGCATGCCAGATTCTACATGTGCTATTTTTAAGTGTAATTTTGACGCAGCTATAGCTCCGGCTAGTGTGGAGTTTGTGTCTCCATAGACCAAAACTAAGGAGGGTTTCTCTTTTTGCAAAATCTCACCCGCCCTTTCAATAATACGGGCCACTTGTGCTCCTTGAGTTAGCTTACCAATTTGTAATTTCCAGTCTGCATAAAGGCCTAGCTCATTGTAAAAAATGTCGGACATATTTCTACTGTAATGTTGAGATGTATGAATGATTTTGTGTTCAAAATCTTTTTTTAGAAAAGGGTTTATTGCTGCAAGCTTGATGAACTCAGGTCTTGTTCCGACAATTGATATAATTTTTCTCATCCGAACTTGCCCTGAAAAAAGTCCATATAAAGTTGAAAATGATTAAATGTGTTTCTTTTTATATTCATTTTGCTTTGACCTTTGCGTTTTCGCCAATCTACTACAGCCGGCACTTCTACTATTTGGGCCCCTATTTTATCTAATTTAATAAGTAACTCGACCATTGCCGAGAAGCCTTTGTGGGTTATGAACTGTGTTCCGTACTTTTTTTTTACTTGTATTAAAAATGGGGCAGGATAAACGCGATAGAAGGACGAGTACGTCCTAACATTTTTTATACCAAAAATAATAGAATCTAGATAGGCTGCAAATTGACTCAATTTTATTCTAAAAGTGCCGACACCCATAAATGCTCCACCTTTAATATGAGGTGAGGTTATAATTATTTTGTTTTGTCGAGATAAATTAATAATCTTTGGTAGGATTTTATAGTCCCCGGTGTTGTCCGATTCCATGGTAATTATTAAATCTTCTTTAAGAGTTTTTGGTAACAAGTATTCAAGGCCAAACTTAAATGCGTACCCAGCCCCTTTGTTATTTTTATAACCTATTCTAGTAATTGAATACTTTTTTGATAGTCCATCAATTACTTTTGCTGTTTCATCTGTTGAACCATCGTCAACAATTATTATTTTCATTTTCTCTTTTACAAATCGAGTAATGCTTTTTGCCAAAAGTTCGAAATTTGGCGCCTCGTTGTATGCTGGGGCTAAGATGTATATCACTCGTTTATTTTACTGAGAGAATAGTTTTTGCGATATAAGCGATATCATTTTGAGTAACTTTTGGATGAATGGGAAGAGATAGGATTTCCGTGGAGATTTTCTCCGCTATTGGAAATTTCTCAGGTGATTTTAAATGGCCGAAACTTGTGATTGTGCGCGGATAATATACTTTCGCATCTATACCTTTTGTTTTTAAATATTCAAGTAGATGATTTCTTGAATCTGGAAAATCTTTTGTGATCCTCACGGTATATTGATGAAAAACACTCGAGGTTTGTGGAGTTGCAGTCGGTGTAATCAATCCTTTTTTATTGATCAATGCCTTAGAAAGCTGAGCAGCGTTTTTTTGACGCATTTTAGTCCATCTGTTTAAATATTTAAGAGCATTTAGGCCCATTACCGAACCTATTTCAGTAATGCGATAGTTGTAGCCCAACAGGTTATATTTATCTGAATTTTTTAAATCACGCCCGTGATTTTTAAAAGATCTCACAAAATCTGCAATTTTTTGGTCGTTAGTTATTACTGCTCCCCCTTCGCCTGTTGTTATATTTTTCGTAGCGTAAAAGGAAAATACAGTAGCGTCGGTAAATTTGGCAATTGGTTTTTTTTCAAATTGTGCGCCGATCGCCTGTGAAGAATCACTTATGAGATAAATTTTATTTTTTTTGGCCAAAGTTTTTAGAGCATCATAATTGCAAGGGAGACCATAAAGGTCAACCGCTAGGATCGCTTTTGTTTTTTTACTAATTTTTCTTTCCACCTGTTTCTCATCGATATTAAAAGTTTTTTCATTGATGTCTACGAATACAGGTTTAAGTTTTGCCATTAGAATTGAGTTTGCGGTTGCAATAAAAGTCAGTGGTGTTGTTATTACTTCGGAGCCTGGATCTAAACACAAAGCTTCAAGCACAGAGTGAAGGGCGGCAGTCGCTGAGCTTGTCGCGATGGCAAATTTTGTTTTGTTAATTTCGGCTAGCTTCTTTTCGAAAATTTTAGTATTTATTGATTCAGAAAAAATTCCAGCTCTTATTGTCTTTAATATTGACTTTTCTGTAGTTTTATCAATATATGGCTGCGAAATTTTAATTTTTTTCATGAACTTGATTATTAAACCATACTGGATATACCTGGGTAGTAATACATAATGCGTTAATGATTTTGTTGCTTCTTTTAATTTTTATACTCGGTTCTGCGGTTGGTAGTTTTTTGAATGTCGTTATGGGCGGCCAAAATAGCCTGAACCGGTATACAAAAATAGTGCAACTATTATTACAATTGGCCAGATTTTGAAATAAACCTTTTTGATCACCGGATTAGTGTATTCAAAATTTAGCCGTGCGACAAGGCTTAACGCCATTTCTTTATTGGCACAATTTTGTTATCCTGTTGAGAGTGTCAACTGCCAATAACATTTTTTTTAGGTATACTCGAAGTATATTTCTCCCTAACCAAAGGGCAAACGTTTTTAGAGGCCAAAATTTCAAAGGTGCTTTTACATTAATTGAGCTTCTTGTCGTTATCGCAATTTTAGGTATTTTAGCTGCAGCCGTTTTGGTTGCTATTAATCCAGGTAAGAGGACGAGGCAAGCTCAAGACGCAAAGCGAAAGAATGACATTGGAGCTCTTGCTACAGAAGTCCAAGCGTATTATACGCATCCTGGGAATGGAAATTATCCTACATCATTAGGTGTTTTGACTGCTGGAAGTTATTTGAAGCAAATGCCGCTTGACCCCACTGCCACAGGTGGTGCTGGATGCTGTGCATACGGATACTCTGTAAATGCCGCTCCGGACGTAGCCGTTTGGGCGACACTTGCCGAACCTACCAGTGGAGCGAATCCTTCCTATTTGTGGTGTTATCGATCTGTGAACGGCAAGGCGCAAGAAGTGCTCACTGCTGCTGGTGGCGCGTGTCTACCATGAACTATTTTTGCAAGCTTCTTGAGTCAATGGGAGCATGATTTTATTGCTCATTCTGTTTTTTATTCTTGGTTCTGCGGTTGGCAGTTTTTTGAATGTTGTTATAGATAGAACTACACGAGGTGAAAGTATTTTGGGTAGGTCTCATTGCGAAAGCTGCGGGGTAACTCTTTCAACTTTAGACCTTGTGCCGATTCTTAGCTTTGTTGGTTTGCGCGCAAGATGCCGGCATTGTGGTGCAAAGCTTTCTTGGCAGTACCCTATTGTTGAAACATTGACTGCGCTGCTTTTTCCTCTTTGTTTTTGGGTTTTAGCTCAGGGTGGAAACGTTAATTTGTTTTCACTGGGATTTTATTTTGTGTTGGTTTCTGTTTGTGTGGTCGTTGCAGTTGTCGACTTTAAGTTTTCGCTTATTCCGACCACGTTTGTTTATGCCGCTTCCCTGCTTGCTCTTTTTTATAATTTTTTAAATTTTCCGACGAGCTTATTTGTTTACAGCGTTGCTGCTGCATTTGGGGCTGCTTTATTTTTTTTGGCAATTGTTGTTATAACTTGGGGCAGAGGTATGGGCCAAGGTGACATTGTTTTGGCGTTCTTGATTGGAATAGTGCTTGGTGTTAAAGCTGCATTTTTAGCTCTTTTTTTGGCTTTTTTAACTGGCGCTGTTATTTCTATCTTTCTGATAATTTTTGGTCGTAAAAGGTTTGGCAATACAATACCTTTCGGACCGTTTTTGATATTTGGTTTTTTAACAGCACTCTTTTTTTCCACCCAAATTCTCTCCTGGTGGGATCACATGTTATATTAAAAGTAATGCCTGCTTTTAAAAAGGGTTTTTCCCTCATTGAGTTGTTGGTTGTAATTGCCCTTTTTTCCATAACCAGTATTGCGGTTACTGTTTCTTATATTTCTTTTGAGGCCAAAGAACAGGTTAAAAATGGAGCGCTTCAGCTTAAAAGCGATTTGAGAAATGCCGAGAACAAAGCTGTTAGCGGTGACAAGATCAGTAACACTTCAGGCCCCTGTACCACAACTAGTACTCCAGTGAGTGGCTCGCCAATTACTGCCAATTCCTTGGGTGGTTGGTATGTGTATGTTGACAATACAAGCCCAGCCATAACCTACCAGATAACAGGTGTATGTTTAACTTCAAATGGTGCGACACCTCCAGTTTACTCAGAAAACTCTTTTGGTAATGTTAGCTACAAATTTCCAACAGGCGTTTACATTTCCTGTATTAAATACAATTCCGGTGACAGCTGTGCACCCGCACCAACGCACACAAAAGCCTATGTATTTTTTATGCCAATCAACAATACTGTTTATTTTTTTGATCAAAATGTGGACCAAACCGATTTCTTGGACAATTCAACCGGAGCACCAAACCCAACGGGGCAATTAACAGGTGGCACTGAGATTGTCTTTACAATTACAGACGGCAGCAGCAGTTACGAGGTTCATGTAAACAAAACAGGAAGTATTTATGAAGTTAAAATACCGTAAATTATCATTTTTAAATTTTAAATTGTTAAAGTTTGAAAACGGGCAATCATTAATTGAGGTTTTGGTTGCGTTTGCCATATCGGTATTAATTGGCATGGCCCTAATTACTGCCGGTTTGGCAACTCAAAAAAGTTCTAGGTCTGCTAAAAATGAAACCCAGGCAACCAAGCTGGCACAGGAATATTTAGAACAAATCAGGGTTATTAGAGATATTAAAGGGTTTTCGGCAATTCCAGGGCCAGGAAGCTGCAATACAATTGACAGCTCTAACACCGATCCTTCGGGATGGTCTGTGAGTTCAACGTCAGTGAATCCACTAGCTTGCACAGCGAATCCCCCCTGCCTGGGTTCACCTGCTACGATGAGGGGTGAAAAGGTTGCTTGGAATGATACGAAAGTGACTTTTTGCCGAAAATTTTTGGTTTTTGATACTGCAACTCCAGATACAGTTCACAAGTTAAAAATAACATCAGAAGTTGCTTGGCAAGAAGCGGGAGACACGAAAACAGTAACGGCCGATACGGTTTTGTCGCTTTGGTGCACAGGTACAGTGACGGGCACAGGAACCCTAACCTGTCCCTAATTTGGTATATTTAAGTTAATGCCCTGCCGAAAATTTCAAATTTCAGAGTTCAAAATATCAATAAGCCGACACGGTTATACTCTTATTGAGTTTTTGATAGTTATTGGGATTTTGGGATTGTCAGTCGGTTCTGTGCTTTTGTTTTTAACAACCGTTATCAAAAGTTCCAACCAAGCGAATATTACTTCCGAGGTTAAACAGAATGCGCAGAGTGTAATTGATAACTTGCAGGGACAAATAAGAAATGCGACTGATGTTGGGCTTGTAACTGGTGGTTATTTGGCGGTTAATGAAGATAGCGCCATTGTCCTTACCCAGCCCAACACACAATATTTGACAATTGCTTGTTTTAATTCGCAAGGTAGCAGTAGCGGGTATATTGCAACTGCAACATCAAGTTCACCTAATCCTCAAACAAGTGGTTTTAGCAAGTTGACCAATGATGACCCAAAATCCGGAGTTGATATCAATTGTAGTGGAGGCATTAATGGACACGCCTTTACACTTAACAGTGGTGCCACATCGGTTAAATTGGTTGAGATTAATTTTGTTGCAAATCAGGGAAAACAGGCGCCCTCGAGAGTCGATTTCCTAGCCAACGCAGAATTTAAGACCACTGTTTCTTTGAGACAATACAAGTGAGGCATGTATTCAGTGGTTGGCGTTGACAGTGGCCCTGATCTGTGCGTAAACTGAATATGTACCATAGCTGCCATGCAAGGTAAAGTTAAATCAGGACAAATATTAATACTAGTACTGCTGGTAGTTGTTGTCGCCCTTGCAATAGGTCTTTCGGTAGCCTCCAGAAACTTGACCAACCTTAAGACGTCGACGCAGGCAGAACAATCTCAAAGAGCTTTCAGTGCGGCAGAAGGTGGGGTGGAAGACACACTATCTCGGCTTAACACTGTTGCAAATGTAATCAATACTAATAGTGTTGCTGGCGGATGTTCAAGAGACACAATTGATACTACTAATTCTACCGCAAATTGCCCAATCACCAATTCCAGCTCTGGAGTATCCGGCACGGTGCAAGTTAAGGCAGCGAGGACTTTGCAGAAAACGGTTGAAACGGGCGATGTTGCACAAATAAATCTGGCCACCACTGGGAATGGGACACCTTTTTCCGTTAATTGGGGTCAAGACCAAGACAGCTCTTCAAATTGTCCCGGTACCAATTGTGAGACAGCAAGCGTTGAGTTTCTTTTTGTTTGTCAAGGAAGTTGTAGCTTAACAGTAAATAATGGTACACCTATAGCGAGTGTGGGAAGTGGCACCTACAGCCAAATTAGACTTGCTTTTGGTAATAATACTCATCCCGGTAATGAGACTAGCATTTCCAACTGCTCATCTGGCGCTACTCCTTACCATTGCACAGTGAGTTTTACATTAGGTGCGGGGGCATTCCAATTGCTTCGTATGAAACCCTTTTGGAACAAGGCGAGTATGCAAGTTACTGGCACAGGTGGACCATTTAGCCCACTGCCAGTACAGACCTATCAGATAACTTCGACTGCAACGACAGACACTGGGGTTTCCAGAAAAGTTCAAGTTAGCCGAGATGCCCTGCCGCAGTTGCCAGCCGTATTTGACTATGTTTTGTATTCAGGGCAAGACATTGTAAAATAGTTAATAGTTGAGTCTATATTGGAGAAGGAGACCCGGTTTTGGGTAATGGAAAATAAAACAAAAATAATACTAACCGCGATTGGCTTGGCCGCCATTATTGTGCCTGCTGTGCTTTTGATTGTATTCTCTTCAGGTCGCTCGCAAAATACTGACAATGGGACGCCAGGCGGCAATAGGCAAATAAACCAAAAAGCGATTCAAAATGAGGTCACTGCTCCTGCTGTTAATCAGGTGTCTGCGACACCTTCTCCTGTTTTGACACCTTCGTCTACTCCACTCAAAATATCACCAAAACCAACCCCAGAAAGTACCAAGTCTTCTCAGATAACTAAATAATATGGCTGCTGCCCCTTTTGGACTAGACATCGGAAGATCGTTTATTAAAATTGTGCAAGTAAAAATATCAGGGCAAAGGCGGTATCTTGCTGCCCTGGCTAGTGTGCCTACTCCTTCTGGAGGTATGCAGTCTGACTCGGAGATTGAGCTTAAAAAAGTGGCAGAGGCTATTCGGGGATGCATCAAGTTGGCAAAAGTGGATGGAAAAAGTTGTAATGTTTCGATAATTGAATCTCAAGCAGTTACCAGGCTGGTGCCGATGCCTAATTTGACGGACAAAGAACTGGCTGCTGCTATTAAATGGGAAGCCGATAAATATATCCCACTTCCAATTAAAGATGTTAACTTTACCTATAAAGTTGTTTCAAGATATGCAGCGGGCTCGGATAGGGGCGGGAAAATGGATGTACTTCTGGTGGCTGCTCCCAAGCGGGTTGTGCAAAAGTATGTGGATGTTGTTGGGCATGCTGGACTTGTGATTGCCAATATTGAGCCTGAATCCAGCGCAATTGCTCGAGCAGTATCGCGAGGAGTGGAGCCAGCGCTGATTGTTGTTTCTTTTGGATCGGCCTCTACTGAAGTTGTTGCAATAAAGGAAGGAAGCGTTATTTTTACAAGGTCAATTAGTACAGGCGGTGAGGCTATAACACGGGCAATTATGGCCGAGTTTAATCTTCTTCATCAACAAGCTGAGGAATACAAGCATGCCTATGGGATGATGGAAAATCAGCTTGGTGGTAAGGTTGCCAATGTTATTAAGCCAGTTTTGGAAGTAATAATGTCAGAAATTGTAAAGGCTATCGATTTTGCAAAAACACATATGCAGGAAAACCAAATTGCCCGAATTGCAATTTGTGGCGGTGGCGCTTATCTGCCGGGAATCAGCGAAGCCATAACCAGAAAGACCAGCCTGGAAGTTTCGCTTGCTGACCCTTGGGAGATATTTGACAAAGACGGGTTAATTTTGAAAGTACCAGGGCAGGGCGGTTTTTACTGCACGGCGACCGGACTTGGTCTTCTCGCTTGAGGAACTTGATGAATGGATAACTATTTTGTTACGCTAGAGTTAAGAGTTGATAATGGCTGATATTAATTTACTGCCCGCCGAAGCTAAGGTTTCTGAAAACCTAACCTCGTTTCAGAGGAAAGTTACTATTTTTTCCATAGTGGTTTTGGCACTGGTTGCCACCTTTACCGTCATAACCCTGGTTTTATTTACACAGGCTAAGTCACAGGAGGCAA
>JBBQJY010000023.1:0-14253 GCA_038326365.1 Candidatus Curtissbacteria bacterium | reverse complement strand
ATAAATTTCCAAGATTGGTTTGGCAATTTAGGTTTCGAGTAATGTAAAATTGAGTTATGGAAAACAAGGATTTAGAAGTTGCACCGAAAATTAAACGCGATAGGCCCTTAAGCGACAAAGCGATGATTAGTGGAGCCAGGCTTGTTGCTCGATCAGCTAAGTTTGGAGTATCTTTGGGTAAAAAAGGAGTAGAAAAGTATGGGGGGGCTGTAACAGCCGGTGTTTTGACGATGGCTGCTGGGGGTGCGGCAGGTGACCCTCAGAAAGCCCAGGAAATTGCTCAGAATGTTATTGGTGTATCGAATCATGTTGCAGGCCAAGATAGACATAATACCCCTGGTGTTTCTTTTGAAAAAATTGACGAAAAATCAGCAAATTCTATTTTTGACATGGCGTTCCCCACTTCGAATCAATTGGATAGGGAAGCAGGGTTTGCCAAAGTTGGTGAGGCGAGACGAAATGTAGACGCTAATTTTGATGATGAAATTGTAAGCCATGCTTTTTTGAATTATGAGAGTATGGTTCGGCAAGCTGCTGTTGATAACCAGGTGCCATTTGAAGTTTTAATGGGCATTTTGCTTTGGGAATCTAAAGGCGATGAAAATGTTGAATCTGATGCGGATGCTGCCGGCTTGTTTCAATGGACGACGGATGTTGCTCGAGAAGAAGGCCTGGTTGTCAATGACCAGGTCGACGAGAGGAAAGACCCTACAAAAATAATACCTGCCGAGGGAAGGAAATTTGCCAAAGACCTTGCAAATGTAGGTTCAATCGCTGCTGCTATGCAAATTCACCACATGGGTCTGAGAGGGTATTTGAACTTAGCACGTGGATATCTAGAGAGAAATTATGGTTTAAAACTGGACGATATTGTGGTTAAGAAGAGCGAAGAAACCGAAGCGGCGACCAAAGTGGCTAACGACCAGGCGGGTTACAACTTGAGACTTATAAGATTGAATTTAATCGAGAAAAAAATAACGCCAGAGCAAGTTTTGAAGGATCCTGTAAACGCAGAGCTTGTATCCCAGAAAGTTTATGATAAGACAGACATGTTTCGTGCTTATGCGGTGGCTTCTTATAATTTTTATTCTGAGCGAAAGATTGCACTCGGATTGAAATAAATTTCAAAAAAAATATTATGGGTAGACGGTTGAGAGTTGATTTTGCAGGCCTGGAGGGAATCGAACCCCCGTTATCGGTTTTGGAGACCGGAGTCCTACCACTGAACGACAGGCCTTCGTTAGCGTCTGCAAAAACTGAAGAGCTAGTCTTCTATTTAAACGACGCTTGTATGGCAGTGGTAATTATAGCAAAAATGTGGAACTATTTTGGCGACGTTATGCAGTAATTGAGAAAATCGCCTGCGTTAGGTCTGTCTTCATTACAGACTGCAGAAGGTCCGCCTTTTATTTCCGGATCATTGGTATTTTCTAACCTGGCCCAAAGTGTAAAATGTTTCTTATCCTGGGAAACGCGATAGCAATAGAAGTAGGCAGGTGTTATTTTACCGCAGGCAACATCCAGCCCTGAGCTTCCAGGTATATCTTGTGGTGTGCCCGATGATGTCACGTTAATAATGCACGTGGCGGTGCCACTATTATCACCGACGGTAACATGCTTAATGCCCGAAGTCGTATAAGTAACTATTGGAAATGCAGATCCACCCGAAGGGCTAAGTGTTCCACCACCATCTGAACTATAGGTGTAGCCACTTGGTACGTTATTTCCACCCGAGATTGTTATTTGAGTCGAAACAGAAGCCCCAGACAGTGTCAATCCTGAAGCGCTAGCGCAAGTAATTGGATCGATTGTCCAGGATACGTTGAGAATAGGGCCAACACCATCTCCGCCACAACCGTTTGCGCCGCAAGTATAAGGATCTGCTGAATAAGGTACTCTTCCGGAGTTTTGAGGAGTCGAAGGATCATCCTCAATTATTAAGACAATTTTTCCGGGTGTTGTGCCGTCAGTAGGCCAAGAAGTTGAATCAGAGATCAGATCATTAAGTACGTCAGCGAAGTCCCCACCGTCGTCTGCAGAATTGTATGTACCATTGGCGGCCCATGCTTGTTGGGGATTCCAGGGATGATAAAGAGTTCTTTGTCCAGCCCAAGGTCCTCCAGTGGGGGGACAGTTAGGCAGTGAGGGGTTGGTTGATCCTTTTTGCGCGCTTATTTTTACATTTGTAGTTGTGTCGGAGTTGGCGTCCCTAGCTTTAAATGTAAGGCTAGCTGAGTTTATGTGGGCTTTGTAGGGAATGTTTACATTTGTATATTTCATGGCGGAATCTCGAAATCCCGATGGAAAAGGCTTACCAAATGCGTCTACTTGGGAATTGATTAGACATTCATTAGTTGCTCTCTTTTCATCGTAGGTTCCGTCGACTAAGTTAATTGTGGTGTTACCCGAGCTGGAGTTGTATGTATAGTCCACATAAATAGAATAGTTGGTGTTTTGTGGGGAGGCGGATGCGCCTGATGGAAATGTGCCAAAAGTGGCTGAAAAGAATGCTCCGTTTGAACCTGGGTCGTATTTTGCTCCGTTTTTGTTGCTAGCGGGTGTATTCGTGCCGTATAGAAGCCAGTATGAGGTGTTTGCATTTAAAGTTGCAGAAACTGATTGATTGTATTTGAAGTCTGGTGTACTCAGCGTGCCTTGCGCGCTGACGATCTTTGTGCCGGGTTTGCCGCTAACATCTGTATAAATTGCCAGGACGTACTGATTGTTTACTGGATCTATTGGGGTGCCAACATATACGCTAATATTTGTGACGGTACCGGTATTGGGACCCATGGTAAATTTTGATCCTGTTAAGTATCCTGTTTGGGCAGAATCAGTGCTTGGCCCGATGTGATTGTTTCCCAAAGTGCCATTACTTACTCCGCTAACTCTGCCCGCTGTGGCAATATTGGTGTTTTTTGATTTGTTAAAAAAGGCCCTAATACCACCAAGCTTGTTTTGGGCCTTGGCAAAGAATGTTTCGACCTTGGCTTGAAGTGGATCTTTTGGAATATCCGGTTTTTGCATATAAGTTGCTAGGTTCGGAATCCATGGTTGAGAACCGTCTGAGGCATATGACAAGTCTCCAGACACATTTACAGGATAGGTTTTATTGTCGGCATAATAGAGAGTTAGTGCGCTGGCGATGGCTTTTAGATCACCTTTTCGGTGGGCGTCTTTGCCTTTTTCGCGGGCATTGTTGGTTGAAAAAATAATGGCGCTTGAAATGAGGGATAAAATACCGATGACTACAAGTAGTTCGATGAGGGTAAAACCTCTTGTCGATCTTGGGATTTTAATCCACGTGGGCATTAGCTTAAGATTAGCGCACTTTTCGTGCGGAAAGCAAGCAAATTTTTTTAGGTGAAATTAGATCTTTATTTCTTTGTGCTCTTGAACCTTGCGGCACTTTTTGCAGAACTTATTGAAAGCTAGTTTGACGTTTTGTCCTTTATTTTTAATTGTTAAATTGTCCGCGTTTTTTTCAGTTGTGTAGTTAATGGATTTGCAAACTGCACACTGCAGATTAATAATTGCGCGCCTTGATTTTTTTGCCATGTTAAGGGTAGTAGTTTAACTTCGTTTGCAACTTTTGGCAAGTCATGGGGAATACCTGTATGTTCCTTTTATAGCTTGCCATGATCCACCGGGGCCGCTTGTGAAAGATGCGTCTGCAAGGCCTGAGTCGTAGTTTAAAGTGGCATTGTTACCCATTGTGAGGGAAGCAGCTACCAGAGCCGTCACTTGGGCGTTATTGCTCAGTGATGCGCCTCCGTCTAACGCATAAAATATGGCATTGGCACCATTGTTTGAAATTGTCATTGCATTTGGCGAAGTGCTCGTTGTGACTACCAGTATGTATCCTTTCGGAGTGGAGTTATTTGGATTGAATCCTCCGTTGTTACTTACGTTGACCGTTCCGTCTGTTATGAAAACCGTGCCATTTGAGCCAAAACTGCTGGCAAGGTTTACTTTTCCATTATTGTCCACGTTTACGTTGCCAGTCACATAGATTGGGCCATTTAAAGTTACCGTAGAACCATTTGTAATGTTTATGTTGCCTTGGTATTTTCTAGGGCCAATTGTGCCTGAGGAAATCAAACAAGTTGGTGAGCAGATTGTGGTGCCGCCGCTTGTGGCGTCGTCTTCCCATGATTGGTAGTCTACGGAGGGCATTTGAGAAGCTTGCTGGTTTTGGTGTTTTGTACCACCAACTGTGGGGTTGGGGGAGGTAATGTTGCCAACAGAAAATGCATCACCGGTTATTCTTGCGCCATTGGAGCCCGAAATACTACTCGGTCCAGTTTTATTCGAGTAAACACTGCCATTTACGGTTGCATTGTTGGACATGCTAATTCCACCTGTACCTACCTGTACGGCATAATTAAAATCTATAATGGATGAGTCAATGTCAACGTCAAGCTTGATGACTTTTTTGGAAATAGGACTTGCTGAATTAGGCACATAACCTGTCGCGGTTAAGGTCTTAAGGTTGGAGCTCTTATTGGCAATAGTTACGGTAAATGAACCAATTGAACCGAGTTGAGTGTTGTTTTCGCCCACATAGCTGCCTGCGGTTTTATTGAGTTGCCACAGAGCCTTATCTATTCCTGCCTCGGCTAAGCTGTTTGCTTGTTCAGCTGTAACGGTTCTTGAGCCAAATCTTAAAAATTCGGTAGTTCGGTTAAAAAGGTTTGAGGTGAGGATCAGAATGATGGTCATAAAAACAACCGCTACTATCAATATTTGACCTTTTTGAAGATTTTGATTTGGAAAATATTTTTTGTTCAACATATTATTTGTTTCGGATTACAGCTTTTGCTTCGCGGTCGACGTCTTGAGTTTTACCATTTGTAGCAGCAGTGTTTTTAACCTTAATTGTAATATCTGTTGCCTGTGTTGGGTCCGGGTTTCCATAAGTAAAATCTAAACCGGAGATATTTGTGCCGATAATTTTATTTGAGTTTTTTCTGGTACTTGAGCTGTAAGCGTAAATGATCTTTCTAATTTTGGTGTTGTCAGTTGAATCTCTTTTGTAAACAATGTAGTCGTAATTATTTGGGTCGTAGGGATTCCCGCTGGCATCCAGAGGCCAAATTTTCAAAATTAAGACGTGTGCCCCGGTTGAATCGCTGCCACAAGAAGTGCATGAGTTGACAACTGATTGGGACTCTCTGACTTCATTGACAATTTCATCCAGAGCTATTTTGTTTGCTCCAGTTATATCAATAAGAGCGCTTTCCCCTGCAAAAAGTCTTAAGTGAGCAAGCAAAATATTGATAGCAAACAGAACAATAACTACACCGATTGCCGAAGCAATCAAGATTTCAACAGTGGTGAAACCTGAATTTTTGATCAATTTAAATCCCATTTTGATAAATCAACGTAACAATTTGTTGTTGGCGTGGACTGTTGTTAAAGGTCCAATTTACAGTAACTGTAATTTGCTTAATGGTTGGGTCGCTTTGATAGTTGGCAACTGTTCTGGTTGCTGATCCGTTTGGTAGTTTTGCCAGGTTAGGA
The DNA here is from genome assembly GCA_038326365.1 of Candidatus Curtissbacteria bacterium. Lineage (GTDB taxonomy): Bacteria > Patescibacteriota > Microgenomatia > Curtissbacterales > GWA2-41-24 > JBBQJY01. The sequence goes on along the minus strand of JBBQJY010000023.1, from coordinate 8,730 downwards.
TCCGCAATCGAACCAGAAAGAGGCAGGGTGGCGAACGAAGTTTCTCTGAGAGTCTCAATTTCTTTGGAAGCGACTTTTGATGCTATTGTTTGCAGATTCGATGAATATGTTTGGGATAAGGTTCCTGAGGCTGTCAGAAGGAGAAAACCAAGAATAACGATGATTATTATTGAGAGCAATACTTCGATAAGACTAAAGCCGAATTCTGAATTCTTGAGCATTAATATTATACTAGCAATAATTTAGCCCGCTCGCGACTGGTGTGGTAAAAGACTACTTTATTCTGTAAAATGACCTTTGCGCTGGGATGGCAGAGTGGACAATTGCAACGGTCTGTAAAACCGTCGCCCGAAAGGGCTCCGTAGGTTCAAATCCTACTCCCAGCACTTTGTAGGTTGGGTTTGTAACGGATTTGCCCAGATGGCTCAGTGGTAGAGCACGTCCTTGGTAAGGACGAGGCCGCGGGTTCGATCCCCGCTCTGGGCTCAGATGCTTATTGGCTGATTCGTGAGCTCCACTTAGTTCAATATCGAAGAGAAAAACTGCATGAGCTGGTTTTCCCAGTCTACTTTTTGCCCTAGAACTGTTTGATCGGGAGATATCAGCCCCCTAAGCGAGTTATCTTGAGTGCTCTGGGCCTTGGTTGCCATGCATTGGTCTTTGGGTAGTTCTTTGGCAAGGTCTGGGGAAATTGATTGCCAGCACCAGCCGTTGCCAATTTTTTCAGGGCTGGCAAGAGGGGCAAATAGAGCAACATCGCGACAAGGATTAGTCGCAGTACCGTCGCAAACGGTTGGGTCTTTGATGTAAAGATACGAGTCTATTCCGGAGGCGACAGGAGGTTTAGGAACAGTTTTTACTGTGCCATTTTTGACAAGTTCGTCTAAATCCATGGGGTAAAATCCTTTGTCTTTTGAGTTGTGGTATATCTGCAGTTCTGTGGCTAGTGTGCCTATATCGTTTTTGATTGCGGAATCCATAGCTTGACCATTCTGATTCAAATATTGACTTGTTTGTTTAGAGTACCTGTCGATTATCTTTTGAAAATCTTCACCACCTGCTGGTGGAACAATTATTATTTTTTTATTGTAGTTTGAAAGTTCTGCGGAAATATTAAATTTATAAATTAGTGACTCGGTCGGCAAAAGTTTATCCGTTGCAGTTGGAATATTAAGATCGGAAACGTTTATATTAAAGGAAATATCCGCCATTTTTAGAAAGTAATTTGCTTTATTTACTTTGGCCGTAATGCTTAAATCCTTTAGCTTGTCGGTAAATTTTTTCAATTGCTCTTTTTCCAAATCGCTTACAATTTGTTTTTGATCCTTGGGTTCTAATGCATCGACCAGGTTGAATATCAATTTATTTATTTCGGGTTTTGGTGGTTTAATCTCAAGTGTGTAAGAATCACCGTCCGTGGATTTTACACTTGTCCAACTTTCGGTTTTTTGGACGAAATCACTGACAACTTGTTGAATTTTATTTAAATCTTGTTGAGTTTGGGCTTTTTTATCTTTAGGTAGATACTCTGGTGGAATTTTATAGAAGTACCATTTGCCTTTGTAATCCAATAGTTGTTGGTACAGTTGCCCAAAGGGAACCTCATTTAGCTTAAAGTAAATTATGTCGTCAATTGTTTTAACTGAGGCCGAACCATTGAATTCTGCACCTTCAAATTTAACACCAAGACTTACATCTGCCTCTGCTGCACGCGATTGAGTTTGCGAAAAGTCCACTGGTCCGGCAATTGAAAGCTTCACGCTAGAAAACGGAGCATTTTTAGCGTCTGAGGAAATCAAGAATTCGGTTTTTATGTCTGCGCTGGTCAAGGTTGCAGACTTTGCAATTGCTGAGTTTAAAATAATTCTTGAAGGCTTAGGTAAGGGTGTTGTCGCAATTACGGTGTCTAGGACGTTTTGTACGAACTTTGGAGGTGTGTAGAAAGCATAATTATTGTAAGCAAGCGCAAGTCCAGCCCCGAAAGCAGCAATAGGGGTTACTAATAAAATAATGACAAGCATCTTTAGTATTAATTTTGTAGAGTTACGAGGTTTGGGGCTTAGTGGGGTGCTCGTTGGGGCAGCTGGGCTTTGGGCCATTAGGGGAGGAAGAGAGGTGGCTACTGGGGGCTCACTTGGATTAACAGTTTTGCTGGTTGGGGACTGAGCGGCAGGTGTTGGCTGGTTTTGATTTGGGTTTACGGGCTGATTGGTGTCGGTCATTGTGGGAAATCGCGAATCTTCGGGAGAATCAGATTGAGGCGGCATTAATTTAAGAGTACAAGTTATAGGCGTAAGTGTCAAAACGGCTGTATATTAATTGATGAAAAGTGACCGATGGGGTAGAATTCAAATGGAATTTTTTGCCGAGATAGCTCAGCGGTAGAGCAACTGTTTTGTAAACAGTAGGTCCGGGGTCCGAATCCCCGTCTCGGCTCAAAAACTCTTTCTCTTTACCGCCTTGACATAATCTGATACAATTTGATCGAAATTTAAATGGACGAGAATAATAATCCTCAACCCGCTGTTCAACCTGCCCCGATATATCAAGAATCGCAAGATAAAAATGCTAAGTGGCTTTGGCTCCTTATTTTCTTGATTATTATTGGCGCGATTGTTTTTGCTTTTTTCCGAGGCATTGGACCTTTTGCGGCCATAAGTCCTTTTGCCACTAAAGTTTCCCCAACACCCGTTGAAAGCCCTGTTGCTGCTTCTAGTCCCATCGATCAGCCGTCCCCATCCTCATCTCCAACTTCTAGTGTGGACAAAAGTGCTGTAAAAGTGCGCGTACTAAATGGAAGTGGAGTGACAGGTAAAGCCGCGACTGTTAAAGATTTGCTCGAAACTGCTGGTTGGAAAGTTGCTTCAATAGGGAATGCTGATGATAGTAGTTTTAAAGATACCGAAGTGAAAACAAAGGACAAGGCAAAAGACTATCTTGAGGTGATTATTAAAGATCTGTCTGACAAATACAGTGCAGTTGCGGCAAAAGGTTCGCTCGACTCTACAGCTTCGGCTGATATTGAAGTAATTGTTGGCTCCAAATAAAGATTAAATATTGGATTTATGAACAAGCGTGAGCTTGTCTTTTTTTTGGCATAAAAAAACCAGCTATGTGCTGGTTTAAAATAAAGCTAGTAATAATTTCTCCCTACAATGAGCGCCTGGTTTAGCAACTACTTTGGTTCTGGTTAGGTGGATCTTCTCATCTCAAGCCAAAGCCTGAGAAATTTGAAATTCCTAGAGAACAATCTTGTAAGCAAAGAGTTTGCTAAAACTTTTAACGTGCAACCCTTGTAGGGCTCCTGTGAACCTACATATATATTATCATGGCAGTCAACAAAAATAAAGCGTAATTTAGCTTCAAAATGAGGTCTGAAAGCTGGGTATTAAGACGCCCAAAATGACTGATACAATAGGCAAAAGAATCTTCGCAATGGTGCCGGTTAAAAGTAGTGCCAAAAGTAAAAATATTCCGTAAGGTTCGGTTTGAATGAAATCCTCGTACCAATTTTTGGGAAGGAGCCCAGCAAGGACCTTAAATCCATCCAAAGGAGCGATCGGAATGAGGTTGAATACTCCCAGGGCGAGATTAATAAATATTATTCTGGAAATATAAACGTAGGCCAAATTCACGCCAGGTGTGAGTGTGTGGGTATAAAAGACGAATAGGTAAGGAATTGCCAACGCTATTGCCAGTACGAAGTTGGAAACGGCACCAGCTACAGAAATAAGTGCTGAATCTCTTTTTACGTTTCTTAGATTATACGGGTCAAAAGGGGTGGGTTTGCCCCAACCAAAGCCGATAAGAAGAATTGCAATTGTCCCTACGGGGTCGAGGTGTGAAAGAGGGTTTAGAGTAAGTCGTCCTTGGAGTTTTGCGGTTGGGTCGCCGAGACGGTATGCCACAAGTGCGTGAGAAAATTCGTGAACGGTTATTCCGACTATTATTCCGATAACCCACGAAAGGGCAACGAGTGGATCGGAAAGAAGTTGGCCCAAAATCGGAAACGGAAGGGATCTTGACTGGATAAAATTAAAAAGTAAGAAGAACAATAGTATTAAAATTAAAGGATTCATATTTGATTCAACTCCGGTGCCTGTGGTATATTCTATCAGCAAAAGGGGCTAACATAAAAGAAAAGTTAGTCCTATTTCGTAAAGAAGGGCAGATTTAAAATGAGATCTTGTGAAATTTGCGCAAAAAAAACCATTATTCAAAAGTCGGGTGCTCACCAATATGGCGGAGGCTGGGCTATGCGTGCGACCAAAAAACGTAAAGTTTGGGGAGTCAATCTGCACAGTTCTAAGGTGACATATAACGGTGTTAGGCAGACGATGAGGCTTTGTACTAAATGCTTGCGTCGGGTAAAAGAAGAAATGGCTAAACTACCGAAAAAAGTTTATAAACCAGCACCCGCTGTAACACCTCAAGTTGCCACCGCTTAGGCAATTTATTAATTAAAGTAGAGACTACTAGGAAAATTTTGCTTACTCATGTAAACTTGAAACTGTAATGGACGATAGTCAAAAAGAAATTACCGAGGCAGAAAAACCCATCCAAATTGCTCCTCCTGTACTTGCCGTGCCAGATCATGCGCAAACGATGGCCGAATCGCTTTCAAGGGCTCAGGCTACTGTTGAGTCGAAAGTCAAAGAAGGTTTAGGCGCAAAAGTTTTGGTGCTCATGGAAAAATTTCTTGGGTTAATTACGGGTTTTAAGAGGCAGAAAGTACTCATGGGAGGGGATGAGAGTGCAATTGAAGACACTCTCAGCCGTCAAGCTGAAAATTTTAGTACAGATGCTGAGGTTAACGCCGTTCTTAGTAGAAGACTAGCTGAGAATTCTGATTTCAAAGATTTGATGGCTGTTTAAGCAAATGCAATTTCTAAATTTTTTAAATAAGCTTCTGGATGTTGCTAACTTTGAGGAAACAAAACGTAAAAAATTTGTCGAGGTTTTTTATCAGTATTATTATTCTCGGCTTGTTGATGCAATAGGTGGAATAGATCCAAGTAGTGGTCAGCGTTTTATGAGATCCGTGGACAACATGCGTGATAATCCTGAGGCTTTTGGTCTGCTTTGGAAAGAGCTAATTGCCAGGGAAGATTTCAAGGCCAAAATCGATGAAGTGACTGATGAAGTTGTCGGATATTTAATGAGCGATGTTATCAAGAGTGCAAGCGATGAAGATAAAGCGCAGCTCGCCAGCGCACTCAGGGTATAATTTTTGCTAGTAGTTCTTTGTATTTCCCATAGCCATTTTTGAATTCTTGATAGCTCATGGGTTTTTTGCCTTCCGGTTGAATTTTTGCATCTGGCAATAATTTAAAGCGCTTGCCCTCAATTTCCGTCCAAACCACCGGCCATGGGTAATAGGCGCGAATCATTCGGTCTAGAAGCTCTGGACTGGGAGGATTTTTAAGATCAATTTTGCCACTATTCTTTGTGAGTTTTTCTGTGTAAGTTGCCTGTTTGTGGTCCTGGGGTTTTGGGGATATATTTTGGTTTAGGTATGCCGGCATAATTTTGATGATTGTTTGTGTTCCCAGATCGGCAAGCTTTTTGGCTAAGGATTCGTGGGTGTCGAGGTCATCTATTGATAATGTTTGCTGGGAAATTATTGGTCCGTGATCCAGTTCAGAGTCCAAAACAATAAGCGTGACACCGGTTACTTTCTCGTCGTTTAATATTGCCGACGTGATTGGGCTGGGTCCTCGGTATTTGGGAAGAAGTGATGGGTGAATATTTACGAAACCAAATTTGGGAATAGTCAGGACTTCGTCGGGAATTATTTTTCCATAAGCAATGAGGACAGCGACGTCAGGAGCAAACTCTTTTAACTGATGGACAAAATTTTTATCAAGTTTTTCGGGCTCGAGTGTTTTAATTTTATTTACTTGCGCGACTTCTTTCGTGGGGTTTGAAGCGAGTTTTCTGCCCCTACCTGATTGGATATCGGCGCCAGTTACTACAAGTTGGGGTTTAAATTTTGAATTGATTAAATTTCCTAGTGTATTTGCTGCAATTTTAGGAGTACCAAAAAAGGCTATTTTTAATTCCATAGTCTGATTGTACCTAGGCCAAGGGGACTTCTACAAATTGTTCTTCACCGGTTTTGTCTTTTTCTACTTTGAAAACTTTGCCGTTTTGGTCGTGAACGTGGTCTATAAATAAGACTCCGTCCAGGTGGTCCAATTCGTGTTGAATGATTCTCGAGGTCAGCCCTTTGTAATGTGCCATCATTGTTTTGCCATGGGCGTCCTGGCTTTTGAGGTCTATTTCTGCTGGACGAATGACGTGACCGTAGATGTCTGGAACCGAAAAGCAGCCCTCCATAATGGTTACTTCTTTTTGCGAAAACTTTGTGACTATTGGGTTAACAAAGCCTTTTATTTTGTTGCGAACACGGGCCACAAAAATTCTTTTTTGTAGTCCAATTTGGGGAGCAGAAAGTCCAAGGCCGATTGGGTTGGTTTGAGCTTCCATTGTTTCTGTTAGGTCCTGGACTGCCTGCACGACAGATTTATCGAAGTGAATTACCTCATCCGATTTCTGGCGAAGGACGGTGTCACTTGTTGGTATTGTTAATATTTTTTTAATCACTGTATGCCTTCTGGTTCTACCTCTATTTGGTAACTCTTTGAGCCTTTTTGTAGTAAGGGCGAAATTTTCTCAACCACACTTTGGCGCTCACTCAGCGTGAAAGACTTGGTTTGATATCTGAGAATTATATGATAGCTAGGCTCTCTTTGCCAAAAGATAGATTCGTAGGGTCCGAGAATGGACATTTGGTTTTGGGCTTGCGACAGGTGCAATTTTTGAGAAAATAAATTGGCTTGTGTTTTGACTTTGCCAGTCGATTTTCCTTTGAAAGTTATTTTAATCATTAGCGAGAAAGGGGCATAATTTAGTGCTTTTCTTTGACCAATTTCCATTTTGAAAAACTGTAGGTAGTTGCTGTTCGCTGCGTTTTCTAATACAGGGTGCTGGGGATTGTACGTTTGTATAAATAGTTTTCCATTTGGTTTGAGTAGTTTTTTAAGATTGGTGATTTGGGCGAAAAGTTTTTCGGCAGCAGTGTAGTCTGCAAGATTTATTAAAGAGTCTGTTTGAACGCTAGCAACAAGATCGTATTTTTGTGCAAGTTGTGCATAGAAGGCGTAGGCGGTGCCGATATTTAATTGCGCTGAACTGTTTATTGTTGTTAATCGATTATCGTCCAAAATTAAATTAGTAAGTGCTTTTGGAAAAAGCTTTTTAATTTCTCTTTCAAGCGAGTTAACATTAAGAATATTCCAAATAATATCTGTCGAGTTACATTTTGGGCATTTTTGTGGTTGGGCTGGTAAATATTGGTAGTTTTTACAGTTTTTGCAAAATACATTTCCTGCTTCTTTTTTCTTATTAATAAAAAGAAATACCTTGCCCTGGTTTTCTAGAGTTCTTGCAATTTCCTGCTCCAAATCATAAGAAACGGGAGATCTGTTGCCGCCCATTTTGTCTTGAGTCATGTTAATAATTTTTGTTTCTTGGCCAAATTTTTGAATTTTGATGCGGTTTGGGATTTGGAAGTACGTGGATATCTTGGGGGAAGGGTCGACGATTTTAATTTGAATGCGTGTTAGCTGGGAAATTTTTTGTGCGACTGTTAGGGTGTCGAAATATGGAGATCTATCATCTTTGTAAGCGCCATCATGTTCGTCGTAAATAATAATTTCCTTGAGATTTTGGCAAGGTGTAAAAATAGCCGATCGGGAACCAAAAATGTAATCTGCTTGGCCTGACAATATTTTGATCCAGATTGCGAATTTCTCACTGGTTTTTAGTTCATTATGGTAAATGACAGGAGACTTTGCTTTCGGAAATTTCGCGGTTGTTTCGGCAATTTTATTTATTGTTGGGACAAGAATCAACGATTGGCCCAATATATCTGATTTCTGTAGATTTGTTAAATACTGTTCCAGTCTTTTTGGAATTTTTGGAAGGATTACTTCCAGACAATTAACCATTGGAGCGAGGTAATAACAACTCATCCATTTAACCAGTTCAATTTGAAACGGCAGCAGCAGCGGGCGAGGCCAAATGATTTTTGATATTGGCTTGATAACAACTTTTTTGTCATTCTTGTAAATTAGCGAAGAGTCTTTACTTTGGGATCCTTCATGTTGTTCAGGAAAACAAGACATCACAATACCCATTGGTTGGCGTTTCCCAAAGGGTACTTCAACTAATTGGCCAAGTTTAATTTCGCTTTCTAACTCTTTGGGGACCTTGTAAGCAAACGATTCTATGCCTGGGGCTTGGTAGGTGAGGACGACAACGTGCACGTACATATTGCACGTAGATTATAGATCATGGGTTGAAGAGTTTTTGAATTTTTGGACCTAACCTGAATTGGATTGTGCCGATCGATCCTATGGCTAAGCCTACAAGCACAAATTTTTCGTCAAGCATCTTGATTTTTGTAAGCTTCCATAAGATTTTCAAAAAGGCTGGCTACCGTCATTGGGCCGACTCCTCCGGGGACTGGAGTTATGGCATCGACAATCGGCGCCACTTCTTCAAAGTCTACATCGCCTTTTAATTTCCTCACACCGTTTTGTTCAACAATATTAATTCCAACGTCGATTATTGTTTGTCCTGGGGCAACATGTTCTTTTGTGATCAGATTAATTTTGCCCACAGCAACAATAATTATGTCTGCAGGTTTTGTAATTACTTTTAAAT
>JBBQJY010000022.1:0-16055 GCA_038326365.1 Candidatus Curtissbacteria bacterium | reverse complement strand
CGGCATAGCGTCAAAAATCACTATTTCATGAACACCTTCTTTTTTTCCTAGCTCTACAATTTTGTCGAGTTCTCCATCGGCAAATGATTCTGGAGTTAAGGTGCAGGAAATTCCTACAGAAAAACCTAATTCTTTTGCTTTTCGTAGGCCAGTAATTGCTTTTTCAAATGCACCTTTTAAGCCTCTAAACGAGTCATGTTTCTTGGGATCCGCAGAATCTATACTTACGTAAATACTATCCAAACCCGCCTCCTTCAAGACCGCTGCTTTTCTTTCTAGCAATATTCCATTGGTGAACATTAATGTTGTAGATAATTCTTTATCTACTGACTTAATTATTTCTGATAAGTCTTCCCTCAAAAGTGGCTCTCCCCCTACAAAATTTATTACAGATACACCAAGTTCTTGAGCATCCCTCATTAATTTCTTGCATTGATCTAAAGTGAGCACAGTCCGAGATTTATCCTCAACTCCGGTGAAAAAACTGCAATGTTCGCAGTGAAGATTGCAAATATCATTAATGGCGAAACTCATCATGTTGGGTATATTCTTGTTTTGGATTGCTCTAAACATTTGCCTTGCAAAGAAATTTGCGCTGGGCTTGCTATATAGCGCTGGTGAGGACAGTGAATAAACTGGGAATCCATCGCGCCAATGTATTATTTTGTCGTGATTCAGGTAAATCTTGTAGATTCTCTTAGCGTAATCTTCGCTATATCCCAAAGTTTTGGTAGATGTAAACAATTTCAAGCGAAGCTTATTTATTGTGGAATTCATGTCCGGCGCTTTGGTCCATTAAATATAGTTCCTGTAAGTGTTTTTATCAACTGGGATTTAAAGTATTGTAGAATTACCAATTATAAGACACCATTTTGTGAAAATTTTAACCTACATCAGGGAAAGATTTCCCATTGTCCCTGTTTTATTGTTTGCTTTTGGATATGCCGGGCTAGGAACTGGCGCTTGGTCAAATAACAATTTTTCGAATTACCGCCATTTGATCAAAACAATTTTCTTTTTTGCTTTTATTTTTGTATTTTTCTTATTTCGCCAAAGAATTGTAGATGAATTTAAGGATTCATCACATGACCTTGAAAACTTTCCTGTTAGACCGGTGCCTCGAGGATTAATAACAAAAAACCAATTAATTTGCTTAGGTGCGGTTGCCCTATTTCTTGAATGGCTATTTGTATACCTTCTCGGACTTAACGCTCTACTCGTTTATTTACCTGTTTTTATTTATTCACTTTTAATGGCAAAGGAGTTTTTTATCCCAGACTGGCTTAACCGCCACTTCAATGTGTATCTTCTCAGCCATGAGATCATATTTATTTTCTTTGGTTTGTTTTTTGCTGCCGTAGTAAGTAAAGAAATCTTTGTGATTTTGAATAACTGGATTTTTACGTTAGGGGTGCTCTTCACGGCCCCTTTCAGCATAGAAATTATTAGAAAGTTTAGTCCAAGATATGACAAGAATGGCAGGGCAGTTCAAGACACATATACCACGGTATGGGGACGTGGAGCAGCAATAACTATACTTCTCATACTAGCGCTCTCATCCGGTCTGCTTTTGACAATAATAAAAAACAGTTATCTACCCTTTACTCTGAGTGCTCTAATATCGCTTGCTGCACTTGCTCTAGGTAAAAAGTCTGATAAGGTTATGACTTTGGCAGGATCGTTAAACTTTTTAGCATTGGCGCTTCTTTCAAATTTATTATGGTAAGGAAACAAAAATTATTATTTGATAATTCTAACCTAAACGAAAGTTACTCGGGGGTTACCACACCGCTCACATTCTCTTTTGCGCGACGAGCTTACAGTGGGGTTTATAAAGAGTTTTCAAGAGTTATTGGGACACCAGAGAAAAAAATAAATGAAAACTTGCCAATGTATGATGCTATGTTGGGCTATATATGCGGCAGAATGTACTACAACCTACTGAACTGGTATTTGCTTATTTCGTTTATACCGGGCTACCGTTTCAATCGAACTTTTTTTGAAAAAATGTTAGGGGTTTCAAAGGAATTTAATTACGATCCTCGTGATAAGAAAAAAGGATTTGGTAAGGTTTTTGAATTAGCTCTTCTTATTAAACAAACGCTAATTTTATTATTTCAGTTTATAAACCTTAATAAAAACGTTCGCATGTTCATAAAAGATTTTGACAAAGAGTATAAAAAGGCAAACTCAGTCGCCCTAACAAAATTATCAAACCAGGATCTTGTCCAATTTTACCTTTACCATGAACAAAAATTTGCCGGAAAATGGCGGACAACAATTGTCAATGACGTTGCGGTGATGATGACAACTGGTATTGCAAGAAGCATGGCAAAGTCTTGGCTAAAAGATAAAAATAATGACCAGATCAATCGATACCTATCAGTTATAAAAAATCTTGCTAGTACTAGGCCGGGAGAAAAGTTTCTAAGCATTTTGCTGCAAATCAAAAAAAGTAGACCTACTACAGCACTATTTAAAAATAATGATGAGGACAAGATTCTTCGTTCACTAATGTCAGATAAAAAATTATCCCGTGTGAAAGAGTCAATTCTCGATTATTTAAAAGACTACGGAGACAGGGCACCAAGTGAGTTAAAAATGGAGAGTAGAACATTTAATGACGACAGAGAGTTCTTAATTTCACTTATTAAGAATCAATTGCCGGACGTGATTGATAAATCAGAGCAAAAAATTGAAGAGTTGGAATTACCAGATGTTATCAAAGAAAAGTTGCAAAATATAAACCTGATTAAAAGGGCATTGTTTAAACTGATAATCAGGCTGTCCAGAGACTGTATAAAAAACAGGGAGGCAACAAGACTTAAGAGATCTCAAGTTTTTGGTTTTGCTAGGAAAGCTTTTAAAGAGTTTGGCTCACGACTTTTCGACAATGCTTATTAAAAAGATAAAGCAGACGTATTTTATCTTCAGGTTGAGGAGATTATAGGAACATTTAACGGTACTCTAGTTGAGCGAGATTTAAATTCACTTGTTCAAAAACGAAAAAGGGAATATGACGAATGGTCAAGAATTGATGTGCCGGAGAGAATTGAAATTGAAAATTCTACTTATGAGTACGAAGTTAAAAAGCTTCGCAAAACAAAAACTGTAAGTAAAAAAAGACGCAATCTAAAGAAAGAACTTAAAGGTGTGACATATTCTGTGGGATCAAATGGTGGTTTTGTTTCAGGTATTGCTTTGGTGCTTAAAAGCTTTGACCCTAAAGTTTCTTTCGTAGACAAAATATTGGTAACGAAACAAACAGACCCAGGATGGACTCCTGTTTTTACCCAGCTCAAAGGAATAGTTGTAGAAAGAGGGGGGATGCTTTCACACGCAGCTATAGTTGCGAGAGAATTTGGCTTGCCATGTATCTCTCAAGTCGAAGGCGCAACAGACTCTATATCTAATGGGCAGACCATCGAAATGAATATTAAAGACGGAATTATTAAATTACAGTGAAAAAAGATGTGCTTCGATCAAATTTAGCAAATATTGTTTCCGGTATAGCCCTACTCTTTGCATGGTTGGCGATAATCTTTTTACTTAAAGACGAGTTTTATTTCTCATTTGGTCTTATCCTTTTAGCCTTTGTTTTTGATTCAATTGACGGGTATTTGGCTAGAAAACTTGCAACTAGTAATCAACTGGGCACAGCACTGGATGGGTACGTCGATGTCATCAGCTATTTAACGTACCCTGCAATTTCTTTTGTAACATTTTTTAAATTAACTAACGCATTTTCAATTATTTCCATTTTTGTTTTTCTAGCTGCTGGTGTTTTTCGGCTAGCACGTTTTGAAGTGCGAGGTATAAAAAAACTGGAAGGCAAAATGTATTACGAAGGTCTACCAGTATTTATTAGCCCGGTTTTAATCCTAATATTCCTATTGGGAAGTAAAGTCATGAACAATGTACTATTCTCGTGGTTCACAACATCTGTCTTAGTTATAACAAGTGTGTTGATGGTTCATACATTTAAATTCCCAAAACCAAAAAATGTATTGCCCATTCTTATATTGATTTCTGTCTTGAGTTTCATTTTTTTATTTATGGGATTCTAACTTCTACACATGATAACGATTAAAAATAATGTTGATAAAACCCGAGCCAAAGACTTAATTCAAACGATTTATAAAACATGCAAGTCTGAACCAAATTTGTCCCCTAGACCTATAATGGAGTTCTGGAAAGCGTATGGCCAAGGCCGCGTGCTTATTGCTATACACAAAGGGGAACCTGTCGGTTGGCTAATGCTTGTTCCTTATACTGACAAGGTCCAGGAATTGGTGGCGGGGTTCGTTATGGATTCCTACCGCTCAAAAGGTGTTTTTACAAAACTCATTCATGAAGCCGTAACTTATTCACAAGTATCAATACTCGTTACTTTCAACAAAACACTAGAGCGTTACCTCAACACTGCTGTGGGCTTTAGTAACTCTTCTTTTTGGGAGGCTATAAAACTCTCAAGGGGCCATTTTATTTTCAGGAGACTAAATCTGAATAGGCTAAAAGCCATACGCGCTCATTATCAAACTAGCAAACCAAAATATCTTATATTTCAGAAGCATGAATAGTTTTTTACTCGGATTAATCTCATCAATTTCTTTTTTTTGTATTTTGCTTGGTATTGAATATATATCAAGAAAGAATGACTACTCGAAAGAACTCACTAGGCGGTTGGCCCACCTACTCTCCGGACTGTTTGGAATTTTAATGGGTTTGGTTTTAGAACCTTGGGTGTTTGTTACTTTTGCAATCGTGTTTTTAGGGATAATTTCAATCTCATATACGCTTAAGTTTCTTACCTCCATTCACGGTGTGAGAAGAAAAACTTACGGTGAAATTCTTTTACCTCTGGGCATCCTCTCGGCATATTTATTATCCGGCGTAACTCCTAGTTTTGTAGTAGCAGTTTTAATCTTATCTGTCTCAGACCCACTCGCAGGTCTTATTGGGGACTTAAAACTATTCGATAAACGTAGGCTTGTTGGTTCTGCCTTTTTCTTTATATCTGCTCTATGTATTCTTGCTTTATTGTTGAAAGGTCAACACCTACCTTTATTAATTATAGTGGCGCTAATAGTTACTTTGGTAGAGAGATTCTCGCACTACGGGACTGACAACCTTACAATCCCATTTGCAGTAAGTCTACTTTTAAAATATCTTCTTTAATTTCATTTTTATCATGATTTGGTCAGTAAAAAGGTGGATTAAAATACCAAATACCCCAGTTAAAATTGCTTCACTTACTGTAATTTTATGAAATAATAATGCCGCTGATGCTGTGGTTATTACACCATCTGATAAATCAAATAAATGTTGCAAACTATTTTTAGTTTCACCTGGAGCAATTTCAATTCTTCTTTTTATAAAACTGTTTAGAAGCTCTCCCGCCTCATAAGAAAGTCCAAACAGTAAACCTAATTGAATTGTATTTTGAGAAAAAACAGGGTGGATTAAGCCTTTACCACCATTAAGGTAAATATGTTTAAGCACGTAACAAGTAATAATTGAAAAGAGAACAAAAATGCTTAGTCCCTTTAATGTTTTATTTTTACCAAAAAATCTTTTGGAGCCAACAGTTAAGTTAAAATCTAAAGGATAGTCTAAGAAGGATAGGGTTTTTAATTTTAAAACAATAATTAAGACACTTCCTGATATTAGAACAGGTAATATTAAGCTAATAATTTGTGTCACTTGGTTCAATTGAAAACTATGATTTCAAATCTTTGCAGGTACTTAACTTTTTTGACTTTTTCTATTGTTTGGCGAATTGTTTTTTGTTCGCTATAAACCGGGATAACTATCGAATGGATTATTGTTTCAGAGTCCATTGTCGACTATCTTGTTTTTGGAAAATTTATAGAGCTTGTAACCATTTTGGATTTCCCATTTATTCTCGATTGTTCTTCCGCCAAAAGAATTTAGCTCGTAGATTGTATCCAAAGCACTATCTAGATTTAAGTTTGGCACAATAACTGCATAAAGATAAGTTGCCTTGTCGTAATTTTCAACGGACAAGGGAGGTTTTTTGGCTACATCTAGTAGATACCGCAAGGGATAAGCTTGATTCTGGGCGTCGACGATCATTGCCACATTGTATGGATTTTGACCTACATCATCGACAATTATTTGGGCGCTTTTTTCAACACCCTCCAGGTTCCAGCCTGGACTCATGTCGGCACCGTTTGTGGCACTCAGGCGATATGCCGGAAAATTAACAATAATGAGATAAATGCCCACCAGGGCTACTGGGAGGACTAGCTTTGGGTATTTTTCCAAAGAATATACAAGTGAGCTTGCAAGAAGAACTATAAGCGACACAAAACTTGGCAGAAGATAATGGGCAACTAGGTTGCCGCTGAATATAAAAACCACAATAAGCGAGATACCCAGGTGCAAAAGGAGAATTTTTTCGGTGAGAGTAAATTTGCTCTTCAGGCGATAAAGCAGCAATAAAATGGCAATTAAAAAAACTATTAAACCTAAAACAGGCTGATTCCCTCCAATTAATTTTGATAAAAGTACTTGAAAATAGTCGAGACTGTTTACTCGACTTTCAACTGGTGCATGGTCGACAAAATATTTTAAAAACATTCGTGTGTTGAAAAAGTTATTTTTCAGTTCAAAAAGAAGAATCGGCGCAAGACCTGCAACAAATCCAGCAAACAAAATTGGCAAGCATTTTTTACTCTGTTTTGAAAAAAGAACAATTGACAGGAATGAAAGAACAGTCAGCGTAAAGGTTAAATAGTGGATTTGAAGAGAGAATCCGAGCATTAATCCCAGTAGGATGGCAACTTTTACTTGATATTTACCTAAAAGATTTACCAAAAGAAGTAAGATGGCTGCTGAGAAGAAGAGTGGATAATACGCCAGTTGAGTTTGCCTCGAGTAAAGAACCAGAAGAGGCGAAAGGGCAATTACCCCCGAGGCGATAATTCCGGTCAGTTCATTTCTGGCTTTTTTGCCGATTACGTAGGCAAGCGGTATTGTTGCCACCGATAATAATCCTTGTAGAACTCCTCCGGCAATTGGATTGAATTTAAAAATATAAAGAAATGGCAAAAGCAAATAGTACATTACCGCCCCGTTTCTAGCTTCGGATATTGAAGTTTTAATGCCAACAAACTTAAGGTCGCCCCTGGAGATTGACAGAGTGTCTGAAAGCTCTATGGCTTGATCTGTAAGATAAGTAGTTAGAGTATGAAGTTTATAAAAGCGCAAAAAAACACCAACAAGAATCAGCACGAGCAAAATTAGTGTGAATTTGGAGCTTAGCTTGGCCACAGAAAATTAATTATCTTAATCTACACCTTGAGACTTTCAGAAACAAGGACACCGAAACCAAAAGAGCAGCCGCCCTGACTTGTCTGCAAATTCGAAAAAGCTCTTTAGATTGACTCGGCAAGTTAGGTTTGTTAAACTTCCACGCTATGGCTGAGCGCGAAAGGCAGGGCACATTTAAAGTAAAATATATAGACCAGACGTCTTCTGGCCCGCGCATTGAATACAAAGATTCTATGGGCAGTTCGTGCGCATTTGTGGTGCGAACTTCTTCAACAGGCGAGCTGTTGTTGGAAAGTGGAAAAGCTCGATCAGGCTCGGAGACGTATTTTACCCGTGAAGTTGCCCGAGAGATAGGTGAAATAATGATG
The DNA here is from genome assembly GCA_038326365.1 of Candidatus Curtissbacteria bacterium. Lineage (GTDB taxonomy): Bacteria > Patescibacteriota > Microgenomatia > Curtissbacterales > GWA2-41-24 > JBBQJY01. The sequence goes on along the minus strand of JBBQJY010000022.1, from coordinate 8,391 downwards.
ACATTTGCAGAAACAGGCGCCTTACCCAGTAATCCAGATGCACCTCAAATGCCATCTTAAAATTTGTGTCCTTACCATTTTCTAGCATAAATTTAAGTATTTTCTTTTAGAATAAGGGTTACAATGATTTCATGAGCGAGGACTTCGTAGTTAAAGTTTCAACAACAATTGACGCCTCAGTTGCCCAAGTCTGGGAAGCACTAACAACCCCTGAATTAATCAAGCAATATTTGTTTGGCACAGACGTAATCTCCGAGTGGAAAGAAGGCAGTTCAATTACCTACCGCGGAGAATGGGAAGGAAAACGCTATGAGGATAAAGGGACAATCTTAAAATTGGTTCCAGAAAAAGTTTTTGAAAGCACTTATTGGAGCAGTATGGAGGGACTTGCTGACAAGCCGCAGAATTATAAAAAGGTTACTTATACTCTTGTGCCCGACGGTGACAGCACTCTTTTAACACTCACACAAGACAATAACGCAACGCGCGAAGGTATGGAACATTCCAAGAAAAATTGGACTACGGTCCTTGAAGCTTTAAAAAAACTTCTGGAGAAAAAAGACTGACTTCTAGCGCGTGAACTCTCCTACCACTTGGCTTGAGGAGTCAAGACAGTCAACGAACCTCCCAGCACTAAAAAATATAAAGCTGGAGTGGTTACTATTCGTGGGACAGTAAAGAAGAATTTGGCTAAAATTGCCTGGTGTTAGATATAATAATTAGGTGCGAGTATTCTTTAAATTTTATCACCTTTTTTTTGCAATTTTAACCACAATTGCGTTGGTTGTTCATCTTGGCGATAGCAATTTTCAAATTATTGACTTTCTTAGTTATTTTACAAATTTAAGCAATATATTTTCTGCTGGTATTTTTTGGTATCTAGCTCTTCGGAAGATCTTCAATTACAAGTTCACAGATAGTTTACGCGGAGCATCTACTAGCTACATAATTATCAACACCATTGGCTACTGGCTCCTCATTGCTAACCTTCCAGATCAGCATATCCGCTCTTGGATAAACTTGACTCTTCACGCGATTATGCCACTTGCCGTAACTGCTGAATGGTTTATTTTTCCAAGAACAAATAAAGTTGCACTCGGCGAAGCAATAAAGTGGCTGATTTTCCCTTTGGGTTATTTAGCGTTTGTTTTAATTCGAGGAGGATTAAGTGGAATTTATCCATATTACTTTTTAAATTCGGCTACACTTGGCTACGGGCAGGTTCTTATAAATTCTTTTGGCCTGACCGCTGGCGGACTCATGGTTGCGGGCATTGTGATTTTTCTTGGCGATAGAGTCAAATTCAATCAGGACTAGTTGCTAATTGGAGTAATTGGGCCAAAGTTGCTAAGCTTAAGTTGTGCCTGCTCAATCACTTGACGCCCTTTTCTATCCAAAATCTATAGCTGTAGTTGGTGCATCGCGCGAGCCGGAAAGCGTTGGGCACGAAATTGCCAAAAATTTAGCAACTCAGGGTTATAGGGGGAAGCTGTTTTTTGTAAACCTCAAGGGTGGACAGCTATTTGGTCACAAGCTGCTGACAAAACTGACTGATATTGAGGGACCTATTGACTTGGCTGTTGTTGCCATTCCTGCCCAATTTGTTCTGGATGAGGTTAAAAGTTTGATTGATCTTGGCGTGCGGGCAATTATTGTTATTAGTGCAGGCTTTGGAGAAATTGGCAATAAGAGCGGCCAAGACGAGCTTGCTTCACTTTGCAAAAAGAATGGGGTCGTTTTGATTGGCCCGAATTGCCTGGGTGTTTTAAACAGCAGCGCCAAGCTTAACGCCTCTTTTGCCCCTTTGATGCCAAGTGTCGGAGCAATTGCCTTTATTTCTCAAAGCGGCGCAATCTGCGCAAGCGTTCTTGACTATGCCCGAGCAAGAAACTTGGGATTTTCTAAATTTGTAAGTGTTGGCAACAAAGCACTTTTTGGTGAGGTTGAACTTCTGGAGTATTTTTACCGCGATAAAAAAACTAAGCTGATTGCCATTTATATTGAAGACCTGGAACAAATTGAAGCTTTGAAAAAAGAGGTAGTCAGAATTACCCACGGAAAAGTCCACAAACCAATTATTGTTTTAAAAAGCGGCCGCACTAAGCAAGGGCAAAAAGCGGCTCTTTCGCACACCGGATCATTGGGAGGAAGCGATAGCGCCTACGATGCTTTTTTTGCACAAACAGGAATTATTCGTGCCCAAACCATCGAGGAGTTTTTCGATATTGTTGAGTGCTTTGTACGAAACGCTGCAATGATAAAAAACGGTGTTGCCGTTGTTACAAACGCCGGCGGGCCCGGAGTCTTAACAGCTGATGCAATTGCCGCAAGCGGATTGCAGCTCGCTCAACTTTCTACTGAGACAACGAGTAAGCTGAGAAAATTCTTGCCGAAAGCGGCAAGCGTTGCCAACCCTGTTGATATTCTGGGCGATGCAAATGGCGAGCGGTACAAAAAGGCTCTTGCGGTCATTTTAGAAGATTCGGCAGTTGGCGCTGTGCAAATCATTTTGACACCACAGTCGATGACTGAGATTACTAAAACGGCCCGTGTGATTGTAGAGGCAAAAAAACATTCGAAAAAGCCGATAATTGTGACGTTTATGGGACAGGGGCTGGTTGAAGATGGCGTTGATATCTTAAACGATAGTGCGGTGGCCACGAGCTACTTTCCAGAATCCGGGTCTATGTCTTTGGCTGCGTTATTTAACTTTAAAAAATGGGTTGGCAGTAGCCCTGAGAAACCCCGACATTTTGCGGATGTGAAGCGCGAGGTGGTTGCCAAAATTCTTAAAAGTTATCGCGGCACTGATCGTTTGTTAGTAAATCCCGAAGAGGCTTTTCGCATTTTAGTGGCTTACGGCTTTACGGTTGTAAAAAGATGGGTGCTTGAAAACACAAATGACGCTGTTAAATTGTCTAAAATTACTAATTGGCCAATTGCATTGAAAATAATGTCGCCTCAAATTAGCCACAAATCGGATGTGGGTGGTGTGGTTTTAAATATTGACAAGCGAGATTTAGCAACACAATACACAAAGCTAATTGCTCACATTAAAAAAGTTAAACCAGAGGCTCAAATCTTGGGAGTTGAGGCCATGCCAATGGTTGAAGGAGGAGTTGAGCTAATTTTAGGCGCATCGACTGATCCAAACCTTGGTAAACAAATTCTTGTTGGACTTGGGGGGATTTATACAGAGGTCTATCAAGACGTTTCTTGGGGCCTGGCTCCCCTATCGCATCACGACACAAGCCGAATGATTGCTCACTTAAAAACTTCTAAAATTTTAACCGGATTTCGAGGTCACGGGCCCTTGGACGTCAAGCTTGTCGACGAGTGTTTGGCTAGGCTTTCACAACTGGTTGTTGATTATCCGCAGATAAGTGAGGTTGACATCAATCCATTGTCTGTTTTGGACAAGGGGCAAGGTGCTTTTGTTTTAGATGCCAGAATTGGACTTGCTCGTGTATGATAATAGGATAACTCGCCATGCCCATCGTCATCATTTACGCCTCTACTTCCGGCAACGTAGAAATAGTTTGTCAAACAATTGCAAAAATACTAAAAAAGAAAGGCTTCGATAGTGTTTTGTCCCGAGCAGAGGCGACCGATATTGAGTTGATTCGGACAAATAAACATTTTATTTTTGGAACATCGACTTGGGAACATGGTCGTATAAATCCTTTCTTTGATAAATTAGTTCTGCAAATGAAAAATGAGAATTTTCGCGAAAAAAAGGCAGCGTTTGTTGGCCTTGGAGATAAGCGCTATGAACCAGTTTTATTCTGCCACGGAATAGAAGAGTTATATCGGCTGTGGCTAATCAACGGCGGGGACAGAATCGGCAAAACACTCTTGATTGCTGGCGAACCATACGGCCAGCTGGACACAACCGTTGTCAGTTGGGCAGAGTCGATTTTAGATACTTGGAAAAATGAAGAGCTCTAGACAAGTTATTAAAATTTCCGGCGAATCCGGACAGGGAGTAAATTCAATCGGCGAAGTTGTTGCCAAAGGTTTGAAAAGATGTGGTTTTTACAGCTTTGGTTATCGCGAGTACCCTTCCTTAATAAAAGGAGGGCACGCTTTTCACCAGATAGATTTTTCAGATCATCCAGTTTCTGCCCCTTCTCGAGCAAGCAACGTACTTTTGTGCTTCAGCCGAGTCTCCTTCCATGCCTATTTGCCAACGCTGACAGTCGGCGGACAAGTAATTCATATGCTCGATGAGCTGGAAATAACAGAGGTAGAACAAAAGTTTATAGCTGAGCATAAAATCAAAATCTACTACTTGGAAGCTGAAAATATCGCTCGCGAAATTGGAGGGCGCGCAATTATGGCAAATGTTGTCATGGTTGGCGCCTTGTGGAAATTATTGGGTTTGCCTATCGCACCAATTGAGAACGTTGTTCGCCAGCAGTTTGCAGACAAAAAAGATTTAGTGGAGGCTAATGTCGCCTGTCTTAATCGCGGTTGGAAATCTGATTTGGGAAATTTGAGTCCGCTAACAATTTTATTTGAAAAAAACAACAAACGTGAGGACGATGCGCTTCTTAGCGGAAATCATATGCTGGCCCTTGGTTCTGTGGCGGCGGGGGTTCGCGCATATTTTGCTTACCCGATGACGCCAAGTAGTTCAATTCTCACTTACATGGCTGACGTTTACCACGAGACAGGAATATTGGTCAAACAGCTGGACGACGAGATTTCGGTCGCTCAGTTTGCGATTGGCGCAAATTTTGCCGGGACGAGGGCTCTGATTGCAACGTCTGGCGGTGGCTTTGATTTAATGACCGAAACTATTTCTCTTGCGGGGATGACGGAAACACCATTTGTGTGTATTTTGGCTCAACGGCCTGGACCTGCAACGGGCCTGCCCACTTGGACCGCGGCTGGGGATCTTAATTTGGCAATTTACGCGGGGCACGGTGAGCTGCCACGTTGTGTTGTTGCAATTAGTGATGCCGATTCTGCATATACACTAATTCAAAAAGCTTTTAATATCTCCGAAGTTTATCAAATTCCAACGATTGTGCTTACGGAAAAACAAATTGCAGAATCTCTTTTTCAAGTTGAAAATTTGCCAGCCGACATACCTATTGAGCGAGGACTGGTAACCGGCGCCAGTTTGGACAAACTTGAAGCGGCTGACCGATATAAGCTAACTGAAAATGGGATTTCTCCGAGATGGTTGCCGGGAGAAAGTGACGCAACATTTGTGGCAAATAGCGATGAACACCTTGCAGACGGCACCCTAACAGAAGATCCGCTACTAAGCGAGCAAATGTATGCCAAAAGATTGAGAAAACTTGATACGCTCCATGACGCGTTACCCGAACCCGTGATAATTGGCCCCAAAGACGCATCGGTAACTATGGTTTCTTGGGGAAGTGTCAAAAATACAATTTGTGACGTGATGGATGCGTGGAATGAGCTGCATCCAAAAGACAACTTCAATCTACTGCTTTATGAATATATTTACCCAGTTAAGCTCAAAGTGCTGACGGGGCTCATCGATAAGGGACAACCGCTTTCTTTGGTTGAGAATAATGCCACTGGTCAATTGGGTGGATTACTTAGCCAACACAGTGGATTTCAATTTGAGGAAAAATTGCTGAAATATGACGGCAGGCCTTTTTTTGTTGACGACATTTGGGAATACTTAGAGAGGAGACTTACCAAGTAATGCACAGTTGTAATTGCGGCGATCGCGGTCACTCACATTTTTCTGATTTTTTTTCTGAAAACATCTATACGTGGTGTACAAATTGTGGCAACTACGGAATTCATGCTGCTGTTAAACGAGCCCTGGTTGACCTTGAGATCAAACCCTGCCAAACGCTATTGGCATTTGATATCGGCTGTCACGGAAATGGCTCTGATAAAATTGGGGGCTATCGCTTTCATGGGTTGCATGGGAGGGTAATTCCCTTTGCTTGTGGGGCCTCAACTGCTAATTCAAAAGTAAAAATTATCGCGTTTGGAGGAGATGGTGGAACACTTGGCGAGGGGATAAATCATTTGGTTTTAGGTATTCGTGGAAATTATGATATCACCTTTGTTCTGCACAACAATTTAAATTATGGCTTGACGCTTGGACAACCATCGGCAACTACTAAACAGGGTGTTGCCATGAATGCCGCCCCTGATGGCGTTACCTCGGAGCCAATTCACCCAATGAAGTTTATTTTTTCGCTTGGCCCTACTTTTGCCGCCCGTACTTTTTCAGGTGACGTTGGACATATGGCCCAGACATTTAAAGCGGCAATTGAACACCCCGGTTTTAGTTTTGTCGAAGTTTTGCAAAGTTGTCCAACGTACAATTTGATGACCCCACACGAATGGTACCAGGAAAGAATTAAAGATGTTAGCCAAATTAAGGGCCATGACGCTGGGGACATTTCGCAAGCAAACTCTATTGCCTTGGACATCGAAAAAGAGATAGCTGTTGGGGTTCTTTATCAAAACAAGAAATCGATTCCCTTTAACTTGCGTCAAGCAAACCGAGTCAATAAAAAAACTGCGCTTGTTGATGAAGTTAAAAACTTGTCTGTTGAAAAACTCTTCGATTCGTTTAGATAATTTTTGATATGCCCAATCCTTTGGTTGAAAAACTTACTAAAATAATTTCCGGGGAAGTCAAAAATGACCTTCAAACACTCAGAAAATATAGCCACGATGCTAGCATCTTTGAAGTAACTCCTCGGGTGGTTGTCTTTCCAAAAAATGTTGAGGACGTCGAAAAATTAGTAAATTTTGTTCGAGAGAAAAAATCAGATGATTCTTCGCTTTCATTAACTGCTCGATCGGCCGGCACAGATATGACCGGAGGTCCCTTAAATGATTCAATAATTGTTGATTTTCAAAAATATTTTACTAAGTTTATTTCTCTAAAGGATAATATTGCCACTGCACAACCCGGCATTTTTTATCGAGATTTTGAAAAACAAACCATTAGAAAAAAATTAATATTTCCTGCTTATCCGGCTTCTCGGGAAATCTGTTCAATCGGTGGAATGGTAAACAATAATGCCGGCGGCGAAAAAACACTTAAATGGGGGAAAATCGAAGATTACATCTACAAAGTTAAGGTCGTTTTAGCAGATGGGCACGAGTATAGTTTTTGTGCTTTGGACCAAAAAGAGCTCGAGAGAAAAATTAAACAAGGGAATTATGAGGGAAAAATTTATAAAAAGATCTACAAACTTGTTATTGATAATGCCAGCCTACTCAAGGCAGCAAAACCACAAGTATCTAAAAATTCTGCCGGTTACTTCTTGTGGAACATATACGACCCGGGGCTAAAAACATTTGATTTAACAAGACTATTCGTTGGTGCGCAGGGAACACTCGGCCTGGTTACGGAAGTGTCGCTGGGTCTAACCCCTGTTTTTGCTTATTCGCAAATGGTTGTTATATATATGGACAAGTTGGACAAGTTGGCCGAGCTGATTAACACGGTTTTGCCCCATGGGCCGGAAAGCTTTGAAACTTACGATGACCATACATTTAAGCTAGCCGTTCGGTACTTCACATCTTTTGCTAAACAAATGGGTGTTAAGAATATTTTCAAATTTACTTGGCATTTTTTGCCTGATATTTGGAAAGTTGTTTCCGGGCGGGTACCAAAGTTGGTACTGCAGGTTGAATTTGCGGCAAATGAAAAGGGTGAGATTGACAAAAAGGTCAAAACTCTTCTTCGGGAGCTCAAGCCATTTGGCGTCGAGATCAAAATAGCTAAAGATAAAAAATCACAAAAAAAATATTGGCTTTTTCGCAGAGAGAGCTTTAACCTTTTGAGGCATAAAATCGTAAACAGGCAAGTTGCCCCATTTGTTGAAGATTTTGCAGTAAGACCTGAGTATCTACCTAAATTTTTGCCTGAGCTGGATAATATTTTTAAGAAATATCCACTAACTTACACCATTGCCGGGCATATTGGGGACGGAAACTTTCATATCATGCCCCTTATGAACCTTAGAGACTCAAAACAACGCGACTTAATTCCAATAATATCTCGCCAAATTTATGACCTCGTTTTAAAGTACAAGGGAACAATAACAGCAGAGCACAATGACGGCTTAATAAGATCGCCTTTTTTGAAACAAATGTATGGAGACAAAGTATATGATTTATTTCGCAAAACAAAACAAATTTTTGACCCCGAGAATATATTTAATCCAAATAAAAAAATTGGCGTTGAAATTCATGATGCGATGAGTAAAATTCGTGTTAATTGGGACTGAAAAACGTTCTTAATTTTCATTACAGTTTTTTTACGCAAATAACATACCTGTCGGCTAAACTATACCTAAATGATCATTAAAATTTTATTCGTTCTGATGGGAATTTCTTTATTGCTTATTGCTTTTGCAACTATTTACCCCAAAT
>JBBQJY010000021.1:0-17041 GCA_038326365.1 Candidatus Curtissbacteria bacterium | reverse complement strand
TTTTTGGGTTGAGTGCCAGAGAGCATATTGGTCAGGATCTGCCGGAAGCTTATCAACAGCAAGGAGAGCTTGAAAATCCTTAGGGATGCCCTTTTCTTCTTTGAGTGCAACATTTAAACCTAAACTTTCCCAATCTGTCTTTATTTTTTGTGCTAAGTCTTTAAGTGTTGCAACGTAAGACAAGGTGATTTTATTGTCTTTGAGATTTGCTTTGGCAAATAGCTCCTTGGCCCGAGCTGTGTTGTACTCATATCTTTTAACATTGGCGTTATAGGCCCAACTGCTATAGGAAATGGGTCCCGTTGCCAACTGGCCGTCGAGCGCGTCTTTGTTGATAGAAAAGGAAAGAGCTTGGCGCAGCTCTTTTGACGAGAATGAAGGGTCTTGAGTGTTGTAAAAAATAGTAACTATCTCGTCAGGGGCTATCTTTTTTTGAACGTTTAAATTTGGCCATTTTTCTAAGGCCTTAACGTTTGACGACGATAGCTCTTTTATTTCGCCAATTTTGAGAGCTTGTATAGCTTGCTCTTCGGTTGGGTAAAACTTAATTTCCACCTTAGGCTTTTTTTCATCTTTGGGGTGCAAAGATATTTTTTTAACCGAATCGTCTACTTTGCTTATTCCAACGATTCTGTAATCCCCTGTTCCATAAAACGATTTTACTTTGAACACTGGTGTATTTAAGGCTTGTGGAAATGAAGATATCGGGTTGGGAAGTTTAAACTGAATAGCTTTATTATTTAAAGCTGTTATTTCCACTCCAGAGATGGCCAGTGAAAGGTCTGTTGTTTCAACACTGGTACCATCGTGCCAAACTAAATTGTCTTTTAAAAAGACAACGTAGGTTCTGCCGTCTGGCGAAACAGTCCAATAGGAAGCCAAAGAGGCGACATTGTGTCCATTTTCGTCTTGGGTTATCAGGGACTTTGTAGCAAGTGACAAAATATTTGTGGGTATTGTGTCTAGCGTGTAGTTGCCGACATAGCCTATTGAAACATAATTGTTGCGAAGGACGTTGGGCGCTAATTTATAAAAAAAGTAGGAGGCGGTCACAAGAACTAAGAATGTAATGTAAATACGGATTTGATATCTCTTAAGGTATGCAAGTGTGAGATGCCACCAAAATTTAATACGTCTTGTTCTTGTTGAGACAAATGACATCAACTACTTTGTAAGCACCTGTAGAACAGAAATTATAAAGAAAAGGACGACTAAGATGACCGTGAAGTATATGAAAAGTTTTTCAACACCGCGTTTTGAGCGATAAATCTGAGATGAGCCGCCGAAAGCTGTGCCCAAACCTGTTCCTTTCGACTGGAGTAGAATCACAACAACAAGAGTTGCGGAAATTATTATTTGAAGAATTAGAATTATATTTTTCATACTAATTTTTCCAAGGCCTGGGCAATATTTTGAGGGTTATGATAAAGTGGATACTCACTGCTTATAAAATCTCCAACAATAATTTTTGTTTGATACTTCTCTAAATTTTCTTTGTCGTACTTCACGTATTTGTAATCCAAGCTTTTTGGTATTCTCGGCTCTTGATTTGAATTAACTAGTATTGTATCAAAAATATCGCGACCGACGTGAGACTCTATTGTTTTGATATAGTCTGAAACTTTGAAGCCGGGAGTTTCAAAAGGCTTGTTGGTTGTATTAATAATAAAAATTCTCTTGGCCTTTGATTTTGCAAGCGTTTTTTTGATTTGGGGCACGATCAACACTGGCAAGACTGTTGTAAAAAGATCTCCAGGACCTGCAACTATGACGTCTGCTTTTTCGATTGCCAAAATTGTTGCCTTATATGCTTTTACGTCGGGTGGGTCGAGGTGAACTGAAGTTAGCGTTTTGGAGCCATTATACTTGCCTAGATCGATATTTTCTTCGCCAAATATTTTTTTGCCATTTTTTGTTAGCGCCCAAATATTGACGTCTTCTGTGGTTGCTGGAAGAACCCTTCCTCTTGAAGAGATAATTTTGGAGAGTTCCTCGAGCGCTCTGTTTGTATCGCCTTTGTAAATGTCTGTTAAAGCTACGAAAATAAGATTACCCAGTTTCTGACCGCCTAGGTCGGTGTCTTTTCCGTACCTTTTGCCGGCAAAACGGTAAAGGAGCAGATCCTTGACTATGTTTTCTTCGGAAGACAGGGCGGCCAATGAGTTGATTAGATCTCCGGGTGGTGGTACTTGAAAAGCTCTTCGGAGACGGCCTGCCGAGCCTCCATCATCTGCCATTGATACAATTGACGTTAGGTCATGCGGAAAACTTCTAAGCCCGGAAAGGACTTGTGCTGTTCCTACACCACCACCCAGGCAAACAATATTTTTTTTCTCCTGAGGCAGTTCAAAATAATGCCTGAGAAAACTTCTTATCATTCTGCGTATATTAGCTATTTTTTTTAAAAAAGTCGAGTTTTATTCAAAGATAATATGGAGCACTTTTTGTAAAATAGTGATTGAAAAAGCGATGAGAATAACAGTTGTTATTTGGTTGAAAGCAATGGGCGGAAAGATAATTCCCTGAATAACTGCTCCCGAAAAATAATAAGCCCTAATTACAAAACCCGGAAGGAAAGTTAAAAGAGCAAATACAAAGGCGACATTTAAGAGAAAAGAGACGAGGCCGAAGGTGATTATATTAACGGGTAAGAGCACAAGTGAGAAAACAGGATTGACAACTTGGGAAATTATCCAAAGCCCTGCGAGAGTTAGAGCCAAATTCTTAGGATCAGAGCCAAGATTAATTGCTGGAATTAACGTATAAGTTATGTAAAATGCAGCGATTGTTATCAGAACAGTCTTTATGTAGTGACGCATGGCAGGTAAGTTAGCAGTTTAAAAATAAAAAGCTAAAAATACAAGATAGAAGTCTAGTTATTGTTAGAAATAAAGTTTTTGGAGCGCAGAAGCCTGTGGTAAGTTATTGCAAATCGATGGGCCTCATCTCTTAGGGCTTGCGCTAACTGCCGTGCTGGACTTTCCTTGGGAAGAGAGACAGGTTCTGAAAGGTTGGGTGCATAAATCTCCTCAAGTCTTTTTGCCAGCGAGACTATGGGTACATCTTTTTGATATTTTGCGGCTGTTTCAACAGCACACGATAGTTGACCTTTGCCTCCATCTATGATCATAAGGTCTGCATCAGGCCAAGAATTCTTGAAACGACGAGATAATACCTCGCGAATCATTTCAAAATCGTTGGGAGTATTTAAGAACTTTATTTTAAAACGCCTATATTCACTTTTCTCTGGCCGACCATTCTGAAAAACAACCATTGAGCCTGTTGCCAGTTTGCCGGAAATATTGGATATGTCGTAGCACTCGATTCTTCTTGGTAGTTTTTTTAAATTGAGTTTTTCTTTCAAATCTTTAAGCCTGGTCATTGTCAGGTCGTCAACCAATGTTGGCTGCTCTAAAAAATCCCTCGGAGGATGATATGTCGTGCGGATATATTCTAACTTTTGAATTTGGTTTTTAACATGATTGGCTGCTTCGTAGTTTTGTGCTTTAGCCAGGGCTCTCATTTCCCGAGTCAACTGACTTATTAAAAATTTGCTTTTGCCGCTTAGTAAATCTTTTATTTTTGATATATTCCTTGCGTACACTTGCTTTGACAGATTATTGGCATATGGAAATGGACACAAGCCTAAGTGAACATAAAGACAGGGATTTTTTGCATTTTTATGGTGACAATAAGGGAAAATACGTCGGACCATTTTCAGAACGTATCGTGTGGTTTTAGCAGATGGGAAGGGACCTTTTATGAACTCGCCTCTTTTTGACTTTGGCGGCAAACTGGATTTTCGAAGAGTGTCAATAATTGGCACTTCGCCTGACGCAATTCTTATGTAAATCGGGCTTTTGTCGTCTTTTGCTTGAATATTGTAAAAAGGTTTATACTGGCGAATGAGGTCGGACTCCAAAAGAAGTGCTTCAAACTCTGAAAAAACCTTAATAAACTTTACATCTGCTATTTTGGAGACGAGCTGATCGGTCTTTGGTCCCAGCTTTTTATTCAAAAAGTACGAAGCTACCCTTTTTTTAATCGATATCGATTTGCCTACGTAGAGTAGATTTGCTTGATCGTCAAAAAATTGATAAATCCCCGGTTCGAGCGGTAGATTTTTTAGTTTTGTTTTTAACCCTATCACGAGGCTAATTTTACACTAATGTGGGCTTATGGGAAATTTTGTCTTATGTTTGGTGCGCCCATACAAATATAAGCCAATGGCAACGATTATTGTGACCCCGACTAGACTTAAGATAAACATCGGATCGATTGCAGCTTTATAAAGCGGCTCTATGCTTATGGGCGCAGTTTGCTGTATTTGACCGAACGAAAGTACAGCTGATGCCGATATTTTTTTGAATATACCTCTCGTTAGAAATCTAAACTCGTAATTTTTTGTGGCATACGGGGGCAGAATTGGAATATTAATTGTGGAATCTTTGTTTTCGCCTAATCCGCTTGTTGAGAGCGCTAGATCCTGGCCAATTATGGAAGTGGTGCCAGTATTGGTTAGGGTTGCAAGCAGCTTGAAAGGCAAAGATGAGTAAGATTTCTTTGGTAAAGTCAGATTAACTTCAGCGTTATTTATGGGATTTGGCAATTGTTCTGCGAATTCAACAAACACTGTTTTCTCGTTTCTGCTTTTTTCTTCTTTATAAGCGCCCGCTGGAATAGGGGATGTTGAGGCTTCGCCTCTTTGGATAAATGTGACGTGGTTGAAATCGAGTTTACTAAAATAATCGATGCCGCCGGAAGTTGCCCCCCACGTTGGGTCAATTTGAACCCACCCCAACTTGTCGTCCCAGTACTCGGGCCAAGCATGTAAAATATCGCCTTGATAGAGATTAAGAGACAGGGGTCTGAGGCGCTCGTTTTGAGTATATGCATAACCCTCGACTTCACGTGCGGGAATTTTGGCTGCTCTGGCAATTGCTATGAAGAGATCTGTAAATTCCATACAAACTGCATCTTTTGGGTTGTTGTACGCCGACAAGGCTCCTTTTCGCTCGATCTTCTGCTGATTGAGTCGGTCGTTGTTGTAAGTTAGATAACTCGAGACGAACTGATAAATTTTTTCCGGCGTTTTCAATTCTTGCGCTTTGTCGCGGACAAATGAATTGTCTGTTTCCCAATATCTTTGTGGTTCAGTATATGTATCTATTTGTGCTTGGGTGATGGATTTTTCTATTTTTCTGAAAGGTTTGCTGAAAACCTCTACTTCTCCTTTTACTCCTACGTTTATCTGCTGTTTTGGGCTAAGTCTGTAACTGGCAAGGAAGTTTCCATCATTGTCTACTCGAACGTCCACAGGTTTTGGGTTTATGTCTTCCAGTACGATTTTTTGATAATTGTTGTCCGGAGGCAATGAAATATCCATGGTTTGAGATGTCAAGTTAATATTGGTCAAAAGGTACTTTAAGTTGAACGCAAAGACTTGTTTTTCTCCAAAAGACATAGCGATACCTGTTGAGAATAGCTGATCTTTGTTGAATGTAAAGTCTTGAGTTTGCAGTGTGAGGTTAGTAGAAACAGGTTCGGGAATGGCAAAAGCGATAGGGCCAAGAGCTCTGGGAATAGAAACAATTGCATCGTAGATGCCGGTGTCTGTAGATTTTGCAAGCTTGGGAATGGAGACCTCCCAAATTTGCCCGGATTTTGTGGCAATTTCGTTGGTGTTGTAGGTGAGAACGAAGGAAAGTTGTTTGCCCTCCCCTATTACTTTTTGTTTGAAACTGACTGTAATGGATGTTGTGTTATTTTCGAACTTGACGTCCGTTTGTAGTTCTCCTGTTTCGTCGCGAGCTTGGACATCGGCAACTTTGGTTGAGCCAATTTTAAGTTCAAATTTGTCGGCATAGAAGTTAGGAGTTTTATTCTTGAGAATGATGTTTTGGACAACTGACGTGTGGCCACTTTTGTCAATTGTGTACTGCACTTTGTAATCTGATTGGAATTCTCCTTCTGCTTTTGCGTTATTTGTAGAAATGATCCATAAGCTGGATACGATAATAATCCCAAGAGACACTCGAGCAAAAAAACGCATCATATTTAGTATCCAGCATGGAGTATTTTGTAGCAAGTGTATAGGGCAACTAGTTTAAGTGTTTTTTGAGAAATTGGCCCGTGTAGGACTTTGTTATTTCGACTATTTGATGAGGTGTTCCTTCGGCAACTATTTCTCCGCCGCCGTCGCCCCCTTCGGGCCCTAAATCTATTATCCAATCAGCGTTGGCAATTACGTCCATATTGTGCTCAATGACTATTACTGTGTTTCCAGCGGCTACGAGCCTTTTGAGTATCAAAAGCAGTCGTTCGATGTCAGCAAAATGCAAACCTGTTGTCGGCTCGTCTAGGATATAAAGCGTACGACCGGTTGACCTTCTGGAAAGTTCTGTTGCCAGCTTGATTCTTTGGGCTTCGCCACCTGAGAGTGTCGGCGCCGGTTGCCCTAGACGGATGTAGCCTAAGCCTACATCGTAAATTGTTTCCAGCTTGGTTTTAATTTGAGGAATATTTTCAAAAAATTTGAGAGCTTCTTCCACTGTCATTTCCAAAACTTGTGATATGTTTTTGGTTTTGTAATGTATTTCGAGGGCCTCTTCGTTATAGCGTTTGCCGGAGCATACTTCACAATCTACATAAACATCCGGTAAAAACTGCATCTCGATTTTTACCTGACCTTCTCCTTCGCATGCTTCGCAACGACCACCTTTAACGTTAAACGAAAACCGGCCGGGTGTATAACCTCGTACGCGAGCATCCAGCGTTTTTGAAAATAGTTCACGGATATAGGTAAACGCGCCAGTGTAGGTTGCTGCGTTTGATCTTGGGGTTCGGCCGATTGGTGACTGGTCAATGAGAATTACTTTATCGATGTTATCTACGCCTTCAATGCCAGCGTGCTTGCCTGGTTTGTCTTTTGCGTAATAGAATTCCTGAGAAAGGGCTTTGAAAAGAACATCGTGAACAAGTGTTGATTTGCCGGAACCTGAAACTCCGGTTATAGTAATAAACTTTCCAAGCGGAAATTCTACATCAATACCTTTAAGATTGTGCTCTTCGGCTTTCATTATCTTCAGGTGGTTATTTGATTCCAGAATTTCTCCGGACACGAGTCTTGAGCTTTTTAGAGCAACCAATTCTTCTTCTTTGAACTGATTTCTATCTATTTTAATTTTCTTTTTGCCGGAAAGATATTTGCCCGTTATAGATTTTGGGTCTCTCATTACGTGCTGAGGGGTACCTTGAGAAATTATATTGCCACCATGTTCGCCGGCTCCCGGTCCGAAATCTAAAAGTTCGTCTGAGGACATCATCATTTCAGCGTCGTGCTCAACCACAACCACTGTATTTTGAAGGTTTTTTAGCTTTATCAGAGTGTTGATCAGGCGATTGTTATCTCGGGCATGCAGACCAATTGATGGCTCGTCCAAAACATAAAGAACACCGGAAAGACCTGAGCCAATCTGGGAAGCCAGACGAATTCTTTGTGCTTCGCCGCCGGCTAATGTTGTGGCGTTTCTGGAAATAGTCAAATATTCCAATCCGACGTCTAGGAGAAACTGTACTCTAGACAAGAGCTCTTTGAGAATAGGCTTTGAGATGA
Organism: Candidatus Curtissbacteria bacterium; assembly: GCA_038326365.1. GTDB lineage: Bacteria > Patescibacteriota > Microgenomatia > Curtissbacterales > GWA2-41-24 > JBBQJY01. The sequence goes on along the minus strand of JBBQJY010000021.1, from coordinate 9,426 downwards.
TTTTTTCGCGCTCTGATAATATGGATGTGCTTTGGGAAACCATTTTGAGCCAGTCGTGCAGTTTTTGAACAGACATATCCGAAATATCGGCAATAGAGTTTTTATTGATGTTAACTGAAAGAGTTTCCGGTTTTAACCTCGAGCCGAAGCAGGCATCGCAGAGGTCGACTAGCATAAACTTTTCAATCTCGCGGCGCACGAAATCCGATTCAGTCTGATTGAATTTGTTTTCTAAATTTTTAACAACCCCTTCAAAACTTGTATCCCACGAAACAATTTTGCCAAAACGATTTGGCCCTTTAACCCTATACATACTTGCACTGCCATTGAGGATGAGTTCCTTTTTTGGTTCGGGTAAGTTTGCGAAAGCTTCGTTCAAGTTGATGTTTTCTTCGCGGCAGACAGTTTCTAAAACTCGCCACGACCAAGAATCAGTGCCTACCATTCTGGCCCATGGCAAAATTGCGCCTTCGGCTATGGTTAGATTCTTATTGATTACCAGTGACGGATCGACTTTTCTTAAAGTTCCAAGGCCATTGCACTTTGGGCATGCACCGTGAGGTGAGTTGAAGGAAAATGAACGGGGTTCTATTTCTGGTAAGGCAATGTTGTCGATTGGACACATAAATTTTTCGGAAAACAAATGATCTTTTAATTCTTTGGGGTATTTTGGAATGTCGAAACCTACGTCAAATATTTCGGAAATAATAATTGTGCCTTCGGCAAGCTTTAATCCTTGTTCAACCGATTGTGTCAACCGTGTTTTTTCGGTAGGTAGAGTCATTCGGTCGATAATTACGTCGATTGTGTGCTTATTAGTTTTAATCAGGACAAAATCATCGTCAATATCTCTGATTTGCCCGTCGATTCGCGCTTGGCGATAACCCTTCTTCAGTAGATCAGCAAAAAGCTCTTTATATTCTCCTTTTCTATCTTTAACAACGGGCGAAAGGAGAAGAACTTTTGCGGGTGTTTTTGCACTCGAACCAAGTTTCTGAACTTCGTCGACAATTTGCTGAGAAGTTTGATGAGATATTTCTCGACCACAAACTGGACAATGAGGATGGCCAATTCTGGCGAATAGAAGCCTCAAGTAGTCGTAAATTTCGGTAACAGTGCCAACAGTAGACCTAGGATTATGAGAAGTTGATTTTTGATCGATAGAAATAGCAGGAGATAGGCCTTCTATGGAATGAACATCTGGTTTGTCCATAACCCCTAAAAATTGCCGCGCATAGGATGCCAAGGATTCGACATAGCGACGTTGGCCTTCGGCATAAATAGTGTCGAAGGCGAGCGAGGATTTGCCTGAACCGGAGATGCCAGTAAAGACCACAAGTTTATTTTTAGGAATTTCTACGTTTACGTTTTTGAGATTGTGTTCACGTGCCCCTTTGATTATGATTTTTTCCATAGTTTATAATACCCAAACATTTACCGAAGTGTCCGGGGTAGAAGAAGCAAATAGTCTAGCACTTTTGGCAAGATTATTAAAGGGCTTAAGGACTGGACTGTTCTTTTAAAACGAGTATTTGGTCGCGAAGGTATGCTGCTTTTTCAAAGTCTAAAACCCGAGCAGCGTCCTTCATCTCTCGCTGAATTAAGCGAATCATGCGCTTTTTATCGTCGGGCAAAATTGAGCCTTCTTGCGCTCTTTCCATAACTTTGGCGATTACGGTATCTTTGTAAATTTGTCCTTTTTCTTCCGACTCGCGTTCACGCTGGACTAACTTATCTCGAATGGGTTTCTGAATTGAAATTGGAGTTATGTGATTTTTCTTATTATAGTCCAGCTGAATGTTTCTTCTTCTTTCAACTTCTTTAATTGCCCTGTCCATAGAGCCAGTTATTTGGTCCGCATAAAGAATAACTGATCCTTCTAGATGCCTGGCGGCACGACCCATGGTTTGGATAAGCGAGGTTTCGGATCTTAAAAATCCTTCCTTGTCTGCGTCTAAAATTGCAACTAAGGTGACTTCTGGCAAATCTAGTCCCTCCCTGAGCAGGTTGATACCAACCAAAACATCGAATTTACCCAGCCTGAGATCATCTAAAATATCCGACCTGTCCAGGGTTAGAACTTCGCTGTGTAAATAAGTGACTTTGATCTTTTTTTCTTCCAGATAATTGGATAATTCTTCGGCCATTCTTTTTGTTAAAGTCGTTACCAAAACCCGTTGGTTTTTAACAACTCTTTTTTCTATTTCTACTATAAGGTCCTCGATTTGGCCTTTACTTGGACGAATTGAAATTAAAGGATCGACTAGACCAGTCGGACGAATTAACTGTTCTACTACGGCATCGGAAATTTTCAATTCGTAGTCGGCGGGAGTGGCTGAAGTGTAAATTACTTGATTTGTAAGTCTTGCAAATTCTTCAAACTTGAGAGGACGATTGTCGTAGGCACTGGGCAAGCGAAATCCGAAGTCGATAAGCATTTCTTTTCTGGCACGGTCTCCATTGTACATGCCATTTATTTGGGGAATAGTCATGTGTGATTCATCGATAACCACCAGATAATCTTTTGGGAAATGCTCGAGAAGCGAGTATGGTTTCTGACCCGGCTTTCGACCATCAAAGTGACGCGAATAATTTTCAATACCTTTGCAGTAGCCGAATGTTTGAATCATTTCCAAATCGTAATTTGTGCGCTGTTCTAGCCTGTGGGCTTCGATGTCCTTTCCTACGGATTTTAGAAATTTTAGTCTATCTGCAAGTTCGGTTTTGATGGACTCTATTGCTTTTTCATGGCCTTCCTCGGACAAAACATAATGCTTTGCAGGATAAAGCGCAATTTGTTTGAGCTTCTTCACAGTCGCCCCTGTAACTGGGTGAATGATATCTAAGCCTGATAGCTTGTTGTCTAAAAATTCAAGTCTTAGGCCATTATTTTCGTACGCTGGTAGAATTTCGACATTTTCTCCTCGGACACGATAGGTGCCTCGTGCAAAATCCATTTCGTTTCTTTCGTACTGAAGTCGGGCAAAGTTTTTGAGAAGATCGTCCCTTGACCAGACGTCGCCTACTTTAATATCAAGGCGAGCATCTTTGTATTCTTGAGGAGAACCAAGATTGTAAATTGCCGAAACCGAAGCGACGACAATAACATCCTTTCTAGTGGACAAATTCGTAGTTGCTGCGAGACGAAGTCTATCTATTTCTTCGTTTACTTCTGTTTCCTTCTCTATATATGTATCAGTTGAGGCCATGTATGCTTCCGGCTGATAGTAATCATAATAAGAGACAAAATAAGAAACAGCGTTATTGGGAAAGAATTCGTGAAGCTCCTGATACAGCTGTGCAGCTAACGTTTTGTTGTGACTAATAACCAACGTAGCTCTTTGGACTTGTTGGATAACATTGGCAACGGAAAAAGTTTTGCCGGAACCAGTAACACCCAAAAGAGTTTGATGCCGATTACCTTTTTTTAGCCCGCTGACCAAGCTCTCGATAGCCTTGGGCTGATCACCTGTTGGCTTATATGGGGCCTTTAGTTGGAATTTCATTGAACTTGCATTATATCGCAGATAGACAACAAACGCTTTCTATTTAATTGCTTAATTGATATATTGACACATTCGGGTTTTGTTTGGTAGTATGAAAAAGATGACAGTCGTAATTTACAAAAGACAGCGAGAAATACTAGACTTTCTTAATGATTATATCGACAAATATGGCCATGCGCCTACACTGGGTGAAATTGCCAAGAAACTGGGAGTCAGTTCTCTGGCTACCGTTCATGAACATCTTCAAACTTTAGAGAAAAAAGGTTTAATCAAAAAATCCTCTGGTCTTGTTAGAAGCATTGAGCTTGTCGACAAAAAGATTGGAGATGTTGTTCGGGGTGTGGAATTGCCGGTTATGGGATTTATTGCAGCAGGAGCGCCTATTGAACCTTATTCTGACCCAAACGCCACTTTTGCGGTTGCGCAGAATATGGTTCCGCAAAACAAGAAGTCGTACGTTTTGCAAGTAAAAGGGGAAAGTATGATTGAGGACGGAATTTTAGATGGCGATTTTGTAGTCATTGAAGAGACCAATCAAGCTAATAATGGAGATATCGTGGTTGCGATGATGGATAGTGGCGTTGTCACTTTAAAACGATTTTTTAGAGAGAAAGACCAGGTTAGATTAATGCCTGCAAATTCAACTATGCAGCCGATTTTTGCCAAAAACGTGACTATTCAGGGAAAATGCGTGGGTGTAATAAGAAGATACCAAAATTAGTAATCTTATCAACCTTTATGAAGATCCTAGCAACTCAGTCAATAAAAACTCTTACTAACTAAAATTTAAGTCTTAATTTGCTCAATTGTCACGGCAGTATATGTCATACTGTTTTTGCGTTAAAATAAGAGAGAAATAATTGTTGCACCGCCTGCAATCACCATCAAAACGGTTACTAGCCATCCCACTATAGTGACTATTGGTTTATTTGCATATTTGCCCATAATTTTTTCTTTGCTGCTGATTAGGACTATGAGCACCAAAACTACTGGAGCAATTAAACCATTGGCTACTGCTGAATAAATCAGGGCTTTAAAGGGATCGATTCCCACGAAATTGAGGGCAACTCCGACAAGGGTAGCTGCAATTATTACTCCATAGAAGGCGTAGGCTTGTTTCAATTTTTTGTAAAGACCAAACTTCCAACCTAAACTTTCGGAAATCGCATAAGAGGCCGAACCGGCCAGAACCGGGACAGCTAGAAGTCCGGTACCTATGATACCGATGGCGAACAACAAATAGGCTGCATCGCCAGCTAGGGGCTTGAGGGCAGTAGCAGCATCGGCAGCTGTTGTGATGTTTTTTGTCCCAGACACAAATAGGGTTGCTGCACAAGCGGCGATAATAAAAAACATCACAATGTTACTTAGAAACATGCCGGACCAAACATCAATGCGCATATTTTTAACTTCTTTGGGCGTGGTTTCTCGACGCATTGCCAGTGTTGTTTTCCCTTCTAAAATCTCCTCTTCTACTTCTTGTGACGTTTGCCAAAAGAAAAGGTAGGGAGAAATTGTCGTACCTAGAATGCCACATACCAAAAATATTTGATCTTTTGAAAAAGTAATCGAAGGGACGAATGAATGTTTTAAAACCTGTGGCCAGTCCATTTTAACTAAAAGTGCGGACGCAATGTAGGAAAATAGGATAAAAGCGAGCCATTTTAGATATCGGGCATATTTTTCGTAGGTTGAAAATATTTGTAATACTAGACAAAAAGCGGCAATTAAAATAAGTATGGGTGCAAAAGGTATGTCAGGCTTAATAAGTTGGACCCCTTTGGCCATTGCACCAAGATCTGCACCAATATTTAAGGCGTTGGCAGCAAAAAGCAAAATAGTGCAAAGATAAAGTACCCACCTTGGATAAAAATGACGGATATTGGCTGCTAAGCCGTGACCAGTCACTAGACCTATTCGCGCGCACATCTCTTGGACAACTGCCATTAAAGGGAAAGTAAAACCTGCTAGCCAAAGCAATTGAGGACCATATTGCGCACCTGTTTGGGAATACGTTGCAATACCAGATGGATCATCGTCCGAGGCACCAGTTGTAAGGCCGGGCCCTAGCAATTTCCAGTAATTTTTAGCATCTTGAATAGGCCTAGTGTCTTCTATTTTTTCCGCTGCTTTTTCAGTCGCTTTTAGTGTTTTTTCTAGAACCTCTACGTCCGCTTCAATGGTTTTTTCTATTGAACTTTCTGGCATTTTCTTTATTGTGAATCTTTAGTTTAGTGCCGTCAATCAGGATATAATTAGCTTTATGCTTTATATCGTATCGACACCAATTGGCAATTTAGGTGATGTCACTTTGCGCGCTGTAGAGATTTTGAAAATTGTGGACTATATTTTGTGTGAAGACACGCGTATTACTGGCAAGCTGTTAAATCACTTCGGGATTCAGAAAAAGATGGAAGTTTTTAATGACTTCAATGAAGAAAAGGTTATTGATAAGGTTTTGGCAGATTTAAAAGTGGACATGAACATCGCCTTAGTTTCTGATGCCGGAACACCTTTGGTTTCCGACCCAGGATTCAAGCTTGTCAGAGAAGCACGTTCTGATCATGTGAGGGTTGAAAGCATTCCTGGACCTTCGGCTGCTATTTCTGCGTTAACTATTTCCGGGCTGCCGACTGATAAATTTATTTTCTTGGGTTTTTTGCCAAAAAAGAACGGCAAAAGGCTGGAGATATTAAAAAACACCATGAGCTCCGGAGTAAAAATTAAATCGACCATTATCATGTACGAGTCCCCATTTAGAATTCTGAAGACTCTAGCGCAAATTAAAGAAGTTTTTGGGGATATTGAGATAGTTGTTATTCGAGAAATGACCAAGATCCATGAAGACTATTACAAAGGAAAGATTAGTGAATTTAAGATGAACCTAAAAGGTGAATTCGTATTACTTTGGTAGACATCAATAACTTCTCATTACGTAAAAACACAAACAGCGGGCACATAAGCCTAGCTGTTTGTGAATGGTGCATAGGTTTTGTAGCAAGCTTTTATATTATTTATCACTTGCATAGATTATTTTGACGTGTACTGACAAGAATATAAATAAATTTAGGTAATAGTTTTGTAATACAAGTAGATCAAAGTAGGCTTCTGCCCGTCATTTGGGCAGGTTTAGGGATTTGTAGAGCGCCCAAAATGGTTGGGGCAATATCGGCAAGTAGTCCTTGGGGTAGTTGGACGTTTTGCCCTCTAAGTTCATTAAATACAAACAGGGCTGGAACCGGGCTGATATTATGTTCTGTGTCCGGTTCGCCTGTGCCTAATTTTATCATCACTTCTGCATTGCCATGATCAGCTGTTATGATCAACCCACCGCCAACTGCTAAAATCGTTTTAACCAAAGTTCCTAGATTTTCGTCTATAGTTTGAACTCCTTTTATAGTGGCGTTAAGGTCGCCGCTGTGTCCAACAATATCAGCGTTGGCAAAATTAACGACGATAAAGTCATAGGCTTTAGTAGTAATTTTTTCCTGAAGCTTTTTGGTAATTTTGGCCGTCGACATTTCGGGCGCTTGCGTATATGAGGACACTTTGGGCGAGTCGATAAGAATTCTTTCTTCCCTGGGGAATGCTTGTTCTATACCGCCATTAAAAAAATAGGTGACGTGCGCGTATTTTTCTGTTTCCGCCATATGTAGCTGATCCATATTTCTCTCTGAAAAAACGCGCGCAAGCGGCATAGTGACCTCTTCTGGGCCATAGGCAACGGTAGAAACAGGGAGATTACGCTCGTAGCGCGTAATGGAGGCGAAATATAAATTTTTAATTTTTGATCCTCTTTGAAAAGCTGTGACTTTTTCTCCAGATGAGGTTTTTTGGTTTGAAAGATCATCTAAGACGAAAGCTTTAGTTATCTGGCGAGCACGGTCTGGCCGATAATTGAAAAAAATCACTGCATCGTTTTCTCGGATGGGCCCCACAGGAACTCCCGCCTCGTCCACAATTGCATGGGGAATGATAAACTCATCGGTCACCTTGGCTTCATATGATTTTTCTATGACTGAAATTGCACTTGTATCTTTTTCTGCACTTTTACCAGTTAGTGCCATATACGCCTTTTCAGTTCTCTCCCAACGATTGTCGCGATCCATTCCGAAGTATCTACCTCCGATTGAAGCAATCTGGCCGGTATTTTCTTTCTTCAAGCGTTCCTCAAGGGTTTGGACGACTCCCTTTGATGAAGTTGGCGGACTGTCTCGGCCGTCTGTGAAAATATGGATTTTAACTCGAGATGCTGGAATATTGTTTTTCTTCAAAAAAGAAAGAAGTGTGTACAGGTGATTTGTATCGCTATGAACTGCGCCAAGACCAATAAGACCCATCAAGTGAATATTGGAGCCATTTTTCGTGATGTGCTCAACTGCACCCAAGAATGCGGGGTTTTGAAAAAAAGAACCGTCGGCTATGGCGTTGTTGAGGCGAAGCAGGTCCTGGAAAACTACCCTTCCTGCGCCGAGATTTATATGGCCGACTTCGGAGTTTCCGAAGATACCATCTGGCAAGCCCACAGCTTGACCGCAAGCAACTAAAAGAGTGTGGGGAAAAGAAAACCAAAGGTTATTGAAGTTTTTTGGATTTGCCAAGGTGATTGCATTTCCGGGTCCAGGATCTGCAAAACCCCATCCATCCAGAATCAATAAAACCAAAGGCTTGGGTTTTTCCGTTAAGCGGAGCATTAAGAAAGTTCGTATTCTATCTCTAGAAGTCTATTATATTTGGCAACACGTTCGCCTCTTGCGGGTGCACCGAATTTGGCGTAATCAGCATTTATACCAACTGCAAAATCCGCAATAAAATCCTCATTTGTTTCGCCGGATCTATGTGATACAACAACTTTAAAATTAGCACTCTTGGCTCGCTTAACAACCTCAAGCGTCTCAGTAATCGTACCGACTTGATTCGGCTTAATAATAACCGCATTGCATGACTTTTTCTCAATTGCCTTATTTAATCTCTCAAGGTTTGTTGTAATTAAATCGTCACCAACTATTATTGTCTCTTTTCCCAGTTTTTGAGTAAGAGTTGACCAGCCATCCCAATCGTCTTCGGCCAAAGGGTCTTCAAGAGACAAGATATGGTACTGATCGTCTAGGGCGACAAAATAATCAATCAGATCGTTTGTTGAAAGAGGTACAGGTTTATCTTTTATTTTGTATTCCTTACCTTCCAAGAAATATGAAGCTGCAGTATCTAGGCTGAAGAAAGCGTCTAGACCCAAACTGTAGCCTGCTTTTTGTACGGCTTCTTCCAGGATTTTTAAAGCGTCAGCGTTTGTATAAAGAACAGGAGCATATCCTCCTTCATCGCCAACAAGGGTAATGCCGCTGTGGTTGGTAATTACATCTTTTAGGGCATAATAAATTTCGCAGCCGGTTTTTAAATTATTTGAAAAATCAGAAGCTTGTGGAGGTACTATCATAAATTCTTGAAAATCTATATTTCCTCCACCGTGTTTTCCCCCATTTAAAATATTAAACATAGGTGTGGGGATTTGAAACTTTTGAGTGTCTGTGCCGTTTAGAAGTTTTGAAATGTATTTATACAAAGTCACCCTTTCGGATGCGCTCTGGGCTTTGGCTACTGCTCCCGAAATTGCCAAGATAGTATTTGCGCCCAAATTTGACTTGTCGGCACTGCCATCTAGGTCAATCATCAGCTTATCGATTTCTGCTTGGTTGGCTGCGTCCTGACCAATTACTTTGGGGGCAAGTATCGTGACAATGTTGTGTAGACATTTGAGAACACCTTTACCACCAAAACGTTTAGGGTCTCCGTCGCGCAATTCAACAGCTTCGTGACGCCCGATGGATGCACCTGAGGGTGCAGCAAAGCTTCCGACTGAGCCGTCCTCTAGCTGAACAATAGCTTCAACGGTTGGGTTACCTCGGCTATCTAGAATTTC
>JBBQJY010000020.1:0-17506 GCA_038326365.1 Candidatus Curtissbacteria bacterium | reverse complement strand
TTAGCATGGTCAACAAATCCGTCGGTCTTGGCGGCAATATCATCAAAAGCAGAGCCAAGCTCGGCAAAATTTCTTACGCTATGCTTTCGGGTTCATTTGTTCGCGGCAAACCATACGCCCAAAACGAAGTAGACCTTTTTGTTGTTGGTACCATCGTTTTGCCCGAGCTTTCTACTATAATCAAAGAAGAAGAGGCTCGCAGAAATCGCGAGATAAACTTTACGCCAATGACAGACGAAGAATTTAATTTTCGAAAAGCCCGTCGTGACCCGTTTGTGATGGGTGTTCTTTCTAAACCTCGGGTTATGCTCTTGGGCGACGAGGAAGAAATGGTTAAACTATAAACTGCCATGTACAAAAAACCACGACTTGCTCTTCTGTTTATCGTTGTAGTCACAATCGCCGCCATTTTTATTAATTTACCCAAGCTTAAAATCGCCGGCCACGAAATTCACCACCCCGATTTAACTAAATATGGTTTCGGCAACTTAGAACCAAAACTCGGCTTAGACCTTGCCGGTGGTGTTCAGCTGACAATGTCGGCCGATATGAGCACAATCGAGGCCAAAGACCAAGACAACGCGCTCGAATCTGCCAAAAATATAGTCGAAGAACGTATCAACTCGCTTGGTGTTGCGGAAGCAACTGTCCAAAGCGCCAAAACCCAAAGCCAAAGCCGTCTAATTATCGACATTCCTGGTATCTCCAACGTGGACCAAGCAATAGATCTTGTTAAACGCGCCGCCCATCTTGAATTCAGAGTTCTCAAACCCGGTGCATCAGCCGATGCTAGCGCATCAGCGGACATCAACAGCTTTGTGAGCTCAGGTCTTACAGGCAAAGACTTAAAACGTGCTCTTCCCCAGGCCAGTCAAGATCCTCAAACCCCCGGCTATGTAATTAGTCTAGAGTTTGGCGGCGAGGGCACTAAAAAATTGGAAGAAGTTACCAAGAATAATCTAAACCAACCGATGGCCATGTTTCTGGACGACCAGCCAATCTCCTGGCCGCCTCCCACCATTCGTGCAATTATCTCAGACGGCAAAGCACAAATTAGTGGCCAATTTGACAGCAAAGAAGCCAAACGCTTATCAATCGCTCTAAACTCCGGCGCACTACCGGTCCCTCTAAAAGTTGAAAGCCAATCTGTAGTCGGTCCAACAATCGGCCGCGAAGCAATTCAAAAAAGTATTATGGCAACCGCCATCGGCCTCATCTCAGTTGCCATTTTCATGCTGGTCTACTACCGAACGCTGGGTGCCTTTGCAGTAACTGCCCTGGTTATCTATGCGCTTTTGGTTTTTTCAATTTTCAAACTGGCCGGTGTCACGCTAACTCTTGCTGGTATCGCTGGTTTCGTGCTTTCAATCGGTATGGCCGTCGACGCCAACATACTAATTTTCGAACGTATGAAAGAAGAGCGAGCTTGGGGTAAACCCAAACACGAAGCGCTTTTTGCCGGTTTCGACCGCGCCTGGTCTAGTATTCGTGATTCAAATCTATCGTCGTTAATTACAACAGCCATTCTTTTCAATTTTGGGACAGGGGCCATCAAAGGTTTTGCCCTAACCTTAGCAATAGGCATTTTAGTTTCACTTTTTACAGCAATTACAGTTACACGTAATTTACTAAGAGCATTCTGGGTGGGTCGAATATGAATCTAATTAAATATCGTAACTATTTCTTCGCCCTGTCTCTTTTAATTATCGTCCCCGGTCTGATCGCCCTTGCAATCTGGCACCTCAAACTGGGCATCGATTTCTCAGGCGGAACTCTTTGGGAAATGAAATTCACAAAAAACGTCGAGCCCGCCCAGGTTAAAGACACCATAACCAAAGACGGAGTTGAAGTTAGCCAAGCCGCCGCAACGGGTGCAGATTCGGTACTCGTTCGGATGAAGGCAACCGACGAAGTTAAGATCAAAGATCTCAAAGAAAAAGTCAAAGCGTCTTTTGGCGAAACTCAAGACGTTCGCTTAGAAACAGTCGGCCCCACAATCTCAAAAGAACTTACCCAAAAATCCTTGCTGGCTGTGGGTATTTCCATCCTGGCTATTCTTATCTTCATAACTTGGAGCTTTAGAAAAATTCCAAAACCAGCCTCTTCTTTGGCTTTTGGAATCGCTACAATTATTGCCCTTGTTCACGACGTCATTGTGGTTGTTGGCATATTTGCCATACTCGGGCACTTTTTCAATATCGAAATAGATTCCCTTTTCATTACCGCCATCCTGACAGTCATTGGTTTCTCGGTCCATGACACGATCGTAGTTTTCGACAGAATTCGCGAAAACCTCATCAAGCACAGCGGTCAATCCTTTAACGATGTTGTCAATCATTCGCTCTTGCAAACTCTTGGTCGCTCACTCAACACTTCACTTACGGCCGTTTTCGTTTTAATTGCTCTGGTTCTTTTCGGCGGCGAAAGCATCAAAACATTCGTTCTTGCTCTTCTGATTGGCATCGTCTCCGGAACCTATTCATCGATATTTAATGCCTCTCAGCTTCTCACGCTCTACAACGACATTAAAAGCAAAAGCAAAAAATCTTAAACGTAAATAAATACTCAAAAGAACGGCTTCTTGAAAGCGCTATCAAAAATAATGCGCTTTGGTGTGACTCCGTTCTCACAAGTTGCGGTATCTCAGGCGAATTTAAACGTGATGTTTGGATTAACAAAAACAATCCTATTCCATTTTATCCAAACTTAATTACTCTCAAAGCAATTTCCACAACAACATTTCAAAAATATGCACAATCATTTAATTTTAAAAATTATTCCGTTAAAGACAGTTTTGATAATTTAAATATGAAACCTCTGAATTTCCGCAAGTTATTTACAGCCAGCTGGATCTATATACCAAAAGCAGCAGACTCGTCATCAGATCTTGCATATGTAACAACCGAAGAAGAACTACTCAAATGGGAAACAGCCTGGGATACAAATCAAGTGTCAAAAACCAGAATATTCCAGACCGCCCTTCTGAATAGTAAGGACATACATATCATTGCCAAATATCAAAATACGCAAATTGTTGCGGGCTTTATCGCATATATCTCAAGCGATGCTGTAGGTTTATCAAACGTTTTCAATCACACAGGCCAAGAAAATATATTTCATCAAGCAAGAAGTTTCGCAACGCAAAAGTTTCCAGGCATGCCAATTGTTGGTTATGAATCTGGGCAAAATCTAAATATCGCACGAAAAGCAGACATCACAATTCTTGGTAGACTGTCTGTCTGGCAGGAGCAATAATTTATAGAAGCGCTCTATTTTGAATTAAAAAGCTATACATAAGACAGTCTTCTGCTTTCTCTAAATCATTTTCCTTATTTAGCGTGTCTTCTATTCTCTCAAGTATTGGAGTCAAGCTTTTTCTATTCAAAGCATAAGCTTTTTTTAACCACTCATCCGCCTCCTCATTAAACTTCACAGCAGCAGAGGATTTTCTCTGAATTGCAGTCGTAATCCTTTTTAAATCCAAAGATAGTGATAAGAGAATAGTTCGGGCGTCCATCCTTATTTATTATGCAGCTCGCCAAAAAAATACTTCGTTAATCTTTCAAATTCAGACCGTTTAGTTGGGTCTAAAACTCGTTGCTGCTATTGTTATCATTTGGGCGTATGTTAATCATGGAATCATAGCCAATCGTTTGCGTTTCAATATCAAAACCACCACCCCACAAATTAGCCTGAACTGAACCTGCCTTCAAAAGAATTTGCTCTTCTTCAAAATGCATCTTGGCACCAGCACAACAAACTTTATTTTCTAAATCTATTACCGTTTTTATGTAAGGATTAAGCGCCTCAAGGATTTTTTCAATCTCTTCTTTTGTAAAAGCTTCCTTCTTGTTTATAATCATGCTGGAGAAACTTACATCTCTCTTTTTTCTATACTTTCCAAAACCTTATCAACGTTTCCTGTAATCATCGTCCAGTGTCCAATTTCCTCAAACCCTAATTTCTTGTACCAACTCAAGGGATGCTCGCGCACAGTATGTGTATATGTATCCCAAGCGACAACGTCATATAATTCACGCGCTAACGTAAATAATTTCTTAATAAGTTTAACTCCAATTCCCACCCCTTGAAATTCTGGTAAAAGAAAGAGCTCGCCCTCAATCAAATGGTTACCATCCCACCATGGCCGAACCGTCGCAACAATTCCGCCAACCACTTCAGAATCACTTAAAGCGACAAAAAATAAATCTGGCTGGTCTTCAAAAAGATAAGTAATGAGCTTAAGAGCAGAACTTTCATCCCAGTTCTCGCCAATGTTCAAACTATTGTAAGCTGCACAGTAAATACTGGCCAAGGTTTTCAGGTCACCACTTGTTGCATTTCTTAAGTTAATCATTACTTTAGTTTATCATGCAATATATTTTATTTATCCCGCCCAAAAAGTGTAACTAACGCATTTTCATCAAACCAAAAGTTAGAATCAATAAGCGAGAACAATCGTTTGTCTCAAAGTAGATGGAGAGACGAAAATTCCTAAAGAGCAAAGGAGCTGCAAAAAATAAATTAGAAAAGAAAAGGAAAGCTAGAAAAACCCTCAAGCTCAAAGCCAACAAATAGACTCGGACCCGTAATTCCTAGTTTTGGGAGATTTTTGCGTGCAAGCTATCCAAGATGTGTTTTTAACATAGAGTTTCCTACTGTATGTTTGCTATAATCCTCAGGCAGATCAGTCGCCCCTAATCAGCACCCCTTCGAACCTAGAGTTACGCAAGTAACTCTGATTTTTTAGCCGTCCAGAAAGGTATCAGGTACAACTTGTTTACAAAAAGAACGATACACTACAGATCAAACAGTAAAAAAATAATCCCCTTCGATATTCTAACCCGTTCTCTTAAAGGCCAAGGATTTTTTTATAAGGGTTTAAGCTTCGTCGTTCATACAGATTTAAATCATCTGGAAAGCGCAGTATATACGCTTCTCAATTGGCAAAAAGGCTTCCTACTCCTCTTGGCGCTTGGCTTAATTTTAGGATTCTGGTTTTTCTTCCGAATCACACTAATTGCGTTAATTAGCGCCATGTCCATTCTCTATTTTTGTGATCTATTATTTAATTGTTTTCTGATTTTCAGAAGTTTTCTCAAAGAGCCTGCAATAAGTATAGAAAATGACGAAATCAAAAACCTGGATGAAGCAACCCTACCTGTCTACACCATATTCTGCCCTCTCTACCATGAAGCCGACTTAATTCCTCAATTTATAAATGCTATGGCCTCGTTGGATTATCCCAAAGACAAGCTTCAAGTGCTTTTGTTGTTGGAAGAAAACGATTCTGAAACCATAAAACGTCTAGGCATTTTTCACTTGCCAGACTACTTTCAAACAGTAATTATTCCTCACTCAATGCCTAAGACGAAACCAAAGGCACTAAACTACGGCCTCCAGCACACAAAAGGAGAGTATGCGGTAATCTTCGACGCGGAAGATATCCCGGAGAAAAATCAGTTAAAAAAAGTATATCTGGCTTTCAACAAAGTGGGTTCTGATGTTCAATGCATCCAAGCCAAACTCAGTTTCTACAATCCACACCAAAACATCCTCACCCGACTTTTTGCTTCAGAATATTCTCTTTGGTTCGATCTTGTACTCACGGGCCTACAAAGCATCGATGCACCCATTCCCCTTGGTGGCACATCAAATCATTTCCGAACACGAGACATAGTGAGCCTTCAAGGTTGGGATCCATTTAACGTTACAGAAGATGCCGATCTGGGCATGAGAATTGCAAAGAGGGGGCTCAAAACGAGCATCATCAATTCGACCACTTTCGAAGAAGCAAACAGTAATCTAGGCAACTGGTTTCATCAGCGATCCAGATGGGTCAAAGGTTATATTCAAACTTATTTGGTTCACACCCGCTCACGAGGTGGTTTCAATAAAAGAAATGGTTTTGCCTTTCAGTTAGTAATTGGGGGAAAAGTGCTGTCGATGATCATCAATCCTATTATGTGGGCCCTGACAATTTCCTATTTTGTTTTTCGCCCGGTGTTGGGTCTGTTTATTGAGTCTCTTTTCCCCACCACAATTTTTTATATCGCACTTATTACATTAGTTGTTGGCAATTTCCTTTATGTTTACTATTACATGATTGGGGCGGCAAAAAGAGGCCAATTCGAATTAATTATCTTTTCGTTTATAATACCTGTTTACTGGCTGTTCATGAGTATCGCGGCATTTAAGGCATTTTTTGAACTTGCATCAAAACCCCACAAATGGAATAAAACTATGCACGGGCTCCACTTAAAGCCAAATCCAATAGGGAAAGATAACTTGGCTGTTGCAAGTAGCAACTACTAAAAACTGTTTAATGATAAGGTTATTCGTTATTTCATTTTTTGTTTTAATTGCACTCCTACTGTTCGTTAATATAAATTCTTCAAAAGGTAACGGCTCCTTCGATGAGCTAAATCGCGACAGGCAAATCATTGGCAGCCCTTTCGAGTCTTCACTTTCTCGTTCTAGATTCGCACTCACAAAATCAATAGCTGAAGATCATAGATTAGATTTGGATAAATTTGCGCAGGCAACGTTTCCGGATGTGATTTATGCAAATGGGCATTACTACTCAGTTTTTATCCCAGGTGTGTCGATCTACTCGGTGCCGCTATATATATTAGGAAGTCACTTCAGCCTTGGAGTATTGGCCGCCACCTTAATTAGTCCGATTGCGTTTTTTCTATCGGCAATAGTTCTATATTTAATCCTTAAGCTACTAAAATTTAATTACAAACTATCAATGCTAATGACATTTTTGATGGTTTTTTCTACGGGGGTATTTACTTACAGCACCTCTATAAACGCCCATCCTGTGTCGACTTTTTCTGTGGCTTTGGCCATGTACAGTCTACTGCTTATTATTAGAAACAAAAACAGAATTATTGGCTTTCCATTGCTTTGGCTGGCGTTTGGATTAGGCGTTTTTGCTGATTATCCAAACGCTTTTACAATAGCGCCCTTTTTGTATCTTGCGGCAAAATCAGCGATCAGAGTCGTCAAGTTACCTGAAAAAAGATTTTTGAATATAAGCACCTATTTTCTATTGACTATTGTAGCCGCATTGATATTTATCGTGCCTTTGTTTTTATATGTACACCATTTATTCGGTTCATATTTTACGACAATTGAGCCGCATCAAATACAAGGTTATGTAGACAACGGCGTTAAGAAATCGGTCCTATTAGACGACCCAGCCTCCTATTTAGGTAAAACCATATTTTACAAAACTCTGAAAATCAGCCCTAGCTATACAGTTAAAGGTTTATATACATTGTTGGTTAGCTTGCCAAGAGGAATTTTTATTTATACACCTATTTATCTTCTAGCTTTTTTGGGGATAAAGTCAGCATTAAAACAAAACAAATCATTCACTATTGCGGCACTTTTTTCAATTGGTTTAACAATTGTTCTTTATGCTTCATATACAGACTATGCGGGAGGTTGGGCATTTGGACCTCGCTTTTTAATCTCTATTGCGCCAATTTTTTCCATCTTTCTTGCATATTCATTTAAAATGCATTCTTCAAAAACGCTTTATCAAGTATTTCTAGTTGTACTGGCGTTTATTAGTATTTCAATAAGCACCCTCGGTGCTTTCACAAGCAGAATTTCTCTACAGTCTCCACTGGAAGGAATAGGTTGGGGTCTAAACAGTTCATTTTTTGGTAATTTAAAGTTAATCGGCAAAATGCCAAATACTTCTTTTCTATTCGACGGTTATCTGAATAGATACGTTACAAGTGAATTTTATTTTATTATGGTTTTATCACTATTGCTGATTATATTTTTACTGCTTTCAATCTTCGCTTTTCAAACAAAAAGGAGAAATATATGGTAAATATATTTCGCTCAATCTCAACATTGAGCGTGCCTATCCCAAAATTATTTTGGCCGGAAAATATAAGAAAAGCTGCACTCGAGAAATCAATTAGTGATGAAGCCGATCCAAGCTGGTTTTGGATTGTTATTCTACTTGTTACCGGTATAAGCATTTGTGCCTGGGCATTTTATTATAAAAACAACTTAACGCTTTCATATAACGACGCTCGGTCACATCTTAATGTTGCAAGACGAGTCGTTGATAGCCTTCAGCCAGGTCTGGCCCAAATTGGCTCAGTCTGGTTGCCGCTGCAACATCTCCTGCAACTCTTCACAATTTGGAATGATTTCATGTATCGAACTGGTCTTTCTGGCAGTTTAATTTCTATGATTTCATTTGCAGGTAGCAATATCTTTATTTGGAAAATAATTAAACAATTTAATTTGGGTAATCTGGCCGCTTTAACAGGGGTTGCTGTTTTTTCATCAAACGCCAATATTCTTTTTTTACAAACAACCCCAATGACAGAGTCTCTAATGTTGGTGACATCACTCGGTGCGGTGTTCTTTTTTACCAAATGGGTCAAATATGACCAAATTTCTAGCTTAATCTTAAGTGGAATATTTACACTCCTTGCTGTTTTAACAAGATACGACGGCTGGTTATTGTTTGCTTTTCTAAGCTTTTCAACATTTGCTGTTTCGCTCATGAAACACGGCAGGGTAAAGGCAGAAGGCCATTTTATTCTCTATTCAAGTCTGGGTCTATTTGGTATTGCTCTTTGGATCGGCTGGAACGCAATTATTTTTGGAGACCCGCTCTTTTTCGTAAGTGGTCCTTTTTCTGCCAAAGCCCAGCAAGAAATACTTGCCGCACGCGGGCTGCTGCCTACAAAAGGCAATCTCGCACTGTCGATATATACATATTTTCTAACTATAAAGGAAAATGTTGGAGAGGTAATTTTCATTTTGGGCATTTTAGGATTCATTAAGGCATTATTTTCAAAATTCAATTTTACTTACAAAATGGCGTTTCTGGGCCTTTTTGTACCAGTAGTGTTCAACATTATCAGTTTATATTTTGGACAATCCGCAATTCATTTGCCGCAATTACCGCCTCATACTTGGTTTAATGTTCGCTACGGAATAATGTCTCTTCCGGCGATCGCAATATGTATTGCCTTTCTCGTCAACAGAAGAGAATTTGTTGCATCAATTTTAATAATGATCGCTCTATTGCAAGCAGCTTTAATGTATTCCGACAATAATGTGATTACTATTCAGGATTCAGTAAGAGGATCTAGCGGCTTTTTTCTGGATGACACAGGTGCATGGTTAAATGAAAACGCCAGCCAAGGGCTAATACTAACAGCTGCTTCAAGCAATGATGCATTAATTTTTAAATCAGGTTTGCCACTTAAACATTTTATAACCGAGGGAATGGCAAAATATTGGAACGAAGCACTAATTCATCCCGCCAGACACGCAGATTATATTATCATGCACGAAGGTGATCTGGTCTATAACAACTTAGTTGGTACCTCAGAATTCACAGAAAATTACAAACTAGTTTATCTTGGAAATTTTGCCAGCGTTTACAAAAAGAAAACAGATTAAATGGCAAAAAAAACTAAAGCTTCAAACTTTATAACAATCAGTTTAGTTTATCTATTCCTCGCTCTTGTTTTTTTATATTCCGTTTACCAACTGGCAATATCACATCCAGTACCTGCTCTAAAATCGAGTAACTTCATCCAACCAAAACTAATTAGTGAATCTCCCTGGCCAATAAAGTCAATAGACACTCAAATTGTTAGCAAACATTGGACAAATGTCCCAGTCGAATCAGTAAATGCTCAGATCGAAATGTTAAAAAAATTGGGAGTCAATTATATTGCTGTAGACACTTTCTATGATGATGAAAAAGAAATGTATAAATGGGCAAATGCCATCCATGATCAAAAATTACATGTTTGGTTTAGGTCGCACTGGAAAAATTGGGAAGGTGATGAGGGACTACCCGCTTCGATGACTCCCCAAGAGTATCTTGATAAAACAAAGTCTTTTATCAGTCACAACCCAAAACTTTTTGTTTCTGGTGATTCATTTACTTTAGCAATCGAGCCGGAACAAGCCGGTGTGGGCTTAGGCAAAAAGTTCTTAGATTGGAACCAATATCGACAGTTTATTTTGAACGAATTGGTATATTCCAATGAAGCATTCCAATCAATTTATTTAGGAAACCAAATTCATACAAATTGGATATCGGTGAACGGTTGGGTAGCAAATAACGCATTCACTCAAGAACTAGCAGATAAATTAGAACTAATAACAGTTGATCATTTTTCGGTTCAAACAAGTACTATCGGTGCAAATGATGATCCAAACAAAGTTGCCGAAGATATGAGTCGGGCTTTAGACGAGATTTATAATAAATGGAAAATGCCGGTCTTGTTAGGCGAATGGGGCTATCAAATTTATCAAGATACAGATCCCGATATTCAAGCTGAAGTTATTAAAAAAGTTTTAGGAAAAATAAAAACTAAAAATTATTTAATCGGAGTTAATTATTGGAGTCACATGGGAAATCACGCTAGGATCATCGACGACCAAAGCGGAAGTAGTTTAAACTTCCGCCCAGGTGCTTTTGAAATCGCAAAAGTCTTTAAGAATACGGATGATTTAAGTCTGACCAGTTCGCTCTCTGCTACACCGTTGCCTATCTTAAAAAAAGTTGCGAGGTAGTGTTTATATGTGGCCTAGATGATACAATTATTACTCTTCATGACGATCGGATTTAATTTTAGATGAAAATCAAACTCTTCATTTTATTTTTTCTCACGACATTACTTTCACTCTTTGTTTATCCCACAAAAGTCGCGGCCGCTCCACCATCTGGCTTTTCAACTAATCTAATAATTAGCGCCAATCTCACCAACCCTACAGGTTTTGATATATCACCGGACGGTCGTATATTTATTTTGGAGCAAACAGGAAACGTCAGAATTTACAAAAATGGCCAACTATTGCCAACGCCTTTTTATCATTTTGATGTTAACTCAACTGGAGATAGGGGCGTACTAGGTGTCGCATTTGACCCTGATTTTATTAACAATCACTTTGTTTATTTTTATTATTCAGGTGCAGATCTTTCAAATTATATTGCCAGACTAGACGGCACAAACGACACTTTCACCAGCGCGCCTTTGATATTATATGCGACACCACCCCCTACCGGCCTAAATCATGCAGGTGGAACAATTAGATTTGGCTTGGACGGAAAATTGTATGCTGGTTTCGGGGATAATGGTTACGGCCCAAACGCGCAAGATCTTGCAATTCCGTACGGAAAAGTAATCAGAATTAACAAAGACGGCTCCATTCCTGCAGATAATCCATTTGTGGGGCAAGCGGGAAAGCTTCCAGAAATCTGGGCATATGGTCTAAGGAATCCTTTTCGCTTTCAATTTGATTCTCAAAACGGAGATTTGCTGCTTGGGGATGTTGGTCAAGATACATGGGAGGAAATAGACAAAATAACCAAAAGTGGAAATTATGGATGGCCAAATGCAGAAGGCAATTGTACCGGCTGCGGTTATATCAATCCGATTTATACTTATCATCACGACACCCCAAGTTATTCTGTAACTGGTGGCGCAGTTTATAGAAAAACTATGTTTCCGCAACAGTATCAAGGAAGTTACTATTTCGGCGATTACGCCAGAGGCTATATCAAACAGATGACATTTGATTCAAGCGGAAATGAAAACGCGGTTTTTGACTTTGATCCTTCCGTTGGCTCAATAGTAGACATGAAAATAGCCTCAGATGGTTCCATATACTATCTAACTATTTTCCCAGGCAAGCTATATAAAATTACTTACTCAACTATTAACCAACCGCCAATTGTTGCAGAAAATTCGGACAAAACCAGCGGGAACAGTCCGCTCACAGTCAATTTTTCCAGCAGTGGAAGTAGTGACCCGGAAGGTGTCACGTTAAACTATAGTTGGGATTTTGGAGATGGAACAACGAGCACCCAAGCAAACCCACAAAAAATATACAACCAAAAAGGCAAGTTCAACGCTCAATTAACAGTTTCAGATGGCGTAAACAGTTCCCAAGCACTACCAATAACAATTCAAGTCGGTATACCGCCAAACGTATCAATACTCTCTCCTCTAAACAGTGCAAGTTATACAGCAGGAGAGTCAATCTCTTATTCTTCGCAAGCCACAGATAGCAACAACCAGACAATTGTAGATAGCGGTATTTCAACGCAAGTCATATTTCACCACTCGACCCACGTTCATCCCTTTTTAAATAATCTTGGAAAAAGTGGATCTTTTACAATTCCGCAAACGGGTGAACCGTCCGCCGACACATATTACGAGATAATAGTTACTGCCACAGATACTTTTGGTCTCACAACAACAAAATCAATCACAATTAACCCCCAAAAAACAACAATCAACATTGATTCGGCGCCAAACGGCCTCCAAGTAATTATAGATGGCCAACCACAAACCACACCACAAACAATCTTAAGCGTTGTTAATTTTAAACATGAATTAAATGCGTCAAACCAAACGCAAAACAATAAATATTACGAATTTGACCACTGGTCAGACTCTCAACCAAAAAAACACACAATCACAGCGCCTGTTTCTGCAACGACCTATGTCGCAACCTTCAAAGAACTGCCTCCGTTCGCGGCAAACTATTTCAACAATAAAGACTTATCAGGCACTCCGACCTTAACAAGACAGGACCCGATTATAAATTTTGATTGGGGTGGTGGGTCTCCAGATTCAACAATTAATTCAGACAATTTCTCAGCAAGATGGACCAAGACTGAAAACTTTAATACGGGTAGATACAAATTCACTACCACAACAGACGATGGCGTTAGGCTATTTATAGACAATACACAGGTTATAAACAAGTGGATAGATCAAGGCCCAACTGATTATTCTGCAGTTTTAGATGTCCCAACTGGAAATCACACGATTACAATGGAATATTATGATGGTACCGGCGGGGCGGTTGCAAAATTAAATTGGGACACAACAACTGATACGCCAACAATTCTACTGCCTCTTCTAGGGAGTTATTCGGCCGAATATTTCGATAATGTGTCCCTGACTGGTAGTCCAATATTAACCAAAACGGATCCTTCCATTAATTTCACTTGGAACAATGGCTCACCCGATCCGTTAATTCCGGTCGATAATTTTTCTGCTCGCTGGACTAAAACAGACACCCTAACAGATGGAATTTATGAATTTACAACGACAGCGGATGATGGAGTAAGGCTTTACCTCGACGACACCCTCATCCTGGACAAATGGATAGACCAACCTTCAACAACTTATAAAGTAGACGCCCAAATAAGCGCGGGCAATCATACTGTAAAAATGGAGTATTACGAACATTTTGGTGGGGCTGTTGCCAAAATGTCCTATACAAAAATAGCAGGATTTAGTGCAAAGTATTGGAATTCAGGGACCGGTTCGAAACCGCAACTGCCAACATCTGCACCAAATCTAGCAAGGCAAGATGATTCTATAAACTTCACCTGGAATAATAGCTCGCCAGACCCAGCAATAAACAACGATCATTTTATTGTCCAATGGACCAAAACAATGAATCTAGATGGAGGAAGTTATCAGATTGACACGACAAGTGACGACGGTATTCGAGTTTATGTAGACAATCAAGTCGTTCAAGATCAATGGAACG
The DNA here is from genome assembly GCA_038326365.1 of Candidatus Curtissbacteria bacterium. GTDB lineage: Bacteria > Patescibacteriota > Microgenomatia > Curtissbacterales > GWA2-41-24 > JBBQJY01. Next base: position 3,931 of record JBBQJY010000020.1, on the reverse strand, counting down.
ACCACCCCAGCACCACCTTTTCACAAGTTCAGTCTTTTGCCAGTGGCCCTCACGATATTAAGGTTGAATATTATGAAAATGGCGGGGAAGCGGTAGCCAAATTTAATATTAAAAAAGTAGCACAGGCGCAAACAACTTTCACCGGAGAATACTTCGACAATAAAAATTTGACTGGGCCTCCAAAAATAACAAGGCAAGACGCACAAATTAATTTTGACTGGGGTCAAGGTAGTCCATACCCGCAATTACCTGTAAACCTGTTTTCTGTCCGCTGGACCAAAACTCAAGACTTCACTCCAGGCAATTATTCGTTTACTTTGAAGTCCGACGACGGCGTTCGTTTTTGGATAGATAATCAGCTCGTTGTAGATGACTGGACAGATCATGCAATGAAGACCTATTCACCCAACGTAACATTAACCGGTGGTTCCCATCAAATAAAAGTGGAGTATTACGAAAACACAGGTGGTGCAGTAGCTATCTTCCAGCAAAACTAGATAGATATCATTTACTTTACCTACTATGACGCAAAGCCAAGCACTCTCTCAAATGCTAATTGGCCACAATGTTTTCCTAACTGGCCAAGCTGGCAGTGGCAAAACTTATCTCATAAACGAATTAACCAGCTATCTTAAAAAAAATAAAATCAGTTACGCAGTAACTGCCTCAACCGGTATAGCAGCGACCCATCTTAATGGTCTCACCATTCATTCCTGGTCCGGCATTGGCATTAAAAAAGAAATTACCAAAAAAGATATCAATTCTCTTCTGGCCAACCTCAAAGCTCGCGAGCGAATTCAATCACCAAAAGTTTTAATAATAGATGAAATCTCAATGCTCCATTCGTATCGTCTAGACGCTATCAACCAAATCACCCAGGCAGTTAGAAATAGTCTCGAACCCTTCGGCGGTCTTCAAGTAATTCTCTGCGGTGATTTTTTCCAACTGCCGCCAATAAAAGACGAAGATTACCCACCGTCTTCATTTGCCTACAAATCAAACGCCTGGCAAGATCTTGACCTCAAAATCTGCTACCTCGACGAACAGCATCGCCAGTGGGACGATGCTTACCTCAAAGTTTTAAACGACATTCGCGCCCGCGAGGTTTCCGAAAACACTTTTGAAATCTTAACGTCTAGGCTAAATGGCGAAATTGCAAATGATGCTTATCCCACCAAATTGTATTCTCACAATTCCGATGTCGACAGTGTTAACAATACCGAGCTGAATAAAATAAACAAGCCGCCCGCCCTTTACGAAATGCACGCAATTGGTAAAAAAGAATTAACAGAGGCCCTCAAAAAGGGTTGCCTTGCTCCCGAGAATTTAATTCTCAAGGAAGGGGCAGTCGTCATGTTTGTCAAAAACAGTCACGGCAAAGGCTACATCAACGGTACGCTCGGCAAAGTTGTTGGCTTCGATGAGGAAAAACTCCCCATTGTTCAAACCTACGCGGGTCGAGAAATTGTTGCCAAGCCAACCACATGGACAATTGAAGAAGACGGACAAATCCTAGCCGAAATCAGCCAAATTCCTTTGCGTCTCGCCTGGGCGATAACAGTTCACAAGAGTCAGGGCATGAGCTTGGACGCAGCGGAGGTAGATCTCTCCAAATCTTTTGCCTATGGTATGGGTTATGTGGCACTCTCGCGCCTTAGATCTTTAGACGGTTTAAAACTTTTGGGAATCAATCAAATGGCTTTCCAGGTCGACGCAGAAATTGCCGAAATAGATATCAAGTTTAAAGCGACTTCCCGAGAACAGGCTACGGAGCTTAGCGCCCTAACCCAAGCCGAAATAAAATCTCTTCAAAAAACGTACCTAAACAGAATTAAATATCAGTCCGAATAATTATTCACTGTTTTAAAAACTCAAGATTTAGTTGGGTCCGGGTTTGGTCCTTGAGGAACTGCGCTATCTGTCGCAGTCTTTCCCAAAATCTTCCAAATAGCTTTTTGAGTATTTTTAAGCGCGAGTTTTTTTTGACGCAAATGATGCAACTCCTGACCACGTCTTCGGACTACACCGTCAGTCATCACTCCAGTTGGCCAGGCTGTCACTCTCACAACTTCCTTATCTATTCGAATGTATTCATTATCAAAATGGTCGTCAATTTGCTCTATAGCGTCGTCCAGGGTTTTCTCTTGATGTGTAGCTGGTTCTTCGTGTTCAGTCATGGTCTAGAAGTATATCATTCTAAGCCCATAGTTGCTAGAAGAATAATTTGTTAAAATACAAGAAATGAAAATTACAGTTCACACTCACCCAGTAGCCTTTGAAGAAAAAGTCGAAAGAGTAGACGAAAACATATATCATGCTTGGACAAAAGCCCCACCCAGAAATGGCCTAGCCAATATGAGCTTTAAAAACAATCTAGCAGATTATTTTAAAATATCGCACACTAAAGTTCGCTTAATCTCGGGCTACCGCTCAAAAGTCAAAATCTTTGAGATATTCACTTAATTCGGTTTAATAACCCACCATAATTATATGGAGTGTAACCGTCGCCAATAAATATTGGATAAGCGGGAGAACCAACACCCAACGAGCGAGCAAGTGCCTTTGAAATTGGCCTAAAAGCTTTTAAATCCCTTTTTCGTAAATTGAACCTATCCCTATCTTTGTTGGTAATTCTGTAAACAAACCTATATTTTTGCAGCAGTTTAGCTTTTGGTAAAGTATTTGATTTAGCAACTTGTTTTATCTGCTCACGCCAAAATTCAGCACTTCTTAGCTTACTCATTAAACTTATCTCAATAGATATACAGTTGGGTGCAAATTTATTGATGCAGTTATAGTCCGCAACTACAACTCTTTTAAGATTTAAGTAATAAGCAAGAGCATATAGGCTTGATTTTGCTTTCTCCCCCACAAACACACAATCGTTCTCTGGACAATGAGTGTTGTGAAAGTCCAATACCAGATCATACTTTTTCGTCAACCTAATAAGTTGCCCTGCTCTTTTAGTTTCATAATCAATGCTTTTCATGTTGCCCGGAAATGATCGATTTAAATCATTCTCCAAGTACCTAACATTCGCCAAAACAGCCCCTTTATTTGCAATAGTTGCCACAACACCATCTATAGGATATTTTTCCAATAATCTAACTATCTCAATACCAAGGGGCTCATTCCCGTGCATACCGCCCATTATTAAAATCTTCATATTATTGGGACAAATCCCAACAGGACTCAGCTCCTGTGTGGCAAGTAGGCCCAACCGGTTCAACATAATACTTTATTGTGTTGTTATCGCAATTAACCGCTGCTCTTACAACAAAAAGCTTATTGCCAGAAGTTTCACCTTTAAGCCACAGGCTATTGGTACTTCTCTTGTAAAAGACCATTTGTCCTTCTTCGAGCGTTCGCTCGAGAGCGTCCTCGTCTTGCCATGCAATCATCAAGAGCTTTCCAGAATCTTGGTTTACAACAGCTGCGGTCACTAGGCGCAAGTTACGCGACTTTTCAAAAGAACTAAAGTCGAGATCTTTTGGATTTAGTTGTCTCTCAGTCATTTATTTATCACCTCCTAATAATTTCAAAAAATTCCCCTTTAAATATTTCAGAATTGACACCAAGAGCAACTTGCGCGTTAGGTTTCCCTCTCAACTCAATGGTTCGTCCTTCTTGCTTAGTCTCTGTTTTGACACTTAATCTCATTTTTGTGGTATTAAATGCCTTCGGCCTAAGTAAAAAATATGCGGCCAGAGTGTCATATGGAATAATTCCATCAATATTGTTATATTTTTTTAGTCCCAACTTATAACTCCTAGTAATAGTATAAATAAAAGCAGGCGTGCATCCTTTAAAGTCTTCAAGCGGCGTCTCAACTTTGTTGCAAACATCAAGTGGGATTAAAGTCTTTTTAATTTTGGATCTAAGTACAATATCAGCAGCTTCGGGATCAACGAAAATATTAAATTCCGAATAT
>JBBQJY010000019.1:0-17941 GCA_038326365.1 Candidatus Curtissbacteria bacterium | reverse complement strand
GATGTCACAACTAGCGCCGGCAGCTTAGCTACAACCATTGCAACCGGTGCCGTAACCAGCGCCAAGATTCTAGATGGCACAATCGTCAATGCTGACATTAATGCCTCAGCAGCAATTGCCTACAGCAAATTGAATCTGACCGGATCAATAGTCGGAGGAGATTTGGCAGCCAACATAACAATCTCCACAACCGGCAATATAGCAACAACAAGCACAGGCACCATAACCTCAGCCGGTGACTTTGCTGCCAATGCCAACTCAACATTTACCCTGGGTGCCGCCAACGAAGTACTAATCGATGCAGACACCACAGCCTCTACCCTAAACAGCGCTGGGGTTGGAGCCCTGGACGTTAACGTTAAATCTCTGACAAACAGCAATAGTGGTGTCAATGTTACCTACACATCAACAGCAGCCGGAGCAGCCGCAACAGTTACCCAGTACGGCATCTACAATAACTTCACAAACGCCCAGGCAGTTACAGCAACCAGCCCAGTTTTCAAGCTTTACGGCAACTATGGAATAACAACCAAGTCTGGAGCTGACAACCTAACAACCGGCGGTACCTTCAATACCTACGGTACCTACGTTGATAGCCGAAACACCTCAACTGACGTTGGTGCTGCCGGCACCAGAAATACCTACGCTGGTTACTTCACAGCAACTGGCGCGGCCGATGGTGCAACAAACGCATATGGAATTTTTGCAACAGCAGCATCTGCAGATGCAAACTACGCATATTACACAAATATTGGCGCATCGACGACAGATTATGGCCTATACTCATCAGGACAAATTGGAGCTCACCTTGGATCCGCCGTATTCACAACTGGCCAAAAAGCAATTAATTTTTCCTTAAATAATAATGGGGGTGGTGGTCCGGTAGTTTATGGTCTATATGGCGCTGTACAAGATAACATTAACAGCGGCACTTCTCAAAGCTACGGAGCTTATATAAGCTCTCAGGGTTTGGGGCTCGCTTCGGGCGCAGGCACAGCCACGGTTTACGGCTTGGGGATAAACGCTAATTCGGCTGGGGGGTCCACTTCCTGGAATTCTGAGGTTACCGGGTTCTTGCTCAGTGCATCTACAATTTCAAATACTAGCAACCTATACGGAATCAATGCAACAACAACTAACAATGTAGCCGGCACAGCAACAAAAACTGTTTACGGACAAGTTCTGACAATTTCAGCAACAGGTAATACTTCTGGAGCAACAAATACCTATGGTATATATGGAAGTATAACTTCATCAAACGCTGTAGATGCTGGAACAGTCACCACGTACGGTGTCGCTTTAGACATGAACCATGGTAGCCTCAATGGCGCAAACAGCAGCTATGGATACTACGTCAAACAAGGAACAGACGACTTCTCATATGGCTTATATGTAGACAACTCACAAAGCGGTCTTACCAACAACCAAGTAGGCGAATACAATTCGTTCACTAACACCCAAAGCCTGGCATCAGAATATGGAGTGGTCACTAATATTTCTGATAGCAGCATCTCCAACTTCGCAAGTATTGGTGCCATACCCTATGGTTCTCTTATAACAATTTCAAATACTGGAGATGCAAATATAACCAAATATGCTTATGGGCAATACATCTCAGTAACCAATGACAACGTAACAACCGACCAGGGAACAAGAATTGCTTATGGCGTTTACTCAACAGTCATTGGATCAACAAGAGGAACGAACACTACATATGGTGCGTATCTTTCTGGTACCTTAGGGGATACTAACTACGCACTATATTCAGCCTCAGGTAGCATAAAAAATATTTTAGGCGCGTCTACCGAGCAAGTAATAATCGATGCTACAACAACTGCCCACAACAATGCAGCAGCCGCATTTGAACTGGATTATCAAAGCAACTCGAATCAATCAAAAGGAATGTACAACAACTTTACGTTTAACTCAACTAACACAGGTACAAGGCAGTATGGATTATATAATGCAGCAACACGTGGGGGTGCAGGCGCCGGAGCTGGCCAACAATCGTATGGGCAATATTCAATATTCTTGGACACGCAAACCACGGGAGTAAACCTTGATTATGGTATTTGGTCGATAGTTAAGCCAACCGGAGCAATGACCGCCAGTTCACAAGATTATGCTGCGCTTGCTGGGCAGGCAATTAAAACTGGTGCTGACAATCACAATGGCACTAACGTCAATACCCTTGGTGTATATGGTAATGGTTCTAATACTGGTTCTACGGCTGACACAGCAACTAGAAATACTTACGGTGGATACTTTGTAGGCGTGGGAGATGCTGCAGGAACAACTACCACTTATGGCATATACGGCAATGGTTCTGGATCAGACACAAATTATGGCGCAGTAGTCTACGGAAACACAACATCAACTACATCAACAGATATTGTTTACGGACTTTACGGAAGCGCAGTCTCTTCTGGGGCCCTTGTAACTGGCGGAACAAGAAACGCTTATGGAATCTATGGGATTTCCACAGTCAGCGGTGCAGCCGCTACAGCAACAAATTCTAACACTTATGGGGGCATCTTTAGTGGTGTCGGGGAGTCTGCAAATGTTACAAATGGTAGAGCGTATGGAGTATACGCAACAGCGGCAAGCGGTACAACCGGATTAAATTTCGCGATCGCAACCGGCGGTGGAATCTGGAATGGAAGTGTTCTTACTGACGCTCAAAGCGTTACTGGCGCCGGGGGAACAATTACTGAATCCACAGCTGCACTTACCTATTTTTTATCTAATGACAAGGGAACTGTTGATAATGCAACTTCAGAAATTTTTAACATCACCGGTCTTTCAGCTACAGAAGGTAACTTTGCGTTTATTACTACCAGAGCAATTAAAGGTGCAACAACAGGTGCTCGCATCTCAACAGTTACAATCCAAATAAACGGCACTCAAGTAAGCACTGTTGCAACCCCAAGCCAAACGGGCGCTTCTACTGTAATCGAAAATTACACTATAGTATATGCAAATAGCGGTTGGAGAATAGTCGGCTTGAACTCTGGTACGGCACAGGCAGCCGCTGGTTCGGATACCGCTGACTTAGCAGAATGGATTCCATATTCGGGCAACCAACCACAACCTGGAGATGTAATTTCCTTAACTTCGAATCAACCGGTGGTTGTCCAAAAATCAAGTGGCTTATACGACAATGATCAATTAGGTGTTGTATCGACAAACCCGCACACAACGATGGGTGCCGACAATGGAAGCTCGGTAAAACTTGCACTTGCAGGACGTGTTCCGGTTAAAGTAAATCTCGAAAATGGACCAATCGCAATTGGTGATTTATTGACCGCTTCTTCTACTCCAGGCGTTGCAATGAAAGCGGATCCAAGATTCGGTGCCACGATCGGTAAGGCTCTAAGTTCATTTAATGGTCCCGATGAAGGCATTGTAACAATGTACGTTAATACAGAACATCGCACGGATATTCGAACACAATATGCAGATCTAAATTTGAAAGCCCAATCATTTGCAACTACTTCAAATAACACAACAATTGATGAGCTAGGCAATATAACTACAGCTGGGAACGTTACTGCAACAGGTTCAATATCAGCTGCCAATGGAGCGTTTACGGTCGACGGCTTAACAGGCAATGTATATACAACGGGTTCACTTAATTCAGCTTCCCTCAATATAAGCGGCAACGCCAAAATAGGCGGAAGCCTGGAAGTTGCCAGCGTCCAGGCACCAATTGGTGCAGACGTTCAATTAAAGCTTGGGGACAGCCTGGGATCAACTAAACTAGCAATAGTCGACACAAACAACAACGTACTATTTAAAATAGACTCAAAAGGTAACACCTCTATATCAGGTGCCAACGCTTCCTTGTCTATCCCTCAGGGTTACATTTGTGTCAACAACTCCGGCACATGCAGTGTTGCCAACCCAGTTAACGGAACAGTCTATGCAGACAGCTTCAGCACCACAGGCACAGCTGACCTTGCAGAACACTTTCCCACCAGCGACAACACAATTGGCGATGGTGACTTAGTTGCAGTCGACCCAACCAACAAGGAGAGTGTGGTTAAAGCTGGCAAACCTTACGACGATTCCTTACTTGGAATAATTTCAACCACTCCCGGCATTAACCTCAACTCCACACAGGTTAACGGTAAACCCCTAGCGTTGGCGGGTAGAGTACCAACTAAAATTAGCTTAGAAAATGGTGCAATTAAAGCAGGTGACCCGATAACTTCTTCCTCGACTGCTGGTTTTGGTATGCGCGCAACCCATGCTGGAAGAGTTATTGGTATTGCGTTGGAAAACAGTAGTGCGGATAAAAACACAATCGTTGTTTTTGTAAACCCAAGCTGGTTTACAGGAGTCGCAGTTGCCGAAAACGGATCACTAGCGCTCAACAACCCAAGCGGTTCTGCTACATCTGTACTGGGTACAAAGACTAACGCAGACGGGACCCTCGCCACACAAAATGCAAATAAACAGCTATCCGAAGCGGACGTTAAACAAATTGTAGATAAACAAGTGGACGACAAGATCAATAGCCTGATCGCCAGCGGCAGGCTAAACCCAACCAGTTACCAGCAATCGTCACAGAATATAAACACGCCTGTGCCAACTCCAAACATTGTTAAGCCAATACCAGGTGCAACCAGCTCAGCTACCTCGGAGGGGTCTCAGTCTGCAGAAGCATCTACCAGCGCATCCATAGCCCAAGGCGCACAAATAGCTCAGCAGACAGACGAATCCTTACAAAAACTTTCAGATCTCCTGACCCAAAAGGATGTTCATATCGACACACTACAAGTTTTCGGAAATACCCACTTGGCAGACACCCAAATTGCCGGCGTTTTCAGCCAAGATGGCACATTCATAGTAGACTACGGTCGACAAGTTAATGTCTTGGGCAGCGCACTCTTCTTACAAAATGACAGTTTCGCGGGCAGCTCTGAAGGAATACTAGTTGATGTAGGCAACAGCGCAGTCACAATCGACCATGGCGGCAATCTCAAACTCAAAGGAACCTTAACAGCGGCAAACATCCAAACCAAAGAGATAACTGTAGACGCTACAGACCCCAACGCCAAGAGTGCCGGCACAGGCAGGATTGAACGCGGCAGAACAGCCAGCACAATATTTACAAGCCTGGTCAAGCCAAACGCCAAGATTTTAGTGACAGCTACAGGGCCCACCGGCGGCAAAGCACTCTACGTCCAAAATAAAGCCGAATACGAGGGCTTCACCGTTGCCCTCGACGGTGGCACTGCGCAAGGACCAATCGAGTTTGACTGGCTGATAGTCAACACCAGCCAAGTAAGTCAGGCAAACTAAAACTTTAGGCTGCCAATAACACTTCAAATTCAGTCTAATTTGATATAATAGACGGTCGAATGTCTGAAAGATCAAATCAAACACCTCCCGAAAAATCAGGCCTGAAGAAAGAAAAGGGTGTATTTAAAAGTTTAAGATTCGCCTTAAGTGGAATTTTTTTGTTAGGTTCAGCCGTGGGCACAAGCCAAGACACTCCTAAAACGGTTCGTTACGTTGCATTAGGAGATTCAATTACAGCATATAATAATTCGGATGGTTTCGTGCAACAATTTGGCAATTACTTGAGAACGAAGTCTTCTCACGGTCTCAATGTGGACAATATTGGAACCCCCGGGATAGGAACTGTGGCATTAATGGACAATATAAAAAGTGATAAAGAGATTAGAAAGGCAATATCGAATGCAGATTACATTACAATAGAAATTGGCACCAATAATGTTGCACTTTACAAATCAGTTTACGAAAAAAATAAATGCTTAGGGTCTAATAACGAGGATTGTTTAAAAGAAATGGTATTACAGTTCAATTCAACCTGGAATGCAATACTCGACGACATAAGTATAATAAATCCTAACTCGAAAGTTCTTGTAACAGATATATATTATGGCTCAGTTGATTTCGACAGAGAAGCAGGAGATTTTGATGTTCTAAATAAATATTTCAAGGAAATGAATGACTATATACATTCCTCTAGCACTTTGAGAAGCATACCTGTCGCAAATGTTCACGCTGCTTTTAATGGTCAAACAGGCAACGAAGATCCCCAAAGTAAAGATCTTTTGGGATACTTTTATCACCCAAACTCCAAGGGTTATGAAACAATCGCCTCGGAGTTTATTAAAGCGGAAAAAGGCGCAGAGTAGCAAAAACTTGTTTATAGTATAAAATGGTATTAAACTATATCTAGATGTTACCTAATAAAAAAAGGCTAAAGTTTCCCAAAAGAAGTAAGAGACTACCTTTGGGAAAAATAGGAGTTCTGTTTCTTGTTGTTATATTGGCAGCAATTTGCGGATTAATTTTTCAAAAGATTGTTAACTTTCAGGTGTTTGCGAGCAACCAAACTCTCGTGCCACCTACCCTATTCTACACAGCCCTAGGAGATTCTATTACCGCGGGTGCCCAAGCACCAGTTGGTCAAGGATTTGTAGATCAATACGCAAACGATTTGAATAACGACCTCGGAGTAACAACTATAGTTAGCAATTTAGGTATAGCAGGAGCGACAGCAGGTAATCTAGCAGGAAGATTAAGCAGCGACACAGCTTTTAAGAATTCTATTACAAAAGCTAACGTGATAACCATAGGAGTTGGAATTAATGACATAGAGTTTTTTAGGATGATCTATCGAGCAAATGGTCAAAACTGTGGAGGACCAGACAATCAGGATTGTTTAAGAAACTATCTTAATTCATTTAAAACAAGCTGGGATTCGATGTTATCACAAATTTACCAATTAAATACTGGCCCTAATATGATAATTAGGGTAAATAACACTTACTACGGTTCAATAAACACTGATGTGTCAAATGGGGATTTTGCACTATTGAACCCATATTTGATTCAAATGAATTCATATGTAGATAGCAAAGCATCAACTTACCACTATATCGTCAATAATGTTCACGATATTTTTAATGGAGCAAGCGGCCAGAATGATCCAATTGCAACTGGATTTGCCACATGGACAGGACACCCAAATCTAAATGGACACACAATCATTGCCAATGGGCTACGTGCATTGGGCTATGGCAGCCTAAATAACATTGTGACCTGCTTAAATTCCCTACCTGATGTCAATGGGGACCACATAGTAAACTCCATAGACTTGCAACAAGATGCTATGCACTTTGGGGATAGTTCAAGTCAAAATTATGATCCTAAGTATGATGTAGATCATAACGGATCTATAAATTCTATAGACCTATTTATAATCGCAAGAAACTTCGGAAAAGCCTGCAGATAGTAGCCACATTCAAATGTGACAACTAAATACCTTTAACTGTGCTTGACAATTCAGCGCTTTGGGCATTAACTCATATAAATGAGTCGATTAGCTCAGTCTAATTTCATCCAAGGAGGCTATTACCACGTTTACAATCGCGGAAACCGGGCCGACAATATCTTCTTCGACACCAAAGACTACAAAAGGTACTTAGACAGGCTTAAGCAGTATAAGAAGAAACACGACGTGTCGGTAATTGCCTACTGCCTTATGCCCAACCACCTGCACCTACTCCTTCGTCAGAATGGGCCAAAACCGATTAGCACTTTTATTCAAAGGGTTCACACTGCCTATACTATGTATCTAAATAACAAACACAAGACAACAGGCCACGTTTTTGAAAGCCGCTACAAGGCCAAAATCGTCAATCGAGACGATCTTCTCTCCCATTTGTCCCGTTATATCCATTTAGAACCTAAAACTGTCGTTAAACGGCTCCCAGCCTACAAGTGGAGCAGTTACCCGACTTATATTGGGCAAACACCCGACGAAATCACAGAACCAAACATTGTACTTTCTATGTTCAAACGCAAAAACCAGACGCAGGAAGATGCCATCTTAGCGTATAAATTATTTGTTCAAAAAGCCCAAAAACCACCTCCAGCTATCGATCACCTGCTTTTCGCAGAAGTATAAGGAATAATGCTTACTTAGGCCTGGCCTACGAAGCTAAAACACCTCATTTACAAACTCGCTTATTGACAGTATTTTTCATTTATTCTAGTCTTAATTTACTATCAAATGAAAGAAAATCTGGTAAAACTCACTCAAAACATTGTCTTTTCGCTGGTAATCTCAGCGGCAGTTTTCATACCACTATTTTTCTTACCAACAACCAGTGAATTTTTTGAGTACAACAAATTCTTTGCGGTTCTAGTTGTCACAATCTTTGGCTTCTTGGTCTGGTCTGTCAAGATGATCGTCGAAAAGCGAACTGTCTTCTCAAGAAGTCCCCTGGACATTCCTTTTATAGTACTGGGAACTGTTTTGGCAATCTCTGCTTTTTCGTCAATCGACCAGTTTATTTCCACCTTCGGACTAAACGGCAGGATATGGCCATCGCTTATTCCACTAATTACTCTTATCGCATTCTATTTTTTAACAGTTTCTAACCTCAAGACTAGAAAGCAAGTCAACCTTATTCTCTGGGTTTTAATCGGTGCAACTGCAATTGCCTCACTTGTTGCAATATCCAGTTATTTTGGAGCGTTCCTACCTTTTGATTTTGCCCACATCCGTTCATTCAATCCGATCGGCGTCATCAACAGGCTTGCAGTTATTCAAGCCCTTGTTATCCCAATTGCTGCTGCTTGGGCAATCTACGAAAAAGACAAAACTTCACGAATTGTTGCAACTGCAAGTGCGCTCATAATGATCTTTTCTTTTATTTTAGTTAACAGCCTCTTTGCCTATCTTGGCCTTGGTGTTGCCCTACTCTTTTTAAGTATCGGAACTCTGCGCGTTAAATTAACCAAATCGCAGCAAAGCCATGTTGTAATTTTGGCACTCTTTATCGTCCTCTTCTTTGTCGTTCGCTTTATACCCCCAGTTGCCAATGGCACTCTTTACCAGTGGATAATCAACAAAGACAAAGGCTTAACAGAAACTCAGCAGATTGATACTCCAAAAGAAAGGACGCTCCCCTTACAAGCCGCTTGGGACATTGCCGCCCAAGCTATCGGTAAACGACCACTTTTTGGAACTGGCATGGGAACATACCAATTTGTGTACACTCAACTTAAGCCCAGATATATCAACAGCACAGACGATTGGGCAAGCCGATTCACTAACTCTTCTTCAGACTTCACCGAAGTAATCGCCACAACTGGTATATTTGGAATCCTGGCATTCGTTTTATTTGCTGTTTCTATTATCAGATTCGTTCTGGCTTTAACGTTCAAAAGCCAAAACACTATCGTTTTTCTACCACTTTCCGCCGCCATTCTTGGTTATATGGTTAACGTCCTCTTTACGTCAACCTCTTTTGCCACTTATGGCGTTTTCTTTTTACTGCTGGCCCTGCTTTCTGTTTTGGCCAAAGCCTACAACGAAGAGCAGGTCTTTGATGTCACTCTAGAAATTGCTGCTCTCAAAAACCGCTTCTCATGGTTCCAGGTCGGCGCCCCGGGCAGCGAACCATTGCTAAGAACCGAACCAACCGCCAAAGGCACTAAATCCCAGCTTTTGCCAATCATCTTTGCTGCACTCGTTGTTGTTATCTCTATTTTTGTCCTCAGCTATCAAGTTCAAGCTTATCGGGCTGAATACTTTTACAGACAATCACTTCTGGCAACTCGCTCCAACGACGGCAATAAAGTGGTTAAATTTATTCAGGAAGCATTGCAAACCAACCCCAGAGTTGACGATTACCACAGGATTCTTTCACAAACTGCTTTGAATGCCGCCATCAATATAAGTCAACAGAAAAATTTGTCAGACGAACAAAAACAGCTGCTTGGACAGCTGGCCCAAGTCGCCATCGACCAAGGAAAAGCTGCCTCTGGCTACCAAATCTTGCCCCTCCGACTTCCAGGAATCTCAGCCGCCAATGTTGCTAACTGGGAAGTGCTTTCCAGTGCCTATCAAGCTCTTATAGGCTCCGTTCAAGGTGCGGATGTGCACGCAACCAACACACTAGCTCAAGCGGTAGCTCTTGACCCTCAAAACCCGATTTTGCACGCCAGACTTGGCAGTCTTTATGCAAGACTTGGCGACACTGATTTGGCCCAAAGAAAGTATGAGGATGCAATTATTGTCAAAGGCGATTACGGCGCCGCTCACTACGCTCTGGCCAATATCTTAATCGAGAAAAAAGGAGACGTCGGCAAGATTGCTAACGAACTAACCCTTGCCAAAAGATTCCTACCTGGCAATGATCCTTCACTTGCTGACTTAAATAAAAAACTAGACGACTACAACAAACAGTTTGCCCAACTTCAAAAAGAAGCTCAAGATAAAGCAACCTCTAAAACCGGTCCTGACGCAACACCAAAACCAGGTACAACACCTAGCCCCACAGCCAGTCCGATTACATCTCCTTCGCCTAGCGCTTCGCCAAAAACAAGCCCAACACCAACTCCCTCTCCGAGCCTTTAGTTTAAAATTAAATTTTCTTTGAAATTTCTTTAGTTAGTTCCTCGATACCTTCTCCGTTTTGTGCACTAATTTTAAAAATCTTCTTCCTTTTTGCCTTAAATGCTTGCAAAACCAATTCGACTTGATCCGCCTCAACCAAATCAATTTTATTGACAACTATTATTTCTCGCTTTTTAACCAATTCCTTGGAATATATTTTCAACTCGGCTCTAATCGTTTGATAACTTTCCCAAACATTGCCAACGGATACATCGATCATATGAACCAAAATTTTAGTGCGCTCGATATGGCGCAAAAATAAATCTCCCAAGCCTTTGCCTTCACTTGCGCCCTCAATTAGCCCCGGAATGTCGGCAAGCACAATATGTTTGTCCCTATATTCCAAAACACCCAAATTAGGTTCCAGCGTTGTGAAAGGATAATTGGCTATCTTTGGTGTGGCGTGGGTTAATTTCGAAATGAGCGTAGATTTACCCGCGTTTGGTAAACCCACCAAACCAACATCGGCAATCAACTTAAGCTCAAGCGTCAATTCGACAAATTCACCCTCGTGTCCGGCTTCTCCGGCAAAAGGTCTTCTTCCAAATTCATCCCGAAGGTGGGCATTCCCTCGACCGCCTTCTCCGGCTCCTGCCAGTAAAATCTCTTGACCAGCTTCAACAAGATCATAGATCTGAACTCCTTTATCACTAGTTACCTTCAGTTGTGTGCCTACAGGAACCTTAATTTTTAAATCCACAGCCTCAGCGCCTGTACGCTTCTTAGGCTGACCAGCCACGCCGTCTTGAGCTTTGTATTCTTTTACATACCTAAAGGGCTCTAGCGTGTTCAGGTTAGCCGTAGCCACAAAATAAACATTGCCACCGCGACCTCCATCCCCACCATCAGCCTTACCGCGCCTTTTTCCCTTAATGTGTTCAAATGAGCCTGCACCTCGTCCGCCTTCTCCGGCGCGTATTTTAATTCGAGCGTAATCAATCATAGGTTGTTCATTTTAATGGTTTGCCTAATTATTATCCAGTTTAGCTAAACCGTCCCGAGCCAAGGCCAAATTCGGGTCGAGCCCTAAAGCAGTGTGGTAATATTTTCGCGCGCGTTCTATATCGCCTAAACTTGCGTTTGCAGATGCGGCGTTGGCCCAAGCCTTACTGTCTGTTTTTTCAAATAAAAGCAAATCTTCATAAACACGCACCGAGTCGCGCCAATCACCCACCGTAAACAAACCTTCAGCAAGCTCAGCAAGCTTTAGCCCGTCACGTCCAGTGCGATAAACCTCGTAGCTTGCCATCAGATTCTTTATTTTTTTGACTAACTCTAAGTCGTTGCCTGTGCTAACCCCAACATCATTTACAGCCAAGCTTTTCTCAAAAAGTGATATCGCCCCATCCCAATTCCCACGCTTTCCAAGCTCCAACGCGCTTCTGTAATAGCCAAGCGAATATATGGAAGTTTCAGATGCCTGCTGAAAAAGATTGAAGTCCGATTTTTTATCTCCAGCGTTCTGAAGGTGCGAAAACATACTAATCAACCGTTCGTCTGTCACTTGCCTGTCATTTTTAACATGCAGCCAAAAACCATAGGGCTCAGTCTCGTTATTCAAAAAACGAAAAAACTGGAATTCAAAATCTCCAAGAGCAATGTAGACGTCTTGGTTTTGCATTCTGGAAAGGTCCCCCAAAACTTTTTCTTCTGAGCCTCCCAAGTTAAAAGCCTTCCTAATTCTACCTACAAAATTTTGATTAACCCCTCCAAAAAGTTCCGGGTGGTATGCCTCTTGATCATTATTATGTTCGTTCGGAAAATAAAGAATTTTAACCCCCTGGTATTTTTTGTTAACAACTTGTTCGTACAGTCCGCCGAAGAAAATAACATGATCAACTGTCACAACCACCGAATTCTGAGGTAATTGAGAATACATGTCGCTAATCAGTTTTTCTGTAAAACGATTGCCGCTCAGATCATGAGTTTTATAATTAGCAAACAAATAAATAACAGCAAAAAGCCCAACAAAAAACTGGATCATATAAAAGTTTTCATCAAAAAACTTGTGCCTCAAACTCTCCAGGGCCAATCCAACCATCAACACAACCAAAACAAACGAATACAGATAAAACTTATTCAGCTGAAAAGGGTTATTTACACTAAACGGATCAATCGTAGAAAGCAAAAAAAGCTGGACAAAAACCAAGATCAAAAAAGAATAAAACAAAAACAAAAATTGCTTACTGTTCTCAGCTGTCTTTACAAAAAACATTAAAATGGCAGAGATTGGCAATATTAGTCCAAATTCAAAAAGTAGACTTTTAAAATAAGCTAAGATTTGGTTAATGTTTTTGACAGGTGAATAAAGAAGCGAAGGGTTAGAAATCAAAAAACCACTTCCAAACTCTTTCCTGCGTACAAAATTAATAAAATCGCCCACAGTTTTAACGTGGCCCCAGTTTACAAACGGGTCGTTTTTCATTCGCCAAAACATAACAGCCTGAGGGAAAAAACCAAGTGCAAATATAAATCCCAGCAGCAGGAAATCCACAACAACTGCTCGATTTAGCTTGAACTTGTTCAGCGGTTCATCTTGGAAAAACCACCAAAAGAGAGGCCACAAAACTGCCGTCAGGTAAAAATGAGATGCGGAAAGTCCTAAAACAAAAAATGCCAAGTACTTTCGTCTTAAAAATGCCAAATAAAATGCTACAGCAACCAAAAAGGTCCCGAAAGTAAAAACGTCAGCAGAAAGTGAAAATTCCCAGAATGTGGAAGAAGCGGCAAGCAACATTACCAACAAGAATGCTGTCACTTCACTTACTTTTAGTCTCAACAAAGAAAGATAAATAACAAGAGCACTCAGTGCTCCAAAAACTGCTGAAAAAAGATTTGCCCGCCAAATAATCGTGCCAAATGGCACAAGCTTCAAGAAAAAATGGCCAACAGCAACATAAAGTGGAAATCCTGGAGGATGACAAATTCCCCAAGCGTACATACACATCGTAAATTCTGCGCTGTCAATTGGAATATAAGTCGCAGCAAGAGTTTTAAGGTAAAGAAAAAGTGGCAACAAAAATGCCAGCACACCTAAAATCAATCCTAATTTTTTCACCAAAAAAAGTATCAGTGATTGTCTCTGTCAGGTCAAGTTGGAGAAATGTTTACTTTTTAAGAAACGACAGTGGGTTCACTGAAGCACCGTTTTTGTGAATTTCAAAGTGCAAATGAGTTCCTGTCGATCTGCCGGTTGAACCCATCATACCCAAAACTTCACCTTTTGCCAGGTTCTTGCCAGAACCTGCATAAATAACAGACAAATGAGCATACCTAGAGGTGTACCCGTTGCCATGGTCAATAAGAATTGTATTTCCGTACCCCGAACTATCCCAGCCGGAAAAAACCACAGTTCCTGAGTCTGCCGCCCGAATTGGACCCCCGGAAAGGTTAGCAATATCTATACCAGGGTGATACCAAGAAAAGTACTGGGAAATCTCCTGGAATGCTGTTGCCGGCCAACCAAACTGGCTCGAACCAAGATCTGCAATCGGGAAATTCTGCTTTGATGCTAAGTATTGGGTAGGCGCCGGCTTCGCACGCTCTGGGGGTGCTCCATCAGGCACAATTAAAGTTGTACCGCTGGAAAGCGCAAAGTTATCACCAATATCATTAAAAGGGAAATCTATTATCGCCTGAGCGTTTGCCCGATAAGTCTTTGCAATAGAAAAAATCGTGTCGCCAGCTTTAACTTGATGGGCAACACCGGCAACAGGCAATATCCTAAGAGTTTGCCCTTCCTTAATTTTGCCGCCTTCAGACAAATTATTTTCCCACTGAATTGTCTCTGGGGTTACTCCGTAGTCGTTGGCAATAGAGGCCACTGTTTCGCCACTTTTGACCTTATATTCCATCACCTTGTCTCGAGGTTTATCAGAAATTATTGTAATCGGAGTAATAGTCGGCGTGATCTGTGCCTGCGTTTCGGTTATTTCTCCAGAGCTGGCAGTTAAAGGGTTTGCCGCAACTCCGGGGTAAGAACCGGAAACCACCGTCGATGACGATAAAAACCCACCGCTAACCAATACAACGATGGCAAGAGCAATCAAGGAAACATGCACAAACATTGAAGTGTTCGCTCCCCTTCTAACCATCAAAATATCAACTAGAAAATTCTTATACTTTTCGAAGTTTAAACCTGTTTTGTGAATTCGGTGTGTTAAATAAAATAGAAGAGCTCTTATAAATTGAAGTAATTCCTGTTGTATTGGGTCGTAATCCATATCAAGAATTTTTAATTCTTAGCTATTTGACGTCTTTGCTTAAACCGTCAAGAAATTCTTCGTTACTGGCAGTTGTAGACAATCTACTGATCAGTATCTCTGTTCTTTCGTCGGGGTTCAATACCGAAAGCATTCTGCGCATCGTTACAACTTTTTTGTAATCATCATCGCTAAAAAGCAATTGTTCCTGTCTGGTCGAAGAACGCTCAACGTCAATTGACGGGAAAATTCTGCGCTCGGCCAGTTTCCTATCAAGATGCAACTCCATGTTGCCCGTTCCCTTGAACTCTTCGTAGATCAAATCGTCCATTCTGCTTCCAGTGTCAATTAAAGCCGTTCCAATAATTGTCAAAGATCCGCCCTCTTCACAGTTTCTTGCCGCTCCAAAAAATCGCTTAGGGGGATAAAGTGCTGCCGGGTCAAAACCTCCGGTTAGAGTTCTTCCACTTGGTGGAACAGACAAGTTGTAAGCGCGTGCCAAGCGTGTAATCGAATCCAAAAGTATAACAACGTCCATGCCCGTTTCAACCAGTCTTTTAGCTCGCTCAAGGGCAATTTCGGCAATTCTGGTTTGGTACTCAGCCGGTTCGTCAAAATTCGAAGCAATTACTTCACCTTTGACCGATCTAGAAATATCGGTGACTTCCTCAGGCCTTTCCCCAATTAATGCCGCCATCAAATGCACTTTAGGAAAGTTTTCAGAAATTCCGCGAGCAATGTCTTTGAGAACTGTCGTTTTACCAGCTTTTGGCGGTGAAACCACTAAACCTCTTTGCCCCTTACCAATGGGGGCAATTATGTCCACAACTCTTGTTGAAAGCGGCAATTTGCCAGTTTCAAGAGTTATGCGCTCATTGGGGTAAATTGGAGTTAATTGTTCAAACTTAATTCTTTTTTCTTGATTATCAGCGTCATGACCGTTAACTTTAACAACCTTTAAAAGGCCATAATAACGCTCACTCTCTTTTGGTGGTCTGCCAAGACCAATAACGTCGTCTCCTGGCCTCAACATAAACTTTCTAATCTGAGACGCGCTTATGTAGACATCTTCGTCGCTTGGGCGAAACTTTGGTCTTAAAAATCCATGACCGTCGCCAGCTATATCTAAAATTCCATGAACTTCCTGGGTAGGCACATCTCGTCCTTGAGATTGATAATCTTCACCATATCCGCGATCTTCATAAGACCGTCCACTGGTACGTGCAGGCGGTGCGCTCGGAGTAAACTCACGATCCCCTTCAACTTCAATTTTGGTGCTCGTTGCCGGAGACCTTAAATCAATAACAGCGGGTTTTACTTCTTCCACTGCCGCTTGAGGTTCACTAGGAACCTCTTCTGTTTGTTTTACTTTAACTGAAACTTTAGGCATTTGAATTCTAACTCGTCTGGATTTATTTAATTGATGGCATTAGCAAATAATGGAAATATCTTTAAGAAGCCAACCAAATTCTATCCCAGCTCTATTTCTTTGTCAAATGGCACATAAGTGTGCCCTTTACTTTTAAAGAGACACAACTCGTGTGTCCCTTTAAAAGGACCGTAAGCCTGCCCTACTTACGGTCCAAAATTTGCGTCCCGCACACAAGGTGAGGGACAGTTAACTTATGCTGAAGAGTTAGATCTCTTTTTAGAAAGACCTACGGCAACTTCAGATAAATTTTCTTCTTCTTCTCGTTTTCCAGTTACTTTTACAGCTCGACCGAATCGAGATAATGCAAAACCTACTGGACCTGCACCAAACATTGATGCCATACCCAAAACAGAAACACCAGTGTCAGGAGTCTTGAGAGGCACAGTTGTTGCGCCAGCTACTTGACCACTTGTCGTGATATTAACTGTTTGGTGGTTGTTTTGCTCCTGGTGTTGTTCGTTTTTGTTCTCGTTGTTGTTAACTGTAACAACTGGAGTTGGACTTGGCGAAACAACAGGAGTCGGAGTTGGTGTCGGACTAGGAGTCGGACTTACACTCGGACTTGGGCTAGGAGACGGTTTGGGACTAGGTGTTGGAGAAGGTGTTGGCTTAGGACTTGGTGTAGGTGTCGGTGTTGGACTTCCAACTACACGGGCTGCCCAAGATACTTGGATTATGTAGTTATTGCAGCCACCTTGCTGCCCTAACCTTAATCCTGCATCGGACATAGGGTTTCCAACTACGTAAGTATCTTTAAATTCGTAGTTTCCATCCCCGTTTACATCCCAAGTTACGTTCGCTGAATCTGGAATAAACTCAAACTTACCTCCACCGTTAATGTGAATATTAACAGTATCAGAAGCTGAGTTAGCATTTGTTGCACTTACAGTTGCAACGCTAGATCCATCAGTGAAGTTTCCACCGGTAACCATATCTTTAAGTGTTACTGCTTGTGCTTGAGAATCTACAACTGTGTTGTGAATCTCAGCATAAAAGTCAACCTCGTTTCCGGGGTTTACAGTAATACCATGGCTCCAGCTTTCTCCATGATTGCTGCTGTTAACACCTAAATGTCTAATTGTCATATTAGGGTTATTAGCAGAAGCGACTTTAAGGTTTAAAAATAAACCTCCAAATACCATAGTCAAAACGACTACAGATATAAAGCCTGTTCTCCAAATTTTTTCAATCATTTTTAATTGATTCATATTGTCTATTGTTTCACCCCCTCTCATTATTTAGATTATTTGTCCTCTTCTGAGTTATTTAAGTTAGCAAGTCTAATATTCATTTTTTCGTAAATGCTTTGTTCTTTTCTTGTGAAGTTGTATACCGCGATCAATCTTTTGCTTAAATCTAGTTTTTGTTTTCTCATATACTCAGAGACAGCGATAAGAGCAGCTCCTCCCAAAAGCAGAAAAGCAGTATTTCTACCTATTGGCGTATTTCCACCTTTGTTGTTTTCGCCTAAGTTACCCGTACCTGGCAATTGAGCAGGTCCTGCTTTCGGCGATGTAGCAGTCGCTGTCGGTGTATTGCTTGCTGTAGCTGTAGCCGTTTCAGTCGCAGTTTTGGTGGGTGTAGCTGTATTTGTTTCCGTCGCCTTAGGTGTTGCAGTTTCACTTGGTGTAACTGTTGGCGTGCTAGTTTCTGTAGCTGTAGCCGTTTCAGTCGCAGTTTTGGTGGGTGTAGCTGTATTTGTTTCCGTTGCAACTGGCGTATTTGTTGGCATTTCCGTAGGTGTCGATGTGTTGTGCGGTATAACAGACGGATCTGGTACTTTCGTAGTTTCTCTAATTGGAGTAACACTCGCCGGTGTTGTCTCAGCAGCCGGTGTAGAAGTATTTGTTGCGATTGGTG
>JBBQJY010000018.1:0-18176 GCA_038326365.1 Candidatus Curtissbacteria bacterium | reverse complement strand
TAGTTGATAACGAAGATTGGGTAGAAGATTTAATAAGGGGAAGTGAAAAATATAATAAGGATCAAAGTTATCCGGGTGTTTTAGTCTGGGCATACGCTACAAGTCATCGAAGCATTGGTTGCGCCTGTGGTACAAGCTATTTCTACATTTCTCCCTACGGTGACATGATGTCTTGCGACTTCAATCATGTAAAGTTTGGGAATATATTGGAAGCCCCTTTATACAAGGTATGGGACCACTTAACAACCACAGAAGGATTTAGTTGTTCAAAGTGGGGAGGCTGTAAAATAAAAGACTCAGAATTTAGAGCGAGTGGCAAAGTTTCTCCTGGGGCGCATGTACTTGATGAAGTATTAAAAAAGAAGCATACATCAAATGGCAAAACTCGAAAAAAGTCAGCCAAACAGAAGTATCAAAACAGCAAAATTATTAAATCATTTAACAGGAGTGTTAGTTTAAATTAAGTAGGAAACAATGTTAAATTCCGTGACAGAAATCCTATCAAGAGTTTGCAATTGCGATAAAACTCCAACCATCGGGGCAATTATTTTTGAAATTTTTATAGTTTTAGGCACAATCATTTGTCTTTATTTAATATCTCGCTTCACCAAAAATTTTTTGAAGAAATATTTGCTTGTCGCATGTGGAATATTTATCTTTGAATTCTTCACAGGCCCAATGTGGATAAATTCTCATCTAGGACCGTGGGCATATGTCTACTCAGATGTTTCCTGGGTTTTAACAATTGGTTGGGCGACAATGATTTTAACAACAATAGTTGTTGTAGATAAGATATTTTCAAGGAGTAAGGAGTGGCAAAGGTTTATTTGTTACATTTTAACTCTAACAGTTGAGGTATTAATATTTGAATCTATTGTATTAAAATTAGGTATCAGGACTTATGCACCGGAGACACTCGAGGTTATCAATAACTGGTACTTACCAATTCTAGCAGTACCAGTAAAAGCTCTCTACTACATTCCCACATTTATAGCACTTGTCGTTGGCTTTTTTAAGTATTGGAATTTTGAACTCGAAAAAGAACCATTAGTGCCAGTAAAAAACGGAAAATGGCTACGTAATTTATTTATTTCGATAATATCAGTTGTTTTTTTTGAATTAATGATTGATCCTATGGTCATAAACGCAAAGATGCCTTCGTGGTCATATTTTTACAGAGACTTAAGTTTTGTTATGACTGGGATTTGGATAATTATCATTTGGCTTGCTGTAAATTTAGTAGACAAATTTTTTATACAACTGGACACAGGGAAAAAATTCATCCTTTATATTTTCAGCGCAAGCATAATAATGACACCACTTGAGGCCTTTTTTATTCAAAATGGCTACAGAATATATGGACCTTCCTCGGTTGCAAACTTTTCCGGAGTCAAAACATTATTTTTAAACCTCCCAATAGAAGTTGTTTTTGCAATACCATTATATTTAGCCTTGATAATTTCATTCATAAGGTACTGGGAAATTATTCTTGATAATAAAAAATGAATAAATTCATAAAGACTTTAATTGGATTTGCTACCATTTTTCTTCTATTGCTATTATTTACTGGATCTTCCGCAATACTTTTGGTTTTAGCTTCCATAATATGCACGGCAGGGGTCGGGTTAGTTGTCTGGATACCACTATCCTATGTAGTTGGATCAATAGTAGTTGGAATAGCACAAGGTGTACAAAATCTTAGCAGTAATAGCAAGAACATGGAAAATTTAGCAAGCGCTCAAGTAGTAAAGGTAACCAACAACCAGAAAGCAATTATCGATTATATTAAATTAGCAAGAAGACGTGGCTTCCAAGATAATAATATTTTCGCAAATTTGAGGACAAATGGTTGGGCAGAAGATGCAATCAATGAAGCTTTTAGATTAGTCGCAACTACCAAAGAAAGTTAAAATGCAAGGAATAACTCTTAAATTTTAATTTTAGGAAATATCTTTGTAATTGCTTCCGTATTTATTTTATTCAAATAGTCTTTCGATAAAGGTTTTGGCGGAGAATTATATAGATCTACATTTTTTCTCACAAAAACTGGGCTTGTTGTAATGTAGGGCAAATAAGCTAATCCAGACTTAATATAGCCTCGCCATGGAATGACAACCAAATAAAGCAAATTAGAAAGTAGTGTGAACAAACGAGGAGTTACACCTACATACTTTACTTTTTTTATAGATAAATCATCAATCAAGACTTTCATCATATAAATAAAAGCTCGAGGATTCGGGTTTGTGAGGTTATAAGTTTTGTAATACGATGATTTATTCGATGCAATTTTTATAAAAGTATCAATTACATAATCAATAGGCACCATATTTACGGCAATATTTTTAGGAAAAGGTAATATTAACGATGGCACTGTAATGGTTTTGCCGTCATTCTCTAACCGCGCACCCAATACTTTCAAAAATAGTTTTGAAAATTTTCCACTAGTCAAACTTTTAAACAACCATTGACGAAATAGATAGAACATGAAGACATACCTGTAATATCCGAACGTACAGTTACTAGCCTTGCCTGCAGTAGGTTTATCTATTACCAAAGAGGGTCTAAAAATTACATAAGGTACTTTTGCTTTTTCTTTTACTACCTTCTCCCCAAGGAATTTAGTTTGCTCATAGCCATTTCTAAAGACTTGACCTTTGTCTAAGTGATCCTCGCTGAAAATTTTTGAATCACCACATACATAAGCCGTACTGCAATGACATAAAACTGCATTCCATTTGTTAGCGATTTCCACGGCATTTTGCGTTCCAACTACATTTGCTTTGAACCTTTTTCTATCTTTAAGATTTTGATTAAAAGCTAAGTTTGCTGCCAAATGCCACACGAAACCAATTTTTTCTGACTTAAGCCTCTTTAAGTCATTACGATTCATTCCTAGGTCGTTTTTGATGACATCACCACTTACAACAGTAAGATTGTTTTTATGGTTTGGGAAGGCTTTAGAAACACGTTCTTCCGAGGATATATTTTTGCTGGGACGAACAAGGAGATAAACCTTATCCCCCCTAGTCAATAAGGCTTTTACTAAATTACTTCCAATAAATCCTGTACCACCAGTTATAAAATGCTTGGACATAAGCTACATTGAAACAATCTTATTGTCTAAACGTGGCAAGTTCAAGCGTAGTGATTATTTCTACAAATTTGTTGGGTTCGGATATAAGAATAGCCTAATGAGGCGTTTTGCACCTCCCATCAGGCTATTCTAGGGATCTCGGTTAAGGTGTTGCCCGAAGAGCTGCGGGACTTTGAGTGTGTTCCCAAGGTTCGTTGAACTTTTGCAGCCTTTGTTAGTACACGCATAAAAAAGTCCCTGTTTGGTACGTCTGGTTAATGTATTTCAGCATGCCCACCAAATTGCGATGTTCTTAGGTGAAACATGGTTCCATTAGGATTTAGAGTGAATACGTAATTATCCTCAACATATCTATTTGATTGTCTGATCCTTATTTCTAGCAATAATTTGTCACTTAGATCAACTTCAGTGTTTAGGGGTGGAATAAGCTTTTGTGGGCTAGAAACAACATGAACAAGACGCTTCGCGCGATGATTCCCCAACATTTTCCTTCGCGGCTCTGAAAGCAGTTGATACACCATTCTTGGAACTTTGAATGTTATATTGTCCTGCGTTTGTGGCTCAGCATCTATTCTTCCCATGACTGCATTTATACCACTTTAATACAAATCAGAACTGGCAATGGTTTACTATGTAGGAACTTTTTATTTATCTACTTAATTTAGATCTACGATGAACTTGGGTTGATTTGACAAGGATTGAATCTTGCGGGATGATTTAACCATAAATGGGTTTGTATAAAGCTTACAGCAATAAGGCCATAAGTTATTTCAAAAAGCATCCAATTTATCATGTCACAATTCATGCGATCGGGGGAATAGGTATCGGTATTTTAATAACTCACCCGTTCATAGATCCACATCCCGTAAGATGGGGATTAGCTTTAGGGGTATTGGCTATATTAGGACATCTCTTTGCTCTAGTCGCTTAAAAAAGCTGCGGAGCAGGGATTCGAACCCCAATAACATCCTCCAGAGGGATGTGTCCTACCGTTAGACGACTCCGCAATGTGTGAATTTTACCACTATAAAGTGTAGTCAAAAAGTAATAGATGTTGTTAAATTAAAACAGGTATGAAAAAGGGAATAATAAGTTTCGCGCTTATTGCATTAGTTTTTCTTATAACCTCAGCTATAGTCGTCTCATTTTATGCTGGCAATCAAACCAAAAAGCCTCTCGCCGAAATACAAGCTGAGTCCAACGTGAACCCCACAGAGGACCAACTGGCCTCCGGTCAAAATGTCGAAGAAGATAGTAACGTTCTAGGGACTACAAGCATTCCTACTTCAAATACATTACCAACCAATGGGTTTGTAAGGCAAAAGGTTAAAACAGACCGGGGAATATTCACAATCAATCTGGTTGCAGCGGATATGAATTCAACTCGTGTCGTCGTAGACACAGCCTCAAACTCTACATGCCGCAACAATTGCCCCGTCCTAGCTCTTAAGGATTATGTGTTAAGAAGTGGCGCATACGCGGGCATAAATGGAGGTTATTTTTGTCCGGCCACTTATCCAACTTGTAGTGGAAAAACAAACTCATTCGACACTCTTCTTATGAACAAAAACAAAGTTTATTTTAATTCCGAGAATAATGTCTATAGCACGGTTCCTGCGGTAATTTTTTCCGGGAACTCAGCCCGGTTTGTTAACCAAAGTTTAGAGTGGGGTAGAGACACCGGCGTTGATTCAGTAATCGCCAACTACCCATTTCTGGTTAGGGATAACAATATTACATTCACGGGCGCAGGAGACGGAAAGTTAAACGGTAAAGGCAACAGAGCACTTGTCGGCACAAAGGACAATTATGTTTTTATTGGAGTTGTTTCGGGTGCAACTGTTGCAGACGTCGCCGTTGTTGCCAAAGCCATGGGCATCAAAAATGCCCTGAACCTGGACAGCGGTGGATCTACAGCACTTTATAGTGGGGGATATAAGTTCGGTCCGGGTCGAGGAATCCCAAACGCTATTCTTTTGGTCAAAAAGTAATCATCGGCGAGCGTTCTGCTTGGAATGCCCTGCCACACGCAGGTATTATAATAGGGTAGGCCTATTTAAAAATAAGCCTTATATGCGCGGCTCTGCTACGATTCTTGTACTTATCCCAGTTTTACTCCTAAGCTTTTTGGTATTGACCTTCGTGCTTAAGTCAAAAGGATTCAGTTTATCCCAAGTAAAACCCGAAACTGTCTCAAGAGCCTTGCAAACAAAACCAAATGCATTCGCCCAACCAAGCCCAGATCAAACAGTGCTCTCGTCACCGCAACTGCTTCCACTGCCAACACCAAGTCCCGACCCAGTCGTTGAGTCAAAAATAAGTTTTCAGCAAGCGCCTTCTCCATCTCCATCGCTAAGACCTCAGCAAAATAGCCCTAGTGTTTCATCGGGTTCAAATTACACCGTCTTAAGCTATAACTTAGGAGCAACAACTGTCGTCACAGACGATGCATCAGATGATGATTGTTCAAACAATTGTCCAACTAAAACCCTTCAACAATTTATAAATGACAATGGCGCACATGCAGGAATGAATGGCACCTATTTTTGCCCTCCAGACTATTCATGGTGCGGGGGAAAAGTAAATTCCTCAGACTTTCCTGTTTGGAATAACCATAAGAAAAAATGGATGAACGCCTCAAAACTATTCTGGGGTGGGCGCGGAATGATGGTTTTTCGTCCAGGCTCGGCACAGTTTTTCGCGAATGGAGGTGGAGCTCCCAATGATATAACCGGAGGTCTGGTTAATTACCCGTCGCTTCTGGCGGGCGGAAATGTGGTTTTTAATGAAGGTTCCTTGCCAGCCGGTGACAAATTGAGACAAAAAGGAACTCGAAATGCTATTGGCTTTGGTAGTGGTAAGATTTTTCTCCTCGTCGCCAGAAACGCAGATATGTATGATCTTGTGAATATTTTCAAATCTCTGGGCGCAACAGATGCTCTAAATACCGACGGGGGAGGCTCGTCCGCTCTTTATGATGGTGGTTACAAAGTCGGTCCGGGGAGGCTACTGCCAAACGCCATTATCATTAAATAGTTTTAATTATTCTCTTCTCGGTTACAACTAAATCCATTAAAATATCGTGCGCTTTGCCCTCGACCTCAGCAATTTGAAAATCAAACGCGAGACCTACTTTTATAGCATTCGATTTTTCTAGCAACCGGTCATAGACACCTTTTCCATAGCCTAACCTTGTGCCTTTGGTCGAAAAGGCAACTCCAGGCACAATTGCCAGATCAATCTCCTGCCGACTTATTTTACCGCTGGGCTGTAACGTCCCAAATGGCCCGCACTCCACCATTTTGGCATCGGTAAATTCAGCGACACTCCAATAACTGTCTTTGAATTTTGGTAAAAATAGACGCTTTTTATTTTGACTGTAAAAGTTAATCAAGAAGCTTGTGTCCACCTCACCATTTATTGGTAAATAGACAAGCATGTTTTCTCTACTTTGATTTTCAACCAGCGACAAAATCTTTTTTTGAATAATGTTGCTATAGTCACGATTCGCGGCTGCGCTTAGCAGCTTCCTTCGACTCAAAATCTGGGATCTCAAGCTATCTTTGTCCATCGAGTAACAAAATGAAATATGAGGAAATTTTCTCTTCTTTAAATTTTTTTAAGATACTTTGAACAAATTTTTGTGTCAAAATACTGCAAAGTTGGCAAAATCAGTGCCAGTATAATCACAAACACATTATTTAAAACTCCAAAAGCAGTCACAAAAGACAGACTCTTATAGACCCAAATAATTGGTATAAGAACGATAAAAGATGGCAAAATAGCCTTCAGCCTTTCGTCTTTAACCTTAAATTCCGTGTTTTCTAAGATTCTTGGCATAAAGTTGATAACCAATGTAAAAACCAAAGCGCTTAAAACAGCGACCATCGAACCTGGGATTTTCGTATTTCCTAGGTCTACATATTTTCCGGATATTGCGGAAAAAATTAAAATTGCCAAACTATTTATTGCCCAATTAATTAAAAATGTAATTGTACGATCTTCGTCCATAGAAATGTATTCTATCTCAAATTGACTTCATTTTTCAGATATTGTAGAGTGTAATTAGGTAATGGTAACTCAAGAGGAAGTAATAGACAAATTGAGGCAATGCCTCGACCCAGAACTTGGTGTGAATATTGTAGATTTGGGCTTAATATACTCCATAACCATAGATCAATCCCGCGTAAGCGTTCAAATGACTTTAACGACGCCCGGTTGTCCTCTGGATGCTTATTTTGTTCGAGATATAACCTCAAGGCTCAAAAAGAACGAACAAATTTCCGATGTCTCCGTAGAATTCACCTTTGACCCTCCTTGGAATCCCACAAAAATGTCCTCAGAGTCTAAGGACTTATTAGGATTTGTTAACTGACCCCTTTACATTCGGGTTTTATTCGGATAAAATCTAACTGAAATTGACTACTTGACATGGTCCACATATAGTGCAATTCTAAAGTTAGACCACAATATATTGTGCTTTTACAGGGTTCGTGAAACATTCAGTCTGCAAGTAAAAGTACAAAAAATTTCAAGAAGGGCAGCTAATTATTAAACAAGTAAGGGAAGCAAAGTGATTTGTCCGTTCTGTGCGCACGACGCAACAAAGGTAATTGATAAACGTGAGGGTGTTAGTGGTAAAGAAACAAGAAGAAGACGCGAATGCACAACATGCGGTCGCAGATTTACAACTTTTGAAAGAGTCGAAACATTGGATCTCTTGGTAATTAAAAAAGAGGGGAAAAGGGAAATATTTGACAGGGGCAAGCTTAGAAGCGGAATTATTAAATCTTGCGAAAAAAGACCAATATCCGCAGATAGTATCGAAAAAGTTGTAGACGAGGTTGAAAGCGAACTGCGAAAAGGAGCAGCAAGCGAAGCATCAAGCAAAGTAATAGGAGAACTTGTTACTAAGAGATTAAAAAAATTGGACAAAATTGCGTATATAAGGTTTGCATCGGTTTACAGGCAGTTTGCAGATATAAGTGATTTTGAGCGCGAATTATCAAAACTATCGACAAAATTTAAAAACAATAAGTAATATAAATGAAAAAACAGGAACTTAAAGTTGATTTAAGAATAAAACAAAGAGAAGCAGCAAGAAGTGCCGGCAGGACCATCCCCAAAGCCCCAGCCAATTTACCGGAACCTGCTTTGTCCGAGAATGCCGCCTATATTGCCAAAACCAGATATGCGTTCAGAAACGACTTGGGCGAACCAATTGAATCGCCTAAAGATCTTTTTTGGAGAGTAGCCTACTACATAGGTTCAGCAGATCGCATCTATAAAGACGCAAAATCTCACAAACAATCGGCAGAAGAGTTTTACAAGCTCATGGCGGCACAAAAGTTCATCCCCAATACACCAACTCTGGTAAATTCCGGCAAAACAGGCCAGTCTCTTTCGGCATGTTTCGTTCTACCTGTAGACGACGATCTTGAATCAATCCTTAAAACTATGCGTGACATGGCCATGATTCACAAAATGGGCGGCGGTACGGGCTTTTCCTTTTCTCGGCTTAGGCCAAAAGATGATGTTATTGGCACCTCAAAAGGCAAAACAACAGGGCCCGTTGCCTTTTTGCAGGCATATAACGACGTAACTTCGCAAATAAGACAAGGCGGAGTACGCCGGGGAGCAAACATGGGTATTCTCCACTTCAATCATCCAGACGTTCTACGCTTCGCTGTCCATAAAGTAGACGAATTCTCTCTTACCAACTTCAATATTTCAGTAACGGTTACCGAAGACTTTATGGAACAGGTTAAAGAAGACGAAAAGTTTGTCGAGGCCGAAATGGATGTAGAAGATATTATTGTTGACCTCAAAGAGGCTTACGCCATCCGAGACCTAGATCTTAAAAACGTTCGAGTAGAGGAGGCCGTAAGTAAACTTTACGAAATCTGCCGAGCCACACAAGAAGGAGAAGGTTACGATCTGATCAATCCCAGAACGGGTCAAGCAACTGGTAAACTGAACGCCAAAAAAGTCTTCGACCTTATCACCAAACTTGCTTGGCAATACGGAGACCCAGGCATGATCCTAATTGACCGAGTTAATGCGTCTCGCGCTAATCCCACACCAGAAATTGGCCTAATCGAAGCCACCAACCCTTGTGCCGAACAGCCCCTACTTCCGTACGATGCTTGCACACTCGGCTCAATCAACCTTTCCAAGTTTGTCGAAAGCGACAAGGAAATTAACTGGGAGAGTTTAAAGGAAGCAGTTCACACCGCCATTCACTTTTTAGACAACGTTTTGGATATGAACGAGTATCCGGTTGCCGAAATAGACGAAATGACCAGCAAAATTCGCAGGGTAGGCCTTGGAGTTATGGGCTGGGCTGATATGCTGGTCAAACTTGGTATTGGCTACAACACTAAAGAAGCATTCGATCTTGGCGAAGAAGTCATGAAATTTGTTCAACACCAAGCAGATATTGCTAGCGAAAATCTTGCCAAAACTCGCGGTACTTTCCCAGCATTTAAAGGCTCTATTTACGACAAAAAAGGAGACCTAAAACCCAGAAATGGAGCTCGAACAACAATTGCTCCAACCGGCACGATCTCACTTCTTGCCGACTGCTCAAGCGGCATCGAACCTCATTTTGCTCTGGCCTATGCCAAAAATACCATTGAGGGCAAAAGACTTTTCAACACCAACCCTTATCTTTTAGAGGTATTAAAAGAAAAAGGTCTGGAAAGTGAAGACGTCCTGGCAAAAATCGAAGAAAACAAGGGTTCTGTTCAAGGCTTGGATGACATCCCAGAAGACCTGAGAAACATCTTTGTAGTAGCTGGGGACATCGCCCCCAAAGACCACGTTAGGATGGCCGCCGCTTTTCAAAAGTTTACTGATAACGGCATTTCCAAAACCATCAACTTCCCCAACGAAGCAACTGTAGAAGATGTTCGAGAGGCTTATTGGCTTAGCTACGAGCTTGGCTGCAATATGATAACTATCTACCGTGACGGTTCTCGAATAAAACAAGTTTTGGAGACCAAAAAAGGTAAGTCATATTACGACCAGCTTTCAGGCAAAAAGGTCAACGAGCAAATCGGAGAAGAAATTCCCTATGTTCCCACAAAACGTCCAACACCTCAGGAAGCTTGGGGCATGAGAGTCAGGAAAAAGGCTGATGTTGGTCAAGTCTACACATCAGTTTTTCGAGACGGGGACAGTACCCCGGTAGAAGTGTTTGTAAATATCGGCAAAACCGGAGGTTATGTTGCAGGCGCAGCCGAAGTAACTGGGCGCCTAGCATCCAGGGCACTTAAATATGGTGCATCTCTTGAAGAAATCGCAACAGACTTAGTAGGCATTTCTTGTGGGACACCCTACGGATTGGGTCCCGAATCGGTCCTTTCGGCTTTCGACGCTGTCGGTAAATCACTTTTGGAAATTGCCAAAGCCAAGCAACTTCAACTATCTGTTTTAGATGAGGCAGAAACAACCACAGAGCAAATAATCAAAGCGCCACTTTCTACCAATGGTGACGGTCATTCACTATCAAACGGCCATACAAACGGTTACGGCAATGGGCTCACAAACGGACACACAAACGGTCATTCCAACGGATACACGAATGGACATTCAAATGGTCATAGCAATGGCTATACAAATGGCAATGGAAAAGCATACATCGAAGGAACCGAATCACAAATGACTCTTTCAGCACTTTCCTTTACACCTACCAGCCTGCCTGGAGTTGCCCTAACGTCGTCGGACATAATCCATAGCGAAAAGGCAATAGAAACTAAATTTGAAGCCTGCCCGGAATGTTCATCCTCATTGGTCTACGCCGAAGGGTGCAAAAAGTGCATCACCTGCGGCTGGTCTAAGTGCTCCTAGTTTGAAAAAACCTCTAAAATAGTTTTAAATTTAAATCCATGAGTGTAGAGAATCAAGTTGCTAATGTAGGCTTGGACAGAGGCAGGCAATTGTTAGCGGAGGGGAACAAATGCATATTTGCGGGGTTAAGCTCGACCGCAATAGGAATGTCCATTTTGGGTTTAGCAGCTTCCAGTGCAAATGAAATTTCAAATACTGCCATTACTGGGGAGGTATCTACGGGTGTTGCCTTGGTGGTTGCAGGTCTTGCGACACTAGACTACGGCGAAAGATTAAAGGAGAAAGGGCTGAGTGTTGCACGAGCCTTGGGTATGGAAATTAAAAATAACTTCTTTCGTGGAAAAATAGTTTCCTCATAATTTTAAAATATGCGCATCAATAAATATTTGGCCTCAATTGGCATTGCATCTCGCAGGGCAATAGACGAGATGATCGAAGAGGGGAGAGTTCAATTAAATGGCAAGCTCGCCAAGCTCGGAGATCAAGCGGTAGGAACAGATAAAATAGAAGTTGATGGGCAAGAAATAAAAAATAGGGGAGAACAAAAAGTTTATTTTGCTCTAAACAAACCCGCTGGTTTTACATCCACGGCCGCCAAAATAAAAGGTGAAAAAAACATTCTCGAGCTGATTAAATCTGATTTTAGGCTTTATCCGGTTGGTCGCTTAGATCGCGATTCCAAAGGACTAATAATTTTAACTAACGACGGGGAGTTGGCCCTAAAATTAACACATCCTAAATTCCATGTACCGAAAACCTACGAGATCAAAGTCTTGGGCAAGGTGAACGACGCTCAACTTGAAAAACTAAAGAAGGGGATAATGTTAGAAGATGGGCATACAAAGCCAGCAGATGTAAAAATAAAATCGCAGTCTCTGCCCCACCATAGTGTTTTGGAAATGACACTTTACGAAGGAAAAAAACGCCAAATCCGTCGAATGATGGCATATTTGCATCTGCATATATTAGATCTTTGTCGAACTTCTATTGGACCTATCAAACTGGGGAGCTTGCCGATGGGTAAGTATCGCCGACTGGCGAATGTCGAAGTACTAAACCTTAAATCCTATAGCTGAAATATTAGTTCCAAATTTACTTCCCTCGTCCTTTCCAAATAACTTCCGATTTGCCTTCTTCCATATTTATATAACGGGCCAGAACAAAAAACCAGTCACTTAACCTGTTTACGTACATTTGGGCCAAGGTGCTGATTTTCTCCACTTGGGCAAGATTAGAAACGGATCTTTCCGCTCTCCTGGTCACAGTTCTTGCCAAATGTAAACCAGATCCCGAGCCACCACCTCCCGGCAAAATAAAGTTTTTGAGCGGTTTTAATTCTTTTTCCCAAAGATCGATTTCACGCTCGAGTCGACTAATATAACTTTTCGTAACTCGAGGCACTTTCATTTTAAGCTCTCGCGCGGCTGCCAAGTCGCTCTCTAAAACGAAAAGTTCATTCTGAACCCTAATCAGTTTCTTTATCAGCAATTTGTTTGGTGCTTGAGCAATAATTACGCCAAGCAATGAATTCAACTCGTCCACATCACCATAGGCAGTCACACGAGCAGAATTTTTGGCTACTCGCTTGCCGGCAAATAACGAGGTGGTGCCACTGTCGCCTGTCTTTGTGTATATTCTCATAGACGAATTGTATCAAAATGCTGCTGAGGCTAATATATACCACGTTGGCCAGTCGCCAAATATTGTAAAGTAAGGATATGACAAATCAAACCGCGGTAAAGTATACCTGCCCCATGCATGGGGAGGTTATACAAAATAAACCGGGAAGATGTCCAAAGTGCGGAATGAGGCTGGTGCCAGCAGGCGAGCTGAATAAAAATCATACCGACTCAGAAGACAAAGGGTTGGGAAAAGTAACATGGAAAGGCTACGCGCCGCTTTTTGTGATTCTCTCTCTAATTGCACTAGTTTCCATAACAATTGCCTATATTGATTTTCAAACAAATATGTTTTCAATTCAAAGATTTGTGACATATTATATGAGCGGCTTCTTCATCGTTTTTTCCGGATTTAAGCTGATAGATTTACATGGGTTCGCACAGGGCTATTCAACTTATGACCTGTTAGCACAAAAAATTGAACAATACGGATATATTTATCCATTTATAGAACTATTCTTCGGACTTTCGATGATTTTAAATTTCTTTCCAAAGCAAATACTAATTATCGAAATCGCTATTATGTCATTTAGCGGTATGGGCGTGCTGCTGAAGTTGGCAAAGAAAGAAAAATTTCAATGTTCCTGTCTCGGTACTTTTTTAAAAGTTCCCCTCACTAAGATTACTTTAATAGAAGATTTTGGCATGGCAGCCCTCGCAGCCTTTTTATTTTTTAGCTCCAAATGAAAGTTGTAGTTATTCCTTTGGGCATCTCCTTATTTTTTATTGTAATCGTTTCAAACTTCTTATTTCTCACTTTTAGCCAAAGTTATTTTCAACAGGATAAGGCCAAAACTACCGAAATTTTGAACTATTTTAGAGGTAAAAATAAACTCGATCAAAATTATTATTCAGCCCAGGCTGTAAACCACCTAAAAGACGTTAAAAATTTAATCAAAACAGTTTATTTAATGAATTTGTCGACAATTGGACTTGGGACGATTATGGCAGCTATTATCTTAATACAAAAGAAATATAGTTTATTCAGAAGAGCGCTAATATTTAGCTGTATACTCACATCGTCTCTGGTTATTCTCACATTTATTGCCAGCGTTTTAAATTTTGACTTTGCCTTTATCATCTTTCATAAATTATTGTTCAGAAACGATCTTTGGCTCTTTGACCCAAGCGATACTCTTATCGGACTGTTTCCAGAGCAATTCTTTCAAGAGTTTTTGAAGCAATTAACGATTAATATTTTGCTCTCAATAATGGCTATATTGTTGGTTTCAAAATTTTTACCCAAACATGATACCGTCGCAAATTGAAATAGGCCCAATAGTCGTCCATCCATATGGTTTCCTAATCGCTGTTGCCATTTTTTTGGGCTGGTATATCGCAAAAAAAAGAGCAACACTTTATAAAATTCCGAAGAGCATATTCGAAGATTACATCCTACTGCTTCCTCTGACGACCTCATTGATCGGTGCTCGTCTTTATCATGTATTGGACTATCGCTATGTCTATTCTCAAAATCCAGTATCAATTTTTTATATTCAAAATGGTGGTCTAGGAATTTGGGGTGGTTTAGTTGGATTTTTAATTGGTCTATATATTGTCACCAAAGTTAAAAAACTAAATTTGTTAAATATACTCGATTTAGTCGCCCCAT
This sequence comes from Candidatus Curtissbacteria bacterium, assembly GCA_038326365.1. GTDB lineage: Bacteria > Patescibacteriota > Microgenomatia > Curtissbacterales > GWA2-41-24 > JBBQJY01. Next base: position 3,940 of record JBBQJY010000018.1, on the reverse strand, counting down.
CTTTTGCTCTCGCCCAAGCAATAGGCCGAGTAGGCAACTGGATAAACCAAGAAGGGTTTGGCCCGCCGACAAGTCTGCCATGGGCTGTATATATCGATCCTAAAAACCGTCCGCTAGAGTTTGCAAATGCAACGCGTTTCCATCCAACATTCTTTTACGAATCAATTTTGGATTTGTTAATTTTCATTCTTTTGCTATATCTTTCAAAAAAATTGAAGCAAAAAGGCCAAATCTTCGCTTTCTATTTAATACTTTATTCGTCAGCCCGCTTCGCGCTCGAATTTTTGAGAATTGACACATGGGTCGCAGGAGGAATAAAAATCGCCCAATTATTTTGCGCAATTGGCGTCATTACAGGTTTTCTTATAGTGTTCCTACAAAATAGGAATATAGTGAAAGAGTCTGGAACTGACAAATAGATGTTCTTGGCGGTTGACACACTTTAGCACTCATGCTATCCTACTGCTAACTATTCACTCGGTAAAAGTGTTAGAATAGAACTATAAAATGGCTTCATTTATTGATCAACAAAAACCCAGACTTAAAAACGAACTCCCAATTGTTCCCCTAAGGGACACTGTAGTTTTTCCGTCCTCCATGGTCCCAATAACAGTCGGAAGACCAAAAGTTAAATTAGGCCTAGATGCTTCTTGGGCAACTGACAGGCTTGCTATTTTTGTAGCCCAAAAAAATCCAAGAATAGAGAACCCTGCCCCGAATGATATTTATTCAGTCGGAACCGTTGGTCTAATTCGCCGGCTTTGGAAAGTAGACAACGAATACAACCTTGCCGTGGAAGGCTTGACGCGCGTTTATCTTAAGGAATTTAGCCAGATCGATCCATACCTAGCCGTAAAAGTAGAAGAAATCCCTGAGCTGTCACAGAAAAATGAGGAAATAGAGGCACTATTTCGAAACACCCTTGCCAAAATTAAGAAATATGGCGAACTCGGCGGCGTACTGACGCTTGAATCTTCAATCCATATATTTTCAACAGACGACCCAAACCAGTTAGTCAACATTATTGCCGCTTCTATAGACTTAAAAACTACAGACAAGCAGCAAATTTTAGAAATGGTCGACACAAAAAGTCGCCTCAACCGGCTCTCGGAGCTTTTAACCAGAGAAATCAGAATACTGGAAATTTCCTCAAAAATAGACACCGAAACCCAAGAGAGAGTAGGCAAAGTTACCAAAGAAGCAATTCTTAGGGAAAAAATGAAGTCTATCGAAAAAGAATTGGGAGAGGACGACGATTCAAAGGAAATCTCAGAATTCAAAAAGAAAATTTTATCAGCCAACATGCCTCAGGAGGTCAAACTCAAAGCTGAACGCGAACTTGCCAGACTAGCCAAAATGTCTTCATATAATCCAGAGTCATCGTACATCAGAACGTATCTAGAGTGGCTCGTCGATCTGCCATGGAAAATTACATCGCGCAAAAATGCAGATGTTGATCTTGCAGCAAAAGTTTTAGACCAAGACCATTACGGCTTACCCAAAGTTAAAGAAAGAATTCTGGAATACTTAGCGGTACACAAGTTAGTCGGCAAAATAAGAGGTCCGATACTCTGTTTCTATGGTCCTCCGGGTGTCGGCAAAACTTCAATCGGTAAGTCGATAGCAAGGGCACTGGACCGTAAGTTCATAAGGGTCTCACTGGGCGGAGTGCATGACGAAGCAGAAATTAGAGGCCACCGACGAACTTATGTCGGCGCGCTTCCGGGCAGGATTATTCAAGGTATAAAAAATTCAGGTGCCAAAAACCCTGTGTTTATGCTCGACGAAATAGACAAAGTTGGAACTGACTTTAGGGGCGACCCATCGTCAGCTTTACTTGAGGCTCTCGACCCGGAACAAAACAATTCATTTTCTGATCACTATCTAGAAGTTCCTTACGATCTTTCAGATGTTATGTTCATTACCACTGCCAATGTTCTGGATACAATTCCGCCCGCACTAAGAGATAGGCTGGAAATAATTAATTTTCCAGGCTACACAGAAGAAGAGAAATTTCATATTGCCAAAAACTTTTTAATCTCTAAACAATTTGAATCTCACGGACTGAAGAAAAGTCAAATAGAGATTACCGACTCAGCTTTGCGCGAAATTGTGTCAAAGTACACCAGAGAAGCAGGTGTACGTGAACTTGAACGCGAAATCGCCTCAATTCTTAGAAAAGTTGCCAAAAAGCTTGCGTCCAACAAACACAAAGAAGGAAAAATTATCAAAATAAGCCCCAAACAACTCAAGACTTACCTTGGCCCGCATCGATTCACCAAAACAATTGCAGAAAAGCAGGATGAAATTGGCATGTCGACAGGCCTTTCCGTAACAGCAGCCGGAGGAGAAATACTCTTCGTAGAAGTCACTTTGATGGCTGGTAAAGGTATATTAATTCTGACCGGTCAACTCGGCAACGTTATGAAAGAATCCGCCCAAGCAGCTCTCTCCTACGTAAAGTCTCGAGCAAAAGTTCTCGGTATTTCAGAAGCTAAATTACAAAAAATGGACGTTCACATCCATGTCCCAGAGGGTGCTGTTCCTAAGGAAGGACCATCTGCAGGCATTGCAATCACCACCGCTCTTGTTTCGGCACTGACTAAAATTGCGATTCGACGAGAAGTCGGAATGACTGGCGAAGTTACACTAAGAGGCAGAGTTTTGGAAATCGGCGGAGTGAAAGAAAAAGTCCTGGCCGCTCATCGTGCAGGGCTTACAACCATAATTTTACCAAAGGCCAACGCTAAAGATTTAGAAGACATCCCCAAAAATGTCAGAAGAGATCTTCAATTTATCTTGGCCGAACATATGGACGAAGTTTTGAAAGTCGCTCTTAGAAAAGCACTACCGCAAGACAGAATTAGCTCAGCAACCGAAGAAAAAAAGCAGAAAGCATCTTTCACGACACCCACTGCTAATATCAGCTAACTGTTGCAAGAGCCCAGAAAGTTTTGTATCATTTCCAGATTAAAGGCTCATTGTGGACTTAACCAGCATTAATCCCGAACTTGCACTGCCATTTGCACTTGCCGCTTCATGTGCGGCTATTCTTTATGGCGTAATAACTTCTTTTAAAATAATTTCTTTAGATCCCGGCTCAGCTAAAATGCGCGAAATTGCCGATGCTATTGCAGAAGGTGCATCAGCATATCTTGCTCGTCAGTACTCGGTTATTGCAGTCGTTGCCATAATTATTTTTGGTGCAATTTGGGCTCTCATTTCGCCCCAAACTGCCGTCGGATTTCTGGTTGGTGCAGTAGCCTCGGCAGCATCCGGCTTCATTGGTATGAATATCTCAGTTCGCGCCAATGTCCGAACAGCAGAAGCAGCAAGAAGCGGTTTGGCCAAAGCACTGTCGGTTGCCTTCTCCGGAGGAGCCGTCACCGGGCTTTTAGTTGTGGGCTTGGCACTTCTTTCTGTTGCCGGTTACTATGGAGCAACTGGCGACGTACAAGGTTTAATAGGCCTAGGTTTTGGTGGGTCCCTAATTTCGATATTTGCAAGGCTAGGCGGCGGAATTTATACAAAAGGAGCAGATGTGGGTGCAGACCTTGTTGGTAAAACCGAAGCAGGCATACCAGAAGATGATCCTAGAAATCCAGCTGTTATTGCAGACAACGTTGGAGACAACGTCGGAGATTGTGCCGGAATGGCAGCCGACCTTTTTGAAACTTACGCAGTAACTTTGGTCGCCGCAATGTTACTTGGAAATTTGCTATTTCCTAATCTTTTGAATGCGGTTATATATCCGCTTGCTCTTGGTGGTGTTGCAATAATTGCCTCGATAATTGCTACATTTTTCGTTCGTCTTCCTAAAAACAAAAGCATAATGGGAGCTCTCTATTCCGGCCTAATTGTTGCCGCAGCCCTATCAGCGCTTGGTTTTTATCCGGTAACACTTATCATGATGAATGCCAATGGTTTAGTTGATCCTATC